>JAJXVG010000281.1 GCA_021782315.1 Pseudomonadota bacterium | reverse complement strand
GCCGGTCGATGCCTTCGCCGCGCTGATGCTCGAACACGCCCCCTTCCGCGATTTCGTCTTCCACCTGTTCGCCGACCGCATCGGCGAGCTGATGCAACTGGTCGAGGAGGTCGCCTTTGCCCGCCTCGATCAACGCCTGGCCAAACAGATTCTGGCCCGCAACGAAACCGTCCTCGCCGTGACCCATCAGCAACTGGCCGACGAACTGGGCAGCGTCCGCGAAATCGTCAGCCGCCTGCTCAAGGGCTTTGCCGAGCAGGGCCTTATCATGCCGGGTCGCGAACAGATCACCGTCCTCGACCGGGAAGGCCTGCAAAAACTAGCCGCTCTGTGACCAAGGTTACATACGATCCCGCTCGGGATCGTTATATTGACTGCGTACACATCACTTGACGGAGAACACACCATGGCTGCAAATGTTGGCGGAATCGATAAAATCCTGCGTATCGTCGTCGGCGCCGGCCTGATCGGCAGCACCGTGGCCGGCCTGCTGCCGGTCTGGGGCTACATCGGCATCGTCCCCCTGGCCACCGGCCTGATGGGCTGGTGCCCGGCCTACACGCTGCTCGGCATCAAGACCTGCCCGGCGAAGAAATAGTTCGTCGTACCCACAACCCGCCTCGGCGGGTTTTTTTGCCGGCCGTTCGCGAAGCGCGTCAACTCAGGTAATTGGCAATGCGAACGTAGTCTTCGACCGAAAGATCTTCCGGGCGCAGGGTCGGGGCGATTTCCAGGGCTGCGAAGGCCGCGTCGTCCAACAGGCTCTTCATGGTATTGCGCAACATCTTGCGACGCTGCCCGAAGGCGGCCAGAACAACCTGCGACAGCTTTTCCTGGTTCTTGGCATTCAGTTCGGCGAGCGGCTTCGGGATCAGGCGAACGACCGCCGACTGGACCTTGGGCGGCGGATCGAAACTGTCCGGCGGGACGTCGATCAGCCACTCAAGATGGAAACGATATTGCAGCATCACCGACATGCGGCCGAAATCGGCATTACCCGGTTCGGCCACCATGCGTTCGACGACCTCCTTCTGCAGCATGAAATGCATGTCGTGCACGACGTCGACGTACCCGGCCAGGTGAAAAAGGAGCGGGGTCGAAATGTTGTAGGGGAGATTGCCGACCAGGCGAAGATTCCTGCCGATGCCGGCGAAATCGAAGGCCAGCGCGTCGCCTTCGTGAACGGTCATGCGCTCCGGCGCATGCTGTTTCTTGAGACGGGCGATCAGGTCGCGGTCGATTTCGACGACGTGCAGATGATCGATGCGCTGCATCAGCGGCTCGGTGATCGCCCCCAGTCCCGGGCCGATCTCGACGACGACATCATCCCGCCGGGGATCGACCGCCGAGACGATGGCGGCGATGATGCCCGGATCGACCAGGAAATTCTGGCCGAAGCGCTTGCGGGCGACGTGGCCCTTCATGACGGTTGCCGCCCTGCTGCGCCATTGATGGGGCGCGATGAAGGCTCTCCCCGCCCGGCCGGACGCGAACGGCCGGGAGAATGGCAATAAGGGACCGCGAGGCTGGGGGTGCGAAGCTTGCTTTTCATGAATTACCTAATGGCCGAAGGCCGGCCATGCGTGCGGCTTCGGTCAGCGCCTCGAACAGGCTGCCGGGGTCGGCCTTGCCGGTGCCGGCCAGTTCCAGTGCCGTGCCGTGATCGACCGAGGTACGGATAACGGGCAGGCCGAGGGTGACGTTGATGCCTTTGCCGAAGGTGGCGTATTTCAGGGCGGTCAGTCCCTGGTCGTGGTACATGGCGAGGACGGCGTCGCCCTGGGCGAGAATGGGCGGGGTAAACAGGGTATCGGCCGGGAAGGGACCGGCCAGCAGCAGGCCTTCGCCGCGCAACTTTGCCAGCACCGGCGCCATGACTTCGATTTCTTCCATGCCGAGATAACCGCCCTCGCCGGCATGGGGATTCAATCCGGCAACCAGGATACGCGGCCGGCTCAGGCCGTATTTGCTGCGCAAGTCGGCATCCAGAATGAGCAAAGTCCGTTCCAGGAGATCGGCATCGATGGCCGCCGCAACATCCTTCAATGGCAGGTGGGTGGTGGTCAGCGCGACGCGCAAGGGGCCGCGTTCGGTATCGCCGGCCAGCATCATGACGACGAGCGGGGTGGCGGTCTTTTCGGCGAGATATTCGGTGTGGCCGGTGAAGTGGACGCCGGCCTCGTTGATCACCCCCTTGTGCACCGGCGCCGTCGCCATGGCGGCAAATTCGCCGGAACGGCAACCGGCCAGCGCGCGGTCGAGCAGGGCCAGGACGTAGGGAGCGTTGGCGGCATCCAGCCGGCCGGCGGCAGCCGGCACGGCAAGCGGCACATGGAGAATATCGAGAACGCCTTGCTCCGGGGGGATTTCCTGTGCGGCGCGGTCATTCCCGGTGGCTGGCGGGCAAAAATCGCGAAATCGCACGCTCAACCCGAGCAGCGCCGCCCGCGCCGCCAGCAGATTGCGGTCGCCGAGGACGACCGGTCGCGCCCCGCAGGCGTAGCCGGCCAGACGCAGGCAAAGCTCCGGACCAATGCCGGCGGGTTCGCCGCTGGTCACGGCAATAACCGGCCGCATCACTTTTCTTCGAGGCGGTTTTCGACGTAGGTGCGGTCGCGCAACTGACGCAGCCAGTCCTGGTAGGCATCGTCCAGCTTGCGATCGCGCAGTGCCTGACGCGCAAGGTTGCGCCTGCGCTCGGCGGAGACATCCTGTTCGCGGCGCCCCAGGACCTGGATCAGGTGCATGCCGAACGGCGACTTGACGATCTGGCTGACCTCGTTGATTTTCAAACCGTCCATGGCGTGCTCGAATTCGGGAACGGTATCCCCCGGGCTGAGCCAGCCGAGGTCGCCACCCTTGGTGGCAGAACCGTCTTGCGAATAGAGACGTGCCTGTTCGGCAAAATCGACGCCGTTGACGATGCGTTCGCGGACAGTTTCAAGCCTGTGCCGAGCCTC
>JAJXVG010000076.1 GCA_021782315.1 Pseudomonadota bacterium | reverse complement strand
CCTGCTCGCCATGGGGTTGGCGCGCATGGGACAGTTGATCCGCTTCATCCCGGTCACCGTCGTCATCGGCTTCACCAACGGCATCGCCGTCGTCATCTTCCTCGCCCAGATCAAGGATTTCTTCGGCCTCGACATTGACAACCTGCCCGCCGAGTTTTTCGCCCGCATCAAGGTACTGGCGATCAACGCCCATACCGTCGACCTGCCGACCCTCGGCCTGGCCAGCGCCTGCTTCGTCCTGCTCCTTTCCTACAACTGGCTGGCGCAACGTCTGAGCGTCCTGCGCCGGGCGCCCGGCCCCCTGGTCGTACTCGTCGCCGGCACCTTACTCTCCTTCATGTTCGGCCTGCCGGTCGAAACCATCGGCAGCCGTTTCCACGGCATTCCGCAGGAACTGCCGGATTTCGGCATGCCCAGCCTGTCGATCCACGATTTCGGCAAGCTGATTTCGCCGGCCATCACCATTGCCCTGCTCGGCGCCATCGAATCTTTGCTCTCGGCCCGCGTTGCCGACAGTCAGATCGATGACCGCCACGACCCCAACCAGGAACTGATCGCCCAGGGGCTGGCCAATATCGTGGCGCCGCTATTCGGGGGCTTTGCAGCAACCGGCGCCATCGCCCGGACTACCACCAATGTCAAGACCGGCGGGCGGACACCGGTGGCCGGGATCATCCACGCCTGCGTCCTGCTCGCCATCGTGCTCATCGCCGCGCCGCTCGCCGCCTACGTGCCGCTGGCCACGCTGTCGGCCATCGTCATGGTAGTCGCCATCAACATGGGAGAATGGCACCAGTTCATCGAATTGCGCCGTTATTCCTATAACTACCGGACCATATTGCTGGCCACCTTCTTCGTGACGGTGCTTTTCGACCTGACCATAGCCGTTGAGCTCGGCATGGTGCTGGCCAGCCTCTTCTTCATCTACCGCATGTCCGAACTGACCCGGATCGAGCGCCTGGCACTGAGCGAGGAGGCCGACGAACCGCAGTTCCTCTACCCCGATGGGACGATGCGCGTCGCCGCCTGGCAGATGTTCGGCTCGCTTTTCTTCGGTGCGGTCAACAAGCTGGAGGAACTGCTCGACCCGCGCGAGGGGCATCCCGAAGTCGTCATTCTCGACATGACCCGCCTGATTCAACTCGACACGACCGGCTTGGAAGGCCTGGAAAACCTGCGCGACAAATTGGCGAAACGCGGCTGCACCCTGATCATCTGCGGGCTGAACTCGCAACCCGGTTCGCTGCTCTACCGTTCGGGTTTCATCGACCATCTCGGCGACGAAAACATCGTTCCCGAACTCACCGATGCGCTGAAACGCGCCTATATCCTGCTGCCCAATCTGATGGGCTGCTTTGCAGAAGACTACTAACAGGGAAACACCATGAGCGACCTGCCGAACTGCCCACAATGCAAATCGGAATACACCTACGAACAGGGCAATATGTACGTTTGTCCGGAATGCGCCCATGAGTGGAGCAAGGATGCTGCCGACAGCGGCGAGCCGGCCCGCATCTGGAAGGACGCCAACGGCAATGTCCTCAACGACGGCGACGCGGTGACCGTGATCAAGGACTTGAAGAT
Source organism: Pseudomonadota bacterium (assembly GCA_021782315.1). Taxonomy (GTDB): domain Bacteria; phylum Pseudomonadota; class Gammaproteobacteria; order Burkholderiales; family Rhodocyclaceae; genus Azonexus. The sequence continues at coordinate 12,193 of JAJXVG010000076.1, read as the reverse complement.
CAAGGGATCCTCGTCGGTGGTCAAGGTCGGCACCAAGGTCAAGAACATCCGTCTGATCGACGGCGATCACGACATCGATTGCAAGATCGACGGCATCGGCGCCATGCAGTTGAAGTCGGAATTCGTCAAGCTGCTGAAATAAGGAAGCGGCTGCGCACGAAGGTCCGCGAAAGCCGCTGCGCACCGAGCGGCTTAATTGCGTCACCGATGGCGGACTCCCCGCGTAATCTTCCTGATCAGCGCACCAGGCCTGCTGCCCAGGCTTCGGCTGCCGGCCTGACGATTTCAATCCACGGCCCGGGGCAGATGCCGATGCCGACGATCATCACGATCAAGGCCACCAGCACCGCCCACTCGCGTGGCCGAAGATCGCTGGCGTCGGCGACCGCCGAGCGGGTAACCGGGCCCCAAAAGGCTTTCCGGTAAAGCGCCAGAAACCCCCCTGCCGCGATGGACAGGCCGAAGAGGGCCGCCATGCCGGCCCCGGTGTAGCTTCGCAAGGCAGCGATGATGAGCAGGAATTCGCCGGGGAAGCTACTGGTTCCCGGCATGCCGACACCGGCCAGGCCACAGATCAGAAAACCGGTTGCCAGCAAGGGCATGGTCCCCGCCGCGCCGCCCAGCCCATGAATATCGGTCGAACCGGTGCGTTGGCGCAAGAACTCGAGCAGGATGAATGCGCCGCCGGTCGCCAGCGAGAAACTGAGGAGCAGGGAAACCGCGCCCTGCACGGCCTGTGCCGAGAAGGAAGCGAGACCGAGCACGGCCAGTCCGACATGGCAGATACTGGCATAGGCGAGGCCGATCCGCAGATTGCTCTGGGCCAGCATGCCGACCGCACCGTAGAGAATGGTCACCGTGCCCAAGCCGGCCAGCAGCCAGTGCAGATCGAGAGCCGCATCGGGGGCCAAGGGTATGGCAAAACGTATCAGACCGAAGGCCCCGAGCTTGAGCCCGACGATGAGCGCCGTCAGCGATCCCGGCGCCGCCAGGGAAAACTGCGGCAGCCAGGTGTGCAGGGGAACCAGCGGCACCTTGATGCCAAACCCGAGCAGGAAGAGCAGGAAGACGGCGGTCTGCGTCGACCGGGGCAGCGACACGGCGAGCAGCGCCATGAGATCGAAGGTCGGTACCGACTGACTGGCGGCCAGAATGACAAAGGCGAGCAGCAACGGAATGCCGCCGGCCAACATGATCAGGAAATAGCGAACGGCCGCCTGCCCACTACCCTCGCTCACCCCCCAGCGGCCGAGCAGGAAATAAAGCGGGAGCAGCGTCAATTCCCAGAAAACGAAAAAGAGCACCGTATCCAGGGCGCAGAAAATGCCCAGGGTTGCGAACTGGAGTAGCAACAAGAGGCTGTAATGCAGGCGCGGCGCATCCTCGACCGCACGCCAGGAAGCCACCAGCGAACCGAGAAAAAGCAGGGCCACCGCCGGCAGGAAGAGGACGGATATACCGTCGATGCCGAGCAGATAGTACACATTGAGGCTGCTGATCCATACCACCCGCTCGATCAACTGAAAGCGCGCCCCCGCCGGATCGTAGGCGACCAACGCGGCCACCGCCAGGGCCAGGCCGAGCAGCATGGACAAGGCCGCGGCATGGCGCGTCGCCCGGGCCGGCAGCAGCCATATCGAAGCGGCGCCGGCCAGGGGGGTGAAAACAAGCAGCGACAGCAGCGGCGGGGTCATCGTGCAAACCTCGCCGCCGCCGCCTGGCTGGCGGCTTCGGTCAGGTAAAGCCAGGGTTCGGTGAAGAAACCGATGGCCAGCATCGCGGCCAGCGCGATGCCGCAGACCAGGTACTCCATGGGCAGCGTCTTGTCGACATCGTGCCCGCCCGCCCTGGCTTGCGACAGAAAGGCCTTCTGAAACGCCCAGAGCAGGAAACCCGCCGCCGCCACGTTGCCGAGCGCCGTGGCCACCGTGGACAGGGCGCCGAAACGGTCGATGGAAGCCTCCAGGGCGAGGTGGGCGGCATCGAAGCCGGGCGTCCCCGGCATGCCGACGATGGCCAGGCCGAAGCTCAGGAAGGCGATGGCGAGGAAGGGAATGCGCTCGAACAGACCGGACAGTTCATGCAACTCGGTCGTTCCCGTGCGCCGAAAAACGAAACCGACGATGAACCACATGCCGGTCACCGCCAGCCCGAAATTGGCTGCGAGGAGCACGGCACCCTGAATACCCGATTGATGCAAGCTGAACAGGCCGATGACCAGCAGGCTGGTATGGCTGACCACGGCAAAGGCGAGCAGACGGCGCAGATTGGTCTGCTGGAAGGCGAGCGCCGCCGTAAAAAACACGCCGGCCATGGCGAAGCCGACGACGTAGGGCTGCCAATACTCGACGGCGACCGGGGTAAGCGGCAACACGAAGCGCAGCATGCCGTAGATGCCAACCTTGACGCCGACCATCAAGGCCGGGGCGACGGCGATCAGACCATGCTGCGCCATGTTGGGCAGCCAGCCGTGCAGCGGAAAGAGCGGCGTCCGCACGGCCAGACCGTAGAACAAAAGGTAAAACGCCGCCGTCTGGAATTTGCCGACCGGGATGACGCCGATCAGATCGAAAAGATCGAAACTCCAGAGTCCGCCGGTCGCCTCGGCATGACCCCAGCCGAGCACCAGGCAGCCGCCGGCGAAGAGCGCCCAGCCGAAGACCTGGTACTGGACGAAGCGGGCCAGCGCCTGAATCTCGGCCCGCGACGAGGCCCAGCGCCGCAGCAGATAGATCACCGACCACAGTTCAAGCGCCGAAAAGGCAGCGAACCAAGCGACATTGAGCGTCACCAGCATGCCGACCAGCCCGGTTTCGGCCAGCAGCAGCACGGCAAAGAGACGCCCCGGCGAAATCATGCCGCGGCTCATTCCGTACAGGGTCATAAGGAAGGTGAGCAGCGCGGCGAGCAACAGGAATATCAGGCTGATGCCGTCGACCGCGACATGGTAGGCCAGCGGGGCGAAGCGTTCGGCCAGTTGCAAGGCCTGCAGGGTCGGATTGACATGGCTGACGACGACGACGCAGAGCAACAGCTCGGCCAATGCGAATATCTTGCCGGCGATGACGGCGGTCGGCCGTTCCTTGCAGGCGAAAACCGCCGCTGCGCCGAACAGGGGCAGCAACTGCAGGATCAGGACCAGCGGCAGGGCGGCCTGCTCGCTCCAGAAAACCTCGCTGAGCGAGCTCATGGCGCCGCCGGTCACAGGATCACCACGAAGGTTGCCATCACTGCCATCATCAGGTAGCGGGGTTGCTCCAGCAGATTTTCCAGGGTCTGCAGATAAGCGCCGGCGCGATGCATGAGTTTCTCGGCCGTACCGCCCCGGCCGCGCAGCAGCAGGCGATATTCGATACGCTGCAGAAGCTCAGACAGGCTGGCCAGGGCATGCCCCGGCCAGCCGTCAGCAGTGACCAGCGAGCGGTCGTCATGAACTGCCCGGCCCAGCCCCGGCTGGCCGATGGCCGGATCGATGAATTGTTCCTCGAGGGCTCGCAGGTCGCGGGCGAATGACAGGGTCGGCAGGGTGAACAAGGTCTCCGACAGCTTGTCCAGCCAGAGGCGTTGCAGGGCAATCGTATACAACAACTGGTTGCACCGCAGCCAGGCCGGCGGCGGGTCCGGACGTTGGCGGGTGACGGCCAGCCACGACGGGGCAAGCAGGAAGTGCCAGAGGCGCCAGGCGGCATGCAGACAAAGATGGACGAGGGCCAGGGTCGTCCAGCCGAGGCCGATGGCGACGAACATCAGCGACACCTGGAAAACAGTGGCGAAAACCAGCGCCGACTTGACGTCGGTCTGCACCAGTCCGCACAGCCAGGCGTAAATCGCTGTCAATGTGCCGACCACGACCAGGCCGAACATGACATCCGGCACCTGAACGAGCAGGGGTTCGAGGCGCAGCATCAGGTAAACGCCGGCATGCACCATCACCGCACCGTAGAACACTGCCGAGGAGGGCGTCGGCCCCTCCAGCGCCTTGGTGATCCAGGCCGTGAAGGGTAGTTGCGCCGATTTGGCGAGTGCCGCGATGACGAAGCCGATGACCAGGAGGCGGTCGTCGACGACGCTGATCTGCGAGGCCCTGGCCAGCGCCGTCCATTCGAAACCGCCCAGCCAGGTGGCGGCCAGCCCCAGGGCGAGCAGGAAACCGGCATCGCCGGCCCGGTTGGTCATGAAAGCAAAGAGGGCATGGCCGGTGGCCAGCGGTCGATGCCAGCCGTAAGCGATGAGTAAGAAGGAGGAAATGCCGCACATTTCCCATCCGACGAAGGCGAGCAGGCCGTTGCCTGCCAGCAGGACGAGCTGGATACCGGCCTGAAAAAAAGTGAGCACGATGAAAAAGCGATGGAAGCCGGCTTCGCGGTGCAGGTAATTGCTTGAGAAACGGATGACCAGCCAGCCGATCAGCGCTATCAGCGTCGACAGGGTCAGCGACAGGGGATCGAGCATGAAGGAGAAACTCGCCTCCCAGTTGCCACTGCCGAACCAGTGGGCAAGGCGAAAATGCCCCGGTGCCCCGTTCGCCAGGGCCAGACCGTCGATGACCAGCAGCAAGGCAAGACCGGCCAAGGCGGCAAGCGAGGCGAGACGGGCGGTCAGCGGCTCTGCCCCATCGCCGTCGCAGCGGCCGAGCAGAACGCGGCCGGCGTTGACGACGACAGCCAGCAAGGGCAGCGCCGGCACCAACCAGACCCACCCGGACGGTTGTACGAGCCAGGAGATCATGCGCCACCGCCGAGAACAAGGGCCGGCGCCAAAGGCGCCGACTCGCCTGCAAACCAGTCGTGCGAACGCGCCACCGTCGGCAACACGGCCGGGCCCGACCAAGGCAGCCAGCCGCGACGCGGGCAATAGCGCTCGATGGCTGCGCTCAGGGGGGATTTCGAGGCGAGGACGATCCATTCGTTGTCGACCAGTTCCCGCAATGCCGGCTGGCGCTCAAGAATAGCCATCAGCAGGGCCGTGCTCTGCTCGACGACCATCAGCAGACGCATCGGTTCGTGGATCTCGACCATCTGCCAGGGCAGGCCGGTGCGCAGATCGGAGTCCGCCCCCTCCATGACCCCGAAGAGGCCTGTGATGTTGTGCGTGATTTTGGAAGCGCAGCCGAAGCGTTCGTTATCGACGCTGGAGAAATAATACTCGAGCGCGATACCCGCGCCGACCGGGCCTGTGGAGAGGAGGATGTCTTCGAGAAGCCGACCGTCGTCATCGCTTGTCGGATCATAGGAAATCAGGAAAACGCGACGATCGAGGAAAAGGCCGCGGCTCATCCCGCGGCGCCCGACGAAGGCGGCGGCATTGGTGGCGTGGCCAAGTTCGGGTCGCGCCTGGGAAATATCGCCGGCCCGGCCCTGCATGTGCCGGCGCGCCTGCCAGGGGGTCGGCCGGCGCGGCGCCGAAAGCAGACGCCGGCAGCGCTCGGCGGCATGCGCCCTGCAGGCTTCGGCCAGTTGGGCAACCAGGGTATCCACTGCCGGCTGGAAATCTGGCGGTACGGTTTCAAGGTCGTACCACGCAATACCGTCGTCGCAGGTATTGTGTTCGGCGGCAATGAAGCGGCAGCTTGCCGGAATGAGCAGCCCGCGCGCCGCCAGCCCGTCGCGCACGGCGGCACGGTTGGCCATCGCCGCGAAGACCCTCGCATTCGGTCCGCCGTGCTTGCCGGAACAGGCGCCGCAGTCGTAGGCCGCGAGGTGCGGATTGTTCCGGCTGACCGAACCGTGCCCGAAGATCAGCACCAGGGGTGCGAAATTCGAACAGAGCCCGATCGAGCGCAGGAAGGCCTCGACGCGTTCGATCTGCTCGGCGTCGCTCAGGCCGTGCTGCGGCTGTTCAGGGCTTGCCGCGACGACCTCCTCCGCGGTCAGCGCCAGCCGGGTCGCGATCACCCCGTCGTGTCGCTCTCGCCAGGCCCGCATCCTTGCGCCAAACCAGGCCGGGGCCAGGATCACGGCAGTCTGGGCGGCCAGGGCCGGCAAGGCGGCGACGGCAGTCAGCAAAGGGCCGGCGACGAAGCGGCGGCGGGTCGCCTGATAGATGCTTTCGCGCCACCGCAAGCGCCTTTCCCGACGTACCGCATGCCTGGCTTGCAAGATTTCCGTTCCCGGCTCGCCCTGTTCCCGTACCAGATGCGTCGGGCGGACCGCCACCGGACAAAGGGCCGTCGGCACGGAATCGTCCAGTCCCTGCCAGTAGATCGGCACGCCGAAGAAGCCGGCCGCACCATAGGTGGCGACGGTCGGCGCGATTTCCTCCAGGTGCCGCCGCGTCCCCTCCTCACGGTCGTCCATGCACATCACGACCTGGGCCGAAGGCGCGACCGGGGTCGACTGATGCGGATGAATGGCCGTCAGCGCCGAGAAAAGTTGTTCACGGTAATGCCGCTCGTAGGCGAGCAGCCAGGCCTGACCTCGCTGCATTGGGCTCAGTTCGCTCGCGCAGTCGTGCAGTGCAAGCGCCTCCTCCTGGTTCAACGCCGCGGTCTCTGCCCATGTCAGCCCGAGGCCGCGGCTCAGGCCGGCCAATTGCCAGGCGCTCATGGCCGCTTGCTCACCGGCCATGAGCGGTGCGATCGATGCAGCCAGATGGCGCCAGGCATCGGTCTCGACCGGCTCGTTGCGGGCGCGCTCGAGCAGATGGGCGGCCCGGCTGTGCAAGGATTCGGGCAACCAGGCCTGGTGCAGCGCGTCGCGTACCAGGAACTCCTCGGGCCTGGCGGCGAAATGCTCGTCCAACTCGCTCAGGCTCATCGGCCCGCCGCCCAGGCGACGCAGCAGATCGTCGGTCAGCAGACGTTCGAGCACGACGCGCACGGCCAGGTAATCAAGCATGGCCACCGGCGTGCCGTCGCCGCCTCCGGGATGGCGGTCGCGCCACAGGAACATGCCCGACCAACCCGGCAATTCGAGACACAGGCATTGCAAGTAACCGTACCACTGGCTTTGATCGGGCAGCAAAAGCGAAAGCTCCTCGAGCAGGACATCGAGCGGGCTGTCCGGCAGATGCAGGATTTCGTCGCGAACATTCGGCAACTCGTCCATTTCCCAGACCAGATCGAGTCCGGCACTGGCCCGCCAGGCGGCGAAGAATCCCTGCTCTTGCGCGGGATTGCGCCAGGCTGCCAGGCCGAGATCGAGATGGGCCGCGAGGTGGCGCTGCAGGATGGTACGCACGCGCTCCAGCACATCCTCGCCGCTAAGATATTCGAGCAGGCTGCGCCAGGTCCAGGTTTTACCGATGCGGGCCCGCAATTCCGCCCAGCGGGCGCCGGCCACGGGCGGCAGCCCCCGGTCCGCCGCCAGCAAACGGGTAAAATGGCTGAAAGCCGCGTCACCGGCGAGCGCTGTTTCACGGCGCAGCCAATTTTGGCGAGCGGCTTCGGGCACTTCCATGCCGACCTTCAGGCTGGCCAGCAAGATGGCGAGCCGGGTCACCCCGCGAACCGGCTGCGCGTCGAGGTCGGCCACGCCCAGGTCGGCGAGCGCCGCAGCCAGGTCGTCGTCGCCGATCCGGCCGCTGGCCAGGCAGGCGCGGAATTTTGCTTCCGGCCAATACATGTTTGCCCCGATCAGCGCCCGGGCGGCCGACAGGGCTTCGCCAAAGGGCTGGTGCTGGAAGCCGTGCAGGGTGTTGTGATGCACGAAATCGCGAATCGGCGCCTGGCCGGGCAGGACATGGGCCAGGTGATCGAGCCAGTGAGCCAGACGCTTGCGGAGCGGCAATTCGTGTTCGGCGCTCATTTCAACTTCCGAACAATCCGGCGACCTGGCCGACGCTGCCGGCGACCAGGTTGAGCAATGGCGCCGGCCAGATACCGAGTGCGACGATGCAGACGACCAGCAGGCCGGCCGCCACCGCCTCGGTCCGTGTCATGTCCAACAGTTCCATGGGCTTGCCGGGCAGGCACAGGCGCCCGATAACCCGCAGAGAATAGGCGGCGCCGATCAACATGGCCAGACCGAGCAGAATGACCCAGACACCCCAGCGTACATAAGCACCTAGCAGCGCGTGCAACTCGGCGATGAAACCCGCACTGCCGGGCAGCCCCATCGCCGCCAGCAGACCGAAAGCGATGAAGAAGGCAAAGCGCGGAGCCCGGCCGAGCAAGACGCCGTAGTCAAGCAGGTCGCGACTGTGGGTGCGCTGGTAGAGCAGGCCGACGATCAGGAAGAGCAGGCCGGCCGTCAAGCCGTGTGCCACCATCTGGACCACCGCCCCGGTCAGGCCGGTGACGTTGAGGGTGGCAATGCCGAGCAAGACGATGCCCATGTGCGAGATCGACGAATAGGCGACCATCGCCTTCAGGTCCTGCTGCCGCCAGGCCAGGATCCCCCCGTAGAGCAGGCTGGCAAAGGCGAAGACGGCCAGCCAGTTTTGCATGGCCAGCACGGCGGCCGGCAGCGTATCTACGGCACGGATCAGACCGTAAGCTCCCATCTTGAGCAGGACACCGGATAGCAGGATGGAGACCGGGCTGGGCGCCTCGACATGCGCCAGCGGCAACCAGCCATGCAGCGGAAAGACCGGCATCTTGACGGCGAAGCCGATGAAAAAGCCGGCAAAAATCAGCAACTGGGTGTTCAGCGGCAAACCGTGTCCGCCCTCTGCCATATCGGCCATGGCAAAGCTGTGGCCGGGAGCAGCGTCGTACAGAAAGAGCAGGGCGACCAGCATGAACACCGAACCGCCCAGGGTATAAAGGAAGAAGTTCAGCGCCGCCCGCTGGCGGTTCGCCCCCCCCAGACGATCGATCAGAAAGAAGAGCGGGAGCAGCGTCGCCTCCCAGAAAACATAGAACAGCGACCAGTCGCGCGCCGTGAACACGCCGAACATCGCCGATTCGAGAAGAAGCACCAGGACGTAATAGAGTCGCGCCCCCGCTTCCATGCGTCGCGAAACCAGGACGGCAATCAGCGACAACAAGGCGGCGAGCAAGACCATGGCCAGCGAAATACCATCGACGCCCAGGGCGAAATAGGAACCGAGCCGCACATTCCACGCCCGGCTCTCGATCATCTGGATCGCCGCCCCGCTCGGATCGAACTGCCCGGCCAGCCACAAGGCATAACCCAGCGCCGCCAACGAGAAACACAGGGTCAACTGCCACAGACGCACAGTCCGGCGTACCGGTATGACAGCGAGCAGTGCGGCACCGACCACCGGCAAAAATACCAGCACCTTCAGCACGTTCCGGCGCCTCCGATCATTCGTCCTGAATTCATAATTATCATCTTGCGATTATGCCAGCCAGCCGCCGCTTCGGGAGAAGTACGTACGATAGCCGCCGAGCGAACCGAAGTGCCGAACGCGTTTGACATGGCCTGTCCGCTTGGTTAAATTAAATCTTTCCCCAACCCCAAACAATCACACTGGAGCTCCCCCATGGCCGTTCTCGTTGGCAAGCAAGCACCCGATTTCACCGCCACCGCCGTTTATGGCAACAACGAAATCAAGGAACTGAAGCTGTCCCAGTTCAAGGGCAAACCCGTCGTTCTCTTTTTCTACCCGCTCGACTTCACCTTCGTCTGCCCGTCCGAATTGATCGCCTTCGATCACCGCCTGGATGAGTTCAAGCAGCGCGGCGTCGAAGTGGTCGGCGTTTCCATCGACTCCCAGTTCACCCACCTGGCCTGGAAGAACACCGCGGTCAAGGACGGCGGTATCGGCCAGGTCGGTTATCCGCTGGTCGCCGACGTCAAGCACGATATCTGCCGCGCCTACGACGTCGAACTCGAGGCCGCCGGCGTTGCCCTGCGCGGCTCCTTCCTGATCGACAAGACCGGCGTGGTCATGCACCAGGTCGTGAACATGTTGCCGCTCGGCCGGAATATCGACGAAATGCTGCGCATGGTCGACGCCCTGCAATTCTTCGAGGAACACGGCGAAGTCTGTCCGGCCGGCTGGAACAAGGGCAAACCTGGCATGGTCGCCTCGACCGAAGGCGTCGCAGCCTACCTGGCCAAGAACGCCAAAAAACTGTAACTCGGAGAGTTGCCCATTTTTTGGGCAAATGTAAAGAAACCTCATGCTTTGTAAGATGGGGTTTTTTTCATTGTCATTTCATCGGTTATCAGGATAAAATTTGGCGAATTTGTAATATCAGCAGAGACAAAACCATGGCCGACCCCGAATACCTCAGTACCAGGCAAGCAGCCCTCCGCTTGGGCGTTTCTCTCGGTACCGTTCAAAACATGGTGGAGAGTGGTGCCCTTGAAGCCTGGAAAACAGCCGGGGGGCATCGCCGCATCCCCGCCACCTCAGTCGACGCACTGCTTGCGCGCCGCCGTAACCTGACGCCCAGCGTTCAGGAATCCGGTGGGCAACTCGACATCCTGATCGCCGAAGACGACCAGACACTGCAAATGCTTTACCAGATGACCATCGAAAGCTGGAACATGCCGGTCAAGCTGCGTATCGTCGCCAACGGCTTCGACGGTCTGCTGCAGGTTGGCCAGCGCTTGCCCGACATCCTGATCGCCGATTTGATGATGCCCGGCATGGATGGCTTCGAGATGATTCGTCGTCTGCGCGCCAACCCGGACCTTGCCCGCATGGATATCATCGTGGTCAGCGCCATCGACAGCGAGGAAGTCATCAAGCGCGGCCTGCCGCCGGATATCACCATCTTCGGCAAACCCATCCCCTTCCACGAAATCAAGGGATTTCTGCTGGGCCGCCTGGCGGCACGGCAGCGCATCGGTTAATCCGTCCCGACAAACCTGGCTTCGCCCAGGTTTTGCTAAAGATACCGACACTCTCTCAGGAAGCTCCTGGCTGGCGATTTTCACGGTAGTCCCGCCCCTTACGAATGCTGTCCGCTTGCGAGGCGCAGAAATATCGAAAACCCCGCAGCGGCCACCACGCTCCGAACGACAGTAGACGATCCTGAGAAAGGCCGACTCACCCGAGCCTTGATCCGTACGCATCGAACGCCTGCCGACCGTACGCCCCAGGCGACGTACAGGTGGATGCGCGACAAGCACAGATCCTTGGCCAGCACAGACGAAAGCTTGGCGGCTTAGATTTTTCGGCAAGGTTCGTGATGTTTGCATTGCCCTTCACAATGTGTGCGCGCGTGATTGATCGCCTGCGCCCATCCTTGCGAATTCCAAACGAACGACGAGCAACGCGCCTTCGATGCCATCAAGCAGAGTTTGTTGCACATTGCCAGCAACACGCGGCTTCCACCCGGGAAATCTTGCGACACTTGTCATAATTATCATTTAATTGCCTTTGTGACAATTGTGCTAAGCTTCGCCATCGTTGAGATTGAGCGGCCGACAATGAAACACTGTGGCCCTCCACTACAAGCGAGCGTATGATCTGGCCCAACTTTTGCCTTATCCCGGCAGGCCAAAAAAAGATTGAGGAGACAACTCATGGGATTTTTCGGAAATAGCACAGCGCTCGAAAAGATTGATCGCGACATCGCGGCAGTCGCCGAAGGCAGTGCTGATCTTTCCTATACGGTAGGCACTTCCGGAAGTAATGTTGCCGGACGGATTTCCAGCAACATCAACCGTTTTTTCGGCCGGGTGCGCAGCCTCATTTCACACGCCCGCGAACGTAGCGTCAGCATTGCCGCCGATGCCGCGCGAATGAATCACCTGGTCCAGCAGACGGATGATGCCGTTCGCCGCCAGGAGGCCCTTGCCGCCAACGTTTTCGAATCCAGCAACCGGGTCAATCAATCGGTCGGTGAAGTGGCCATGAACTCCGATGCCATTCAGGCTTCGACGAGAAACAATCTTGATCTGGCCCAGCGCTCACTGGATCAAATGGAAACAGTCGCTGCGACCATGCGTTCAACGAATGCACACATTGAGCACTTTTCGTCGACGGTCGGGGAACTGCATACCAGTTCGATGAAAATCGACCAGATCGTTTCCCTGATCAACGATATTTCCGATCAGACCAACCTGCTGGCCCTGAACGCCGCCATCGAGGCGGCGCGGGCCGGCGAAGCCGGCCGCGGCTTTGCGGTGGTGGCCGACGAAGTGCGCAAGTTGGCCGAAAAGGTCAAGACGGCCACCCAGGTCATCGGCCAGAACACCCAGTCGATGATCAACCTGGTTTCCGACACCTCGGAAAAGACCAAGACCATCGTCGGCGAAGTGACCCGCGCCAACGAATACATCGAAACCTCGGCCGCCGACCTGACGACCATGGTCGGCGACTTCAAGCGCAC
>JAJXVG010000075.1 GCA_021782315.1 Pseudomonadota bacterium | reverse complement strand
GCGGACGCATCTGGATCCGTATCTTCCCGGACAAGCCGGTTTCGAAAAAGCCTGCTGAAGTTCGTATGGGTAACGGTAAGGGCAATCCGGAATACTGGGTTGCCGAAATCCAGCCGGGCAAAGTTCTATACGAAATGGATGGCGTGAATGAAGCGCTGGCTCGCGAGGCGTTTGCCCTTGCCGCTGCCAAGCTGCCGATTGCCACGACCTTCGTGACTCGTCATCTGGGGTAATCATGAAAGCTAGTGAATTGAGAACCAAGAGCGTGGACGAGCTCAACAAGGAATTGCTGGACCTGTTGAGGGCCCAGTTCGGTATGCGTATGCAGCTCGCTACCCAGCAGCTGTCCAATACCAGCCAAATGTCCAAGGTGCGTCGCGACATCGCTCGCGTTCGTACGCTTATCCGTGAAAAGGCGGTGCAGCAATGAGCGAAACCACCAGTATCAAACGTACTCTGATCGGTCGCGTCGTCAGCGACAAGATGGAAAAGACGGTTACCGTCCTCGTCGAGCGCAAGGTCAAGCACCCCATGTACGGCAAGGTGATGGTTCGTTCCAAGAAGTATCACGCCCACAACGAAGGAAATTCGGCGCGGGCCGGCGATCTCGTCGAGATCGTCGAAACCCGTCCGCTTTCCCGTACCAAGACCTGGGCCGTGACGAGCGTTCTTGAGAAGGCTGTCGTTGTATAACGAAAGTTTCTTAAAAAGCTTGCGCAGTCTTGAAAGAAGCCGGTATAATCCGGCTTCTTTTTTACGGCCGTCGTCCTGACGGTTCGTGAAGTTGTTCGACCCGTACGGGTTCCAAGACTGACCGCGCAGGCGGATTAAGTTGGAGTTAATTTAAATGATTCAGATGCAGACAACTCTGGATGTCGCCGACAATACCGGTGCGCGTTCAGTAATGTGTATCAAAGTGCTGGGTGGATCCAGGCGCCGCTATGCCGGCATTGGTGACATCATCAAGGTCAGCATCAAGGATGCTGCGCCGCGTGGCCGCGTCAAAAAAGGCGATGTTTACAATGCCGTGGTGGTTCGTACCGCCAAGGGCGTTCGTCGTCCGGATGGTTCGCTGGTCCGTTTTGATGGCAATGCCGCAGTTCTTCTCAACAACAAGCTCGAGCCGATCGGCACGCGCATCTTTGGCCCGGTGACCCGCGAACTGCGTACCGAGCGCTTCATGAAGATCGTGTCCCTGGCTCCTGAAGTGCTGTAAGGGGCGGGTCATGGAAAAAATTCGCAAGGGCGACGAAGTCGTCGTCGTCACCGGTAAAGACAAGGGCAAGCGCGGTACCGTCCTGCGTCGTGTCGATGATGAGCATGTGCTTGTCGAGGGTGTCAATCGTGCCAAGAAGCACGTCAAGCCGAATCCCGTCAAGGGTGAGGCCGGTGGCATCGTGGATAAGGACATGCCGATTCATATCTCCAATGTTGCGCTGTTCAATCCGGCGACCAAGAAGGCTGACCGTGTTGGCTTCAAGGCGCTTGACGACGGCCGCAAGGTTCGCGTGTTCAAGTCGAACGGCGAACTGGTAAACGCATAAGGAGTGGTCATGGCGCGTTTGCAACAGTATTACAAGGACACGGTTGTTGCCGATCTGAGCAAGCAATTCGGTTACAAGTCCATCATGGAAGTTCCCCGCATCACCAAGATCACCCTGAACATGGGTGTCGGTGAGGCTGTCGCTGATAAAAAAGTGCTTGAGAACGCCGTTGGCGACATGCAGAAGATTGCAGGTCAGAAGCCGGTGACAACCAAGGCCCGCAAGTCCATCGCCGGTTTCAAGATCCGCGACGGTTACCCGATCGGTTGCATGGTCACCCTGCGCGGTCCGCGCATGTTCGAGTTTCTCGATCGTCTGGTGACCGTTGCGCTGCCTCGGGTTCGTGACTTCCGTGGGGTCTCCGGCAAGGGTTTCGATGGCCAGGGTAACTACAACATGGGTGTCAAAGAGCAGATCATTTTCCCGGAGATCGAGTACGACAAGATCGACGCGCTGCGGGGTATGAACATCAGCATCACCACGACCGCGAAGACCGATGCAGAAGCCAAGGCTCTGCTGGCGGCCTTCAAGTTCCCGTTCAAGAATTGAGGCAATCATGGCAAAACTTGCTCTGATCAACCGCGAAGAGAAGCGCCGCAAGATGGTGGCTCAGTACGCCAAGAAGCGTGCCGCCCTTGAGGCGATCATCAATAACGTGAGCCTGTCTGACGAGGAGCGTTATGCCGCCCGTCTGAAGTTTCAGGCCTTGCCGCGCAACTCGAGTCCGTCGCGCCTGCGCAATCGTTGCCAGCTGACCGGTCGTCCGCGTGGTGTTTTCCGTAAATTCGGTCTGTGCCGTCACAAGATCCGCGAACTCGCCTTCAACGGCGAAGTCCCGGGTGTTGTCAAAGCCAGCTGGTAAGAAGGAGATTCAGAAATGGCTATGAGCGATCCGATCGCGGACATGCTGACACGCATCCGCAACGCCCAGCTCGCCGAAAAGGCGTCTGTCTCCATGCCCTCGTCCAAAGTCAAGGTGGCTATTGCCGCCGTGCTGAAGGATGAAGGTTACGTCGATGATTTCGCGGTTCGCGAGGCTGATGGCAAGCCGACACTCGATATCGCGCTCAAGTATTACGCCGGTCGTCCGGTCATCGAGCGCATCGAACGTGTTTCCAAGCCTGGTCTGCGTATCTACAAGGGCTGCGAAGATATTCCTCGCGTCATGAACGGTCTGGGCGTCGCCATCGTGTCGACCCCCAAGGGCGTCATGACTGATCGCAAGGCTCGCGCCAGCAAGGTCGGCGGCGAAGTTCTCTGCATCGTGGCGTAAGGGGGAATTTATGTCTCGTATTGGTAAAAATCCTATCGTTCTGCCGGCCGGCGTCGAAGTCTCGGTTGCTGAGCAAATCACCGTCAAGGGCCCGCTGGGTACCCTGAAGGCGGCTGCTCACCCTGCCGTCAAGGTTTCCGTCGAAGGTCAGAACATCCAGGTTTCCAAGGTCGAAGGCGCGGAAAACGCCGGCGCCATGTGGGGCACGATGCGTGCCAATCTCGCCAACATGGTCAACGGTGTCTCCAAGGGCTTCGAGCGCAAGCTCCAGTTGGTTGGCGTGGGTTATCGCGCCCAGGCTCAGGGCGATGTCCTGAATCTGTCGCTTGGTTTTTCGCACCCGGTGGCGCACAAGATGCCCGCCGGTGTGAAGGTCGAGTGCCCGACCCAGACCGAAATCCTGATCAAGGGGGCCGACAAGCAGCAAGTCGGTCAGGTTGCCGCCGAAGTTCGTGCCTATCGCAAGCCGGAGCCCTACAAGGGCAAGGGTGTTCGGTACTCGGACGAAGTGGTGGTTATCAAGGAAACCAAGAAGAAGTAAGGGTGGCATATGTTTAACAAGAAACAAGCGCGTTTGCGCCGTTCCCGCCAAACCCGGGCCAAAATCGCCGAGCTTAAGGCTGTCCGTTTGTGCGTCAATCGCACCAACTGCCATATTTACGCCCAGATCATTTCGCCGTGCGGCGGTAAGGTTCTGGCTTCGGCTTCCACGCTGGAAACGGGGGTCCGCAACGACCTGCCGAACGGCGGTAACAAGGCTGCCGCCACCACGGTGGGCAAGCTGATCGCCGAGCGCGCCAAGGCCGCCGGTATCGAGCAGGTGGCTTTTGATCGTTCCGGCCTTCAGTATCACGGTCGTGTTCAGGCGCTGGCGGAAGCCGCGCGTGAAGCCGGTCTGAAGTTCTGATCGCTGCGAAAGGATAAGGTTAGAAAATGGCTAAACCTGAAAGAAACAAGAAGCCGCAACAGTCGGAAGAGCGCGATGATGGCATGCGCGAAAAGATGGTTGCGGTCAATCGCGTCACCAAAGTGGTCAAGGGCGGCCGTATTCTCGGTTTTGCAGCCCTGACCGTTGTCGGTGACGGCGATGGCAGCATCGGCATGGGCAAGGGCAAGTCCCGCGAAGTGCCGGTTGCCGCTCAAAAGGCAATGGACGAAGCCCGTCGCAAGATGGCCAAGGTCAGCCTGAAGAACGGTACCGTGCATCACACCGTGATGGGCCGCCATGGCGCAACGACCGTGATGATCCAGCCGGCTCCTGAAGGTACGGGTATCATCGCCGGCGGTGCCATGCGCGCCGTCTTCGAAGTGGTTGGCGTGACCAACGTAGTGGCCAAGGCGCACGGTTCGACCAATCCCTACAACATCGTGCGTGCCACCATCGACGGTTTGTCGAAGGTGAATACGCCTGCCGAAATCGCCGCCAAGCGTGGTCTTTCGGTGGAACAGGTCCTGGGATAAACCATGGCAGACAAGAAAATCACAGTGAAGCTCGTCAAGAGCGTCATCGGCACCAAGCAGGACCATCGCGCCACCGTGCGCGGCCTGGGCCTGCGCAAGCTGAACAGTTCTTCTGAACTGGTGGATACGCCGGCGGTCCGCGGCATGATCCAGAAGGTTCAGTATCTCGTCAAGGTTGAGGGTTAAGCCATGCGTCTGAATACCATCAAGCCGGGTGAAGGCTCCAAGAAGGCCGCCAAGCGCGTCGGCCGCGGCATCGGTTCCGGCCTCGGCAAGACTTGCGGTCGCGGCCACAAGGGTCAGAAGTCCCGCTCCGGCGGCTTTCACAAGGTCGGCTTCGAGGGCGGTCAAATGCCTTTGCAGCGTCGTCTGCCCAAGCGCGGTTTCAATTCCCTGACCCGCGCCCGTAATTATGAAGTTCGTCTGACCGATCTGGAGCGTCTGCCGGTCGAGGAAATCGATCTCCTTGCCCTGCAGGTGGCCGGTATCGTTCCCGGTGACGCGCTTTCCGCCAAGGTCATCCTGTCGGGTGCAATCACCCGCAAGGTCGTCCTCAAGGGTGTCGGCGTGACCAAGGGTGCAAAGGCTGCGATCGAAGCAGCCGGCGGATCGATTTCAGAGTAAGCAGGGAAAGGTTAGAATCTTGGCTGCAAATCCTAATACCGTTGGCAAGGGCGGCAAGTTCGGTGATCTGAAACGCCGGCTGTGGTTCTTGCTGGGTGCGCTGGTTGTTTACCGCATAGGCGCCCATATTCCGGTGCCCGGGATTGACCCCAACGCTCTGGCCGATCTCTTCAATTCGCAAAAGGGCGGCATCCTGGGCATGTTCAACATGTTCTCGGGTGGCGCCCTGTCGCGATTCACCATTTTTGCATTGGGGATCATGCCGTACATTTCGGCGTCGATCATCATGCAGTTGATGAGTGTGGCCAGTCCGCAGCTCGAAGCCCTGAAAAAAGAGGGCGAGGCCGGACGTCGCAAGATCACTCAATATACCCGTTACGGCACTGTCGTCCTCGCCCTCTTTCAGGGGCTGGGTATCGCGGTGGCGCTTGAGGCGCAGGCCGGCCTGGTCAACGATCCGGGTTTCATGTTCCGCCTGACTACGGTCTCTACCCTGCTGACCGGGACGATGTTCCTGATGTGGCTGGGTGAACAGATTACCGAGCGCGGTCTGGGCAACGGTATTTCCATCATCATTTTCGCCGGCATCGCCGCCGGTCTGCCCAACGCCATCGGCGGTCTGCTCGAACTGGTCCGCACCGGCGCAATGCATCCGCTGACAGCCTTGATCATTTGCGTTCTGGTCACCCTGGTTACCGCCTTTGTGGTTTTTGTCGAACGTGGGCAGCGCAAGATCCTGGTCAATTACGCCAAGCGCCAGGTCGGCAACAAGATTTACGGCGGTCAGAGTTCCCATCTGCCGCTCAAGTTGAACATGTCCGGTGTCATCCCGCCGATTTTCGCTTCCTCGATCATCCTGTTCCCGGCGACCGTCGCCAACTGGTTCGGTTCCAGCGAATCGATGCACTGGTTGAAGGACGTGGCTGGCTCCTTGTCGCCGGGGCAACCGATCTACGTGATGTTGTACGCTTCGGCCATCGTCTTTTTCTGCTTCTTCTATACCGCCCTTGTGTTCAATTCCAAGGAGACGGCGGATAACCTGAAGAAGAGCGGCGCCTTCGTGCCGGGCATTCGGCCGGGTGAACAGACCGCACGCTATATCGACAAGATTTTGATGCGCTTGACCCTGATCGGCGCCGCATACATCACCGTCGTTTGTTTGTTGCCCGAATTCCTGATCCTGAAATGGAACGTACCGTTCTATTTCGGCGGGACATCGTTGCTGATTATTGTCGTCGTCACCATGGACTTCATGTCCCAGGTGCAGGCATACGTGATGTCGCACCAGTATGAAAGTCTGCTGAAGAAGGCAAATTTCAAAGGCTCGCCGATGATCAAGTAATCGCTTATGGCAAAAGAAGATTACATAGAAATGCAAGGGGAGGTTGTCGAAAACCTCCCAAATGCGACCTTCAAGGTCAAGTTGGAAAATGGCCACATTGTGCTGGGTTTCATTTCCGGAAAGATGCGTATGCATTACATACGAATTCTTCCCGGTGACAAGGTAACCGTGCAATTGACGCCATACGATTTAAGTAAAGCCCGGATCGTTTTCCGGGCCAAGTAAAGAGTTCTCTACGCAATAAACCGCAGGGCAAGGAATCACGGCTGCTTCCAAGCTCTCGCAGACGAGGAGTAAAACATGAAAGTGCAACCTTCAGTGAAGCGCGTATGTCGCAATTGCAAAGTTATCCGTCGCAAGGGTGTCGTTCGCGTCATTTGCAAGGATCCGCGTCATAAGCAGCGCCAGGGTTAATTTCCTGGTGAGTCCGGCATTCGTTAATTTTCGAAATATTGGAGTGATTCAATGGCCCGTATTGCAGGGGTAAACATTCCGAACCATCAGCATGCAGAAATCGCTCTGACCGCGATTTTCGGCATCGGCCGCACCCGCGCACAGAAGATCTGTGATGCGGCCGGCATCGTTCGTTCTAAAAAAATGAAAGACCTGTCCGATGCGGACATGGATCGTCTGCGTGACGAAGTGGGCAAGTTCACCGTCGAAGGTGACCTGCGCCGCGAAGTCACGATGAATATCAAGCGTCTGATGGACCTCGGTTGCTATCGCGGTCTTCGCCATCGCAAGGGCCTGCCCTGCCGTGGTCAACGCACCCGGACCAATGCTCGTACTCGCAAGGGTCCGCGCAAGGCCATCGCTGGCAAGAAGTAATAGGGACAGAACATGGCAAAGACTGCTACCAAAGTTCGCAAAAAGGTTAAAAAGAACGTTGCCGAGGGCATTGCCCACATTCACGCATCGTTCAATAACACCATCATCACCATTACCGATCGTCAGGGTAACGCCCTGTCCTGGGCAACGTCCGGTGGCGCTGGCTTCCGCGGTTCGCGCAAGTCGACCCCGTTCGCCGCTCAGGTGGCTGCCGAGGCTGCCGGTAAGGCCGCCCAGGAATGCGGTGTCAAGAATCTGGAAGTTCGCATCAAGGGCCCCGGCCCCGGTCGTGAATCTTCAGTCCGCGCATTGAACGCGCTGGGCATGAAGATCACCGCGATTTCCGACGTGACGCCGGTGCCGCATAACGGTTGCCGTCCGCCCAAAAAGCGCCGCATCTAAGGAGAAAGACAAGTGGCTCGTAATCTCGATCCGAAATGCCGTCAGTGCCGCCGCGAAGGCGAAAAGCTGTTCCTGAAGGGCGAAAAGTGTTTTACCGACAAGTGTGCCATCGAGCGTCGTTCGTATGCTCCGGGCCAACACGGTCAAAAATCCGGTGCCCGCCTGTCCGACTACGGCGTCCACCTGCGTGCCAAGCAGAAGATCCGTCGTGTTTACGGCGTTCTCGAAGGCCAGTTCCGCAAGACCTTTGCCGAAGCTGACCGTCGGAAGGGACAGACCGGTGAAAACCTGCTTCAGTTGCTCGAAGCACGCCTGGATTCGGTTGCTTACCGCATGGGTTTCGGCGCTTCGCGCACTGAATCCCGCCAGATCGTTCGTCATAACGGCGTCCTGGTCAATGGAAAACGCGTTAACATCCCTTCTTTCATCGTCAAACCGGGTGATGTTCTCCAGTTGACCGATCGTGCCCGTGCTTCCCTGCGTTGCAAGGCTGCGCTGGAAGCTGCAGAATCCCGCGGTTTCCCCGAGTGGATTTCCGTGGATATCAAGGAAGGCAAGGGCACATTCAAGGCCATGCCGCAGCGCTCCGAGCTGCCGGCAACCCTGAATGAAGGTCTCGTCATCGAACTTTACTCGAAGTAAGCACTGAGCAGAGGATCTAGCCCATGCAAAGCAGTGGACTTCTTAAGCCCCGTATCATCGACGTGCAGAGCGTTTCGCCCGTGCAGGCCAAGGTGGTCATGGAGCCGTTCGAACGCGGTTACGGCCATACTCTTGGCAATGCGCTACGTCGCATCCTGCTGTCGTCGATGGTCGGTTACGCGCCGACCGAAGTCGGCATCGATGGTGTTCTTCACGAATACTCCACCGTTGACGGCGTTCAGGAGGATGTTGTCGACATTCTCCTGAATCTCAAGGGTATCGTCTTCAAGCTTCACAATCGCGATGTCGTCAACCTGAAACTCTCCAAGGAAGGTGAAGGCCCCGTCCGCGCCGGTGATATCGAATTGCCGCACGACGTGGAAATCATCAACCCCGAGCACGTGATTGCACACCTTTCCACCGGCGGCAAGCTGTCGATGGAGATCAAGGTCGAAAAGGGGCGCGGCTACGTGCCCGGCAACATGCGCAACCTGGGCGATGCCAAGACCATCGGCAAGCTGGTTCTCGATGCCTCGTTCAGCCCGATTCGTCGTGTTGCCTACGCGGTCGAGAGCGCTCGCGTCGAACAGCGTACCGACCTCGACAAACTGATTGTCGATATCGAAACGAACGGTGTTGTCGAGCCGGAGGAGGCCATCCGTTACGCTGCCCGCGTGCTGATGGAACAGCTTTCGGTGTTCGCCGACCTGGAGGGTACCGCGCCCGTGGCCGAGGCTTCCAAGCCAGCCCAGGTGGACCCGGTCCTGCTCCGGCCGGTGGATGACCTCGAGTTGACGGTTCGTTCCGCGAACTGCCTGAAGGCCGAGAACATCTACTACATTGGCGATCTGATTCAGCGTACCGAAAACGAACTTCTCAAGACGCCGAATCTGGGACGCAAGTCCCTGAACGAGATCAAGGAAGTTTTGGCCGCTCGTGGTTTGACGCTTGGCATGAAACTGGAGAATTGGCCGCCCGCCGGTCTGGAAAAGGCCTAAGCCTTTTCCGGCACGGGTCGTCAAGGGACGCCTGCAGAATATAGAAAGGATTAACCATGCGTCACCGCAATGGACTTCGTAAACTTAACCGCACCAGCAGCCATCGCCTGGCGATGCTGCGCAACATGACCGTTTCCCTGCTCAAGCACGAGGCCATCAAGACCACGTTGCCGAAGGCAAAGGAGCTTCGTCGGGTTGTTGAACCGATGATCACCCTCGGCAAGAGCCCGACGCTGGCCAACAAGCGCCTGGCTTTCGACCGTTTGCGCGACCGCGACATCGTGGTCAAGCTCTTCGCCGAAATCGGGCCGCGTTACGCCACCCGTCCAGGCGGCTACCTTCGTATTCTGAAGTGTGGCTTCCGGGTCGGCGACAATGCGCCGATGGCCTTCGTCGAACTGGTCGATCGTCCGGAGCCTACCGAGGCTGTGGAAGTCGAAGAAGAAGCCGCTGCCTGATCGCGGTATCAGCTTCAAAACAAAAAGGCCGTTCATCTGAACGGCCTTTTTACTTCGTTTTGAAGATCAGGGGCAATCGATCAACATCAGGGAAATATCGTCGCTGGCCACGGTCTTCTGCTGATGCCGGACCAGGGCCGTTTCGATTTTGTCGAATCGCTCGGCCGGGCAGGTCCCCGCGGCGGCGGTGATGAGGCCGGAGATGCCGAACTGGATATTTTGCGGATCGGTCGCTTCGAGCAGACCATCCGAACAAAGTGCCAACTGGTCTTCGGCCGCCCATTCGAAATGCCGGGGATGTCCCCCGAGATCTTCGCTGTTGACGATACCGAGCGGCAGGTTGTCCGATGGAAAGCTGTGCGATACATTGCCGTGGCGGTCGAATAGCAGGGCTTCCGGCGTTCCGCCTACCCAGATATCGCCCTGGCGCTTGGCTTCATCGAGGCGGAGCAGGGTGATCGCCACGAAACGGCCGACCGGCATCGATTCCTTCAGTTGGTGGTTCAGTTCGAGAATGATCTCCCGCAAGGAGCGATTCAGTTTGCTCATCTGGTAGAACAGGGCCAGGACCGGCAGCACACTGATGGCCGCCGTCAGGCCGTGACCGGTTGCGTCGGCGAGCAGGGCGTAGAAATACCCATCGGTGGATTGTGAGGCGGCAACGATGTCGCCGCTGAAATTCTCGGCGGGAATCACCTTGTAGCGCAGTCTCCGATCTTGCAGTTCGCTGCGATGCAACTGCTTTTCCATCAGGCGCAGGGCAAGTTGCTGCTCGGCTTGAGTCTGATCGAAATAGACCTGCAACTGGTTGGCGTTTTCCCGAAGCTTCTTTTCGGTTCTCTTGCGTTCGGAAATGTCGCGAACGACGCCGATGGTCATGCGCTGGTTGTCGAGAACGATCTGGGAGAGGGTGATGGTGGCCGGGAACAAATGTCCATCCCGGTGCTGGGCTTCCAGTTCCCGTTCGACACCAAGCGTGCGCGTCTCTTGCCCCTGCTCACAGCTTCGCAGGTGCTCATCGTGGGCCGGGCGCTCGAACTCCGGCATCAGCATCGATACGTTCTTGCCGATCATGGCGGCCGGAGGCCAGCCGAAAATGTGCTCGGTCGACTGGTTGACCGAAACGATCGTGCCTTCCAGGTCGCTGGTGATGATCGCATCGAGGACATTGTCAGATATGGTCTGGACGCGGCGCAAGGAATCGATGGATTCCTGCTGCAGGGAGAGAGAGCGCTGCATGGAGCGCAGCTTGGCTTCGAGGACGACGAAATTGATGGGTTTGGTCAGGTAGTCGTCAGCGCCGGCATCGAGCCCTTCGACCAGATTTTCGTCGCGATTGAGGGCCGACAGGAAAATCACCGGCGTCCAGCGGTCGCGCGTCATGGCCTTGATTCGACGTGCCGCTTCGAAGCCATCCATGATCGGCATCATGATGTCGAGCAAGACCAGATCGGGGGCATCGCTTTCAAACTTGCGCACGGCTTCCTCGCCGTTTTCGGCAAGAATGACATCGTGCCCGAGTTTTTTCAGAAAAACCTGAAGGATGTGCAAGTTGGTGCGATTGTCGTCAACTGCGAGCACCTTTATCTTGTTCATTATCGAGTTCATGGTCGGTTTTTTGCTCGCACACACCCTGGCGACAGCGCCGGGCCAAGTCCAATGTTTGTTCGGAAGCTTAATCCTATCATGTCGGTGCTAGGCCGATTTGGGAAATGCGGATAGGGCCGGAACCGATGTTGCCAGGGAGGCTGCGGCCCGGGGCCTGTCGCCGTCCAATCCGCCGGCCTGGTCTTCCTGTTGTTGCAGGGCCCACATTCTGGCGTAATGCCCGTTGGCCGACAGCAGCGCCGGGTGGGTACCGCGTTCGACGATTCGCCCATCGCTCATGACCAGGATTTCGTCGGCATTCATCACGGTTGACAGGCGATGTGCGATAAGCAGCGTGGTGTGGCCGACGGCGACCTGTTCGAGTTGGCTCTGAATGGCTCGCTCGGTAGCCGAGTCCAGTGCCGAGGTGGCTTCGTCGAAGATCAGTATGGGTGGGTCCTTGAGCAGGGCGCGGGCGATGGCGACCCGTTGCTTTTCGCCGCCGGAGAGCTTGAGACCGCGTTCACCGACCCGCGTTTCATACTTGAGCGGCAAGGCTTCGATGAAGCTGTGCAACTGGGCGGCGCGAGCTGCGGCGAGGACCTCCTCGCGGCTCGCCTCGGGGCGTCCGTAGTTGATGTTGTAGAAGATGCTGTCGTTGAAGAGAACGGTGTCCTGCGGCACGATGCCGATGGCCGCCCGCAGGCTGCTTTGTTTCAGGCTGCGCAGGTCGTGACCGTTGATCCGGATGGCGCCGCCGGTAGTGTCGTAAAACCGGTAAAGTAGCCGCGACAGGGTGGATTTTCCGGCGCCGGAATGGCCGACCACTGCTACCGTCTTGCCGGGGGCGATGCTGAAGCTGAGGGTTTTCAGAATTTGCCGGTTGGTTTCGTAGGAAAAATCGACCGCGTCGAAATCGATTTGCAGGGGGCCGCCCGGTAGTTCCCGGGCATCGGGTGCGTCGGCGATTTCGCGGTTTTCGCTCAGCAGGTTGAACATGCGTTCGATATCGGTCAGTGCCTGGCGAATTTCCCGATAAACGATGCCGAGGAAATTGAGCGGCGCGTAGAGTTGGATCAGGAAGGCATTGACCAGCACCAGGTCGCCGATGGTCATATGGCCCTCGACGACCCCGCTCGCCGCACGCCACATCATGGCGGTGACGCCGAGGGCGATGATCGCCTGCTGCCCGAGATTGAGAAAGGCCAGCGTGGTCTGGCTGCGTGTCGCCGCTTCTTCCCACTTGACCAACTGTTCGTCGTAACGCCGACTTTCCCAGGCTTCGTTGTTGAAGTATTTGACCGTTTCGTAGTTGAGCAGGCTGTCGATGGCTCGCGTATTGGCAGCCGAATCGTTCTCGTTGACGGCGCGGCGGATATCGATGCGCCAGTTGCTGACCTTGATGGTGAATACGATGTAGGAGATCAGCGAGAGCAGGGTGATGACGACGTAACCCATGTCGTACTTGACGAACAGGATGCCGAGGACCAAGCCGATCTCGACCAGCGTCGGCAGGATCGAATAGAGAGTGTAGGAGATGAGGCTGGATATGGAGCGGCTGCCCCGCTCTATGTCGCGCGAAACCCCCCCGGTCTGGCGTTCGAGATGGAAACGCAGCGACAGGGCATGGAGGTGACGGAAGACTTCGAGCGAAACCTGGCGGACCGCTCGCTGCGTGACGCGGGCGAACAGGATTTCGCGAAGTTCGGTGAAGAGAGATGTCGAAAAACGAAGGGCGCCGTAAAGAAGCAGCAGCAGAACGGGCAGAGCAAGCACCTGCTCGGTGGCGGACAGGCCGTCGATCATGTTTTTGAAAATCAGCGGCACACCGACATTGGCCACCTTGGCACCTACCAGGCAGGACATCGCCGCCAAAACCCGCAGGCGATAGTGCCACAGGTAAGGGAACAGGGTGAGCAGCGTCTGCCAGACATGCGATTGCGCCAGCGGTTGTCCGGCTGGCGGTTTGGGAAGGGCGGTGCTGCGACGCATGAAGGAACCCGATCAAAATGGTGATTGAAGAATTAGCGGCGAGTATATGAAAGTTGCCCGCTTTCCGGGAAAATCGAGCATCTTTCCGAATTCTGGACAAAAATGCAGGTCGACCACAGTCTCCTTCTCCCCGACAAACACTGCACCTTGCGCGTCGTACCCATGCCCGCCGATCTCAATCAGAATGGCGATGTCTTCGGCGGCTGGGTCATGGCCCAGGTTGACGTGGCCGGTGCCATTCCCGCCATGCGTCGGGCACGTGGCCGCGTCGCGACGGTTTCGGTTAACTCCTTTCTTTTCAAGCAGCCGATTTCGGTTGGCGACATACTCAGTTTCTACGCCGATATCGTGCGTGTCGGCACAACCTCGATCACGGTTCGCGTCGAGGTTTATGCCGAGCGCAATTACTCGGCGCCGGTCATCGTCAAGGTCACCGAGGCTGAACTGACCTACGTGGCGATAGACGGCGAAGGCGGGAAGCGCAAGCTTCCATCTGAAGAATCGCCGAAAATGATCTAGAATCGGGCGGTTAATCAATTACCCCGTCTGCTAGTGTAGTGTTGCACTCTTGACGGCACAGTTAAAACCGATGGATTTTTGGTCAGGGCAAGGCGCAAATCACAGCGATACC
>JAJXVG010000074.1 GCA_021782315.1 Pseudomonadota bacterium | reverse complement strand
TGCCAAACAGGAATACAGCAGGAGCCAGAGTGCGACGGCGACAAGGGTGCCGATGCCCCAGCGTATTTCGAGTTTGCGGCCTGGGCTTGCCGTTTGTTTGCTGCGCATTGTTGTGCCTGTGCTTTCCTAGAACCAGCCGAGACTCTTTCCGGCTTGATATACGAGATAAACCCCGAGGCCGCAGACAAATACGCCGAAGATCAGCTGCAGGCTGCTGGCATTGAGGCGATTGGCAAAGAATGCTCCCGCCCATGAGCCGATAAACATGGTTGCGGCAAGGATCATGGCGGCCCGGATGTCGACATTGCCATGTCGGTAATATTCGTAGGCCGCAGCCAGGCCGATCGGCGGCAACAGGACGGCCAGCGTCGTGCCCGTCGCCATGTGCTGCGAGAAACCGGCCCAATAGACCAGGGCCGGGACAATGACGATGCCGCCGCCAATGCCGAAGATGCCGGCTGTAACGCCGCCGACCAGGCCGATTAGAACGAATATGAACCAGGGTGGCATCCGGTGCTCCCGTACAGCCTGCAGGCAAGCTCCCGGTCTGCGGGCAAAGTCGATGTCAACTTCCGAAGTCTGACAGGAATAAATTAGAATAGACTTATATTACGCCTGTCGGCAACATTTCGCACGGGCGGCCACACCCAAAGGAGTATCTTATGTTCAAGCCTGCACACGAGTTGGTTCTGGAAGCCAAGAAATTCGTTAAGGAGTGTCCCGCATCGGCGCTTCACCAGCAGTTGGCCGTTCCGGGCAGCCTGCTCATCGATGTTCGCGAACCCGACGAATACCGGCAAGGACATATCGCCGGATCGCTCAATATCCCGCGCGGCATGCTGGAATTCAAGATTTCCAATGAGCCCTCCTTGCAGAGCCTGGACCGCGACATCGTCGTTTACTGCAAGACGAGCGGGCGGGCGGCACTTTCGGTCGTCGCCATGCAGGCCATGGGCTTTCGGAATGTGTTGTCGCTGGCTGGTGGATTCGACGCCTGGGTCGCCGCGGGGCACCCGGTCGCCAGGCCTGGCCAGATTCTTTTCGAGTAAGGGGGGCTGGCCGGCTCAGAACAGGGGTGCGGCTCGAACCAAGGCATCCGGCAAAAGGGCGACAATCCTCGCTTCCAGCCACCTGTCGGCACCGGAAAGGACGACCGGGCCGGTGAACCGGATGAGCAGGCCAAAAGCGATCAGCAGCCAGGCGCCGAACGCGCGAACGCTTTCGGCAAGGTGGCCGAATCAGCCGATAAAGCGCGCGATCAGACCCAGGCCGCTGGCCAGCAGCAGGCCGTGCAGCAGGCGGTACAGCTGGTCCCGGCTCATCCGCAAATCGATACGCCGGCCGAGGTGGATGCCGAGCACCATGGCCGGCCCGCAAAGCAGGGCGGTCGCCAACAGTTCGCGGTCGATCAGTCCGAGCGAGAGGCACAGGACAATCCGCCAGCCGGTGGACAGGGCGATGAGCACGGCCTGCGTGGCGCGGAAAGCCGGGCGGCTTTCCAGGTGGCGTTCGAGGTAAGCCGCATAAACGAAGCCGCCGCTGCCGAACAGCCCGCCCAGGATGCCGCCGAACAGGCCGTAGGCGTAGGCCGGAAAGACAGTGCCGGTCGCCGCGCCAGCCTTCTTCAACAGGCCGCGCCAGCCTTGCAGGACGATGAACAGGCCCAGCGCGACAGCCATCGGCCTGGCCGGCAGTCGGGCCAGGACGAGCACGCCGAGCAGTTGGCCGAGCAACATGCCGGGGAACAATTGGCGCAAGGCCCCCCAGGCCACCTCCTGGCGAGTCCGCCAGCCGCGTGTGCCGGAACCGGCGAAATCGAGTATGGCCAGCAGCGGAATCACCCGGGCGACCGGCATGAGCGCGGCCAGCGGCGTGCTGGCGATCAGCCCCGAACCGAAGCCGACCAGGGTAAATACCGCGTAGGCGGCGACGATGGCGGCCGTCACCAGCATGAATTCGGCCGGCCCGTCGGCGAATGGAGGCGAGGAGAAAAAATTGTTCATGGCATGCGCGGGGTCGGATCAAAGATTCCATTCTCAAATGCCATCTGATATAAAACAAATATCAAATTTGATTTATATCCATTCCAAAAAAGCATGATTAGTCTGAAACAGATCCGCTATTTCCTGAGCGTCGCCGAACTCGGCAGTTTTACCCAGGCCGCCGCCGCCCTGTTCGTCGCTCAGCCCGCGCTGAGCCGGCAGATCGCCTTGCTTGAAAAGGAATTGGGTTTCCGCCTGTTCGAGCGCGAAGCCCGCGGCGTACGCCTGACCCCCGCCGGCAGCGGATATCGCGACCGGGTTGTCGCTGTCGACGGCATGTTGTCGGCCGCCGCCGACGAAGGTGCGCAACTGGCCAGCGGGGAATCCGGCGTGCTACGGCTTGTGCATTCCAGTTCCATTCCCGCTGTCAGCCTGCTATCGGCGATCCGGCAGTTTCTCGTCGAGTCGCCGAATGCACGCATCGACCTCGATCGCATTTCCTCGGAAACCCAGGTGACGGAAGTGGCCGGCGGCAAGGCGGATATCGGTATCGCCCGCCTTCCCGTCCTGCGCCGCGACTCCGCCGTCCGCTTCGTCGAACTGGCCGACGAGCCCCTGTTGGTGGCCTTGTCCTCGAAGCACCCACTGACCCGGCGGGCCAGCCTGTCCCTGGGCGAACTGCGCGATCTGCCTTTCGTTTCGGCGGTGCATCGGGAACGGGGAGGTCTGGCTCGCCTGGTCACCGATCTGTGCCTGCGCCGCGGTTTCGTCCCGAAACTGGCGCGGGTCGTTTCGCGAAAGACATCCATGCTCGACCTGGTGGCGGCAGGGCTGGGCATTGCCGTGGTGCCGCAGCGAATGAGCGAAATCGCCGGCGACGGCCTGGTCTATCGGCCGCTCGTTGACGCCGACGCTCAGGCCCGGAGTGCCATGGTTCTGCCCTTGCGGGCAAGTCCGCTGGCCCGGCGTTTTGCCGATATCATGGGGCAAAAAAAAGACCCCGCCACGAGGGCGGGGTAACAGGGAGTTCTCGAATTGGGGGTATTCGAGATGAGGGTAAATCGGTTCAGCGTTGGCGGCGCTTCTTCAGAAGCTGACGGGCGATGGCGATGATCGCACCTGCTGCCACGGCGGCGACTGCTGCCTTGAGCGGTTCTGCCTGGCCTTCGGAAAGCCAGTCGAATCCCGTGATGCCGATGAAGACACCCAGCGATTCGCTGATGGGCAGATTGTCCGCAAAGGCCATCAGCGCTCCTTGCGGACAGGAATGGTCGCCAGCGCGGGTTGGGCAGCGGCCAGTTGGAACAGGTACTGGCGGGTGGCTTCGATAAATTGTTTGATATTCATTTTGATGATTTCCTTGTTGTCCTCTTGCCGGACTTCGTTTGCTTCCATGCCTCGCATTCTAGGCAGGGTACGATTCGGTGTCTGTTGTTGGCCCGTGGCTTGGAAGTAACGGGTTTTGATCTTCTGTGACGTAGTGTAACGCTATCCTATTGCTGAACCTTCCAACTCAAGGTGAAGCGGGCGCCGCCGAGCGGGGAGGAGTCGGCGGTTGCCGTGCCGCCCTGTAGTTCGAGGACGCGGCGGACGATGGCCAGGCCCAGGCCGTAGCCGCCGGTCGAACGGTCTCGCGAGCGGTCGAGTCGGGTGAAGGCGGAGAAGATGTGCTCGCGTTCGCCTGGCGGAATGCCGATACCGTCGTCGTCGACATGTATCTGGATTTGGTCGTCGGCGATTTCGGCACTGACTGAAATTCGCTTGCCGGCATATTTGAATGCATTGCGCAGCAGGTTGCGCAATGCGTAAGGCATGGCCTTGCGGTCGAGGTCGACGCAGAGGTCCTTGGGCAGCTTTTCGGTATCTACGCCGACATCTAGCTGGCGACCGAGCAAGCGAACGGAATCGACCTCGTCGATCAACCACTCGGCGAAGCGGACGCTGGAAAAGTGCGCAGCCTGTGGCCCTTCACGCTCGAAACGGGCATAGGTCAGGCTGGTGTCGATGAGTTGGTCCAGTTCGTCCAGATCGGCCTCCATCATGGCCCATAAGCGCTCGCGTTCAGCACTCTCGTCGGTTTCGGAGAGCATTTCCAGTGCAAATCGCATGCGTGCGATGGGTGTTCGCAATTCGTGCGAGATGCCGCTGGAGAGTTCGCGATGGGTGGCGAGCAACTGGCGGATGCGCTCGGCCATGCTGTTCATGGTATCGGACAGCGGGGCGAAAAGCTGGGTGCGAGCGGTCGGCGAGCGTGCATCGAAATGGCCGTCACCCAGGTCGAGCGCCGTCTGTCGCAAGGCTTCCAGGTCGCGCCAGACCGGGCGGACCCAGAACCACAGGGCAACCGCAAAGATCAGGCCGATCAGGCTCCAGGTCAAAAGGCGCAGGCGCAACTCTAGCGGCAGGCGTTCCTTCAGTTCAGGATTGCGATTTGCGGTGAGGGGGCCGACGACCAGGACCTGGCTGGAAGTTCCCAGGCGGTGGTACATGATATCGCCATCGTGGTCGATGGCGATATCGCCGGCATCAAGCTTGAGTACCTGGGAAGGGGTTAGCGCGCGATCCAGCGTGATGCGTTCGACGATCCCCAGTCGATAGGAAAATTTCTCGTCCAGTTCCTTAACCTTCTTTTGCCAGTCGCGGCGCGGTTGACGAAACAATTCGTCCTCGATCAGGGTGAATGTACCGCGCATGAAGCGACGCGCGTAATCGTCGGTGATTCCCCGCTGGGCAGTGGATATGACGAAATCGGCAGTGAAGGCGATGGCGACGAAGGAACCCATCGTCAGCAGGTAGAAATTGAAGAAGAGTTTGGACAGGCTGTAACGGCTGCCGCGCCAGCGCGGCAGGGCAGCCCGGAACAGCGAGCGGGCAAGGCCCTGGTTTTGTTCCTTCGGGCTGATTTCCGGGGCCTGCCGCTCAGTTCCAGTCATGCTTGCTGAACAGGTAGCCTTTGCCGCGCACGGTTTTGATGCGCGTCGGATTTTCCGGGTCGTCGTTCAGCTTCTTGCGCAATCGGGAAATGCGGGCGTCGATGGAGCGGTCGAGGCCGTCGAAGCCTATGCCACGCAGTTCCTGCAACAGGTCGTCGCGCGACAGTACGTTGCCGGCATGGGTGGCGAGCAGCCAAAGCAGGTCGAATTCGGCGGTGGTGAGATCCAGGGTCTGCTCATTCAGCGATGCGGTCCGGGTCGACTGGCTGATCTTGAACTGGCCGAAGACCAGGGTTTCCGATTCGCCGCCGCCGGTATCGGCGGTGGTCGGCAGGCGGCGCAGCAGAGCCTTGATGCGGGCGAGCAGGACACGTGGTTGCACCGGCTTGGCGATGTAGTCGTCAGCGCCCATCTCGAGGCCGAATATCTGGTCGAAATCCTCGTCGCGCGCCGTCAGCATCAGGATCACGCCGCGGTATTGCGAACGTACCGCGCGACAGACCTCGAAGCCGTCCTTGCCGGGTAGCATGACATCGAGAATGACCAGATCCGGCTGTTCGGTCAGGATTCGCGTCTCGGCGGTATCGCCGCGCGGTTCGATACTGACCTGCAGGTCGTTCTTGGTGAGATATTCGGCCGTCAGTTCGGCCAGGCGTTCGTCGTCTTCGACAAGCAGTATGCGTGTGTTCATCCGTTAATCTTAACGACCTGCGTGGTATCGGTCCACATTTCCCGTTCCCCCTTCCGGTATTTTTCATGGGGTCGGGAAAATGGCCGATTTTCAGGACAGGGCCGTCATGGCATAGAATTCCGGCTGATCGTCTATCTGGGATGTATGTTGATGAATTATTCGAAAGTGCCCGTCAGGGCGTGGTTCGCAACCCTGGGGCTGGGTTGCCTCGGCCTGGTGGCCGTCGGCATGGAAATGCAGGCACTGCTGCACCTGGCGCCGTGTCCTCTCTGCATCTTTCAGCGCCTGCTGTACATCGTGATCGGACTCGTCGGCCTGCTCGGCTTTTGCCTGCCGGCCGGCCGCATGCTGTGGGCGGCGCTGGCCGGCGGCTTCGGCCTGCTCGGTTTTGGCGTTGCCGCCTATCAGACCTGGATGCAGGCCTACCCCGAGCTGGCGCCCGAATGCAGCTTTACCGACCCGAACCTGATCGAACGCCTGGTCGACTGGCTGGGCATGGCGTGGCCCTCGATGTTCCTGGCCACCGGCTTCTGCACCAGCCGCGATTGGGAATTCCTGGGCATGTCGATGGCCAACTGGTCGGCCCTGGTTTTTGCCGGCATCGTCGCTTACGCCGCCTGGCTGTTCATGCGCAGACGCTGAGCGCAAACCCCGTCGTGCCGCGCAGAATCGGTGCAATCGGCGAGATGGGGTCAATCGGGAGAGGTGCGGCAAATTCAGATGGACTGCGGCTTGCCGTATGCGCGCTCGACCTTGGCAATCCTGATCTCGTAATGCTCATACCAAAGCCGTTGGCCATTGGCTTGCGCGGCTTGATGGGCGGCGTTCTCCTTCCAGTCGGCGATGGCTTCAGCCGTTGCCCAATAGCTGACGGTGATGCCGAAACCATCCGCATTGCGTGCGCTTTCATAACCAAGAAAGTCGGGCTGAGCGGATGCAAGCGCCGCCATCTCGTCGGCCATCCGGCTGTAACCTCTGTCTTCAACGCTGCGCTGGGATGAAAAAATGACCGCGTAGTATGATGGAAGCCCTGTGTTGGCAAATTTTTCTCTCTTCATGATCAATTCGAATTTGCTTGTCGAAATTGACTATGCTAAATGCAAAACCGGGCTGGCCGGGAAAACAAAGCCGATTGATCGGCCTGAATACCAGTGAAAACGGGGAGGGCGAATCATGGAAGATTGGCGCCAGGGCGAAGTTAGCGGTACTCTCGGGTGTGCCATAAGCGCAGCAGGTAGATGGTGGAGCCTTGAATCTCGTAGCGCATTTCGTAGTGCCAGACGAGAAGCCGCCGGACCTCGCGTGGCTCGAACTCGAACAGTCGCTCGCCGATGCGCGGGCTGGTCAGCAGGATGCTTGGGGCCTTGGTGAGTGTCTGCACAGCCCGTGCGGCAGCTGCTTGGTTTGCCGGGACCAGAAATTCATAGAGACGCGCCAAATTGGAAAGCGCCTTACCGGTCCACATCAACTCCATCAGTACGGTACCGGCAGGGGCTTGTCGGTGTCCAGGCTGTCAGCCCATGCTTGCACGGCTGCGTGGTCAATGACGGCACTGGCGTCGACGTCGGCCAATGCTTCACGGGTCAGGCGTTCGCGCTCTTCTTCCTGGCCGAGCCAAGCCGATAGCGCCTGCTTCATGATCCAGCCACGTGAACGGTCCAGCCGAGCAGCCATCTGATCGACCTTTTAGGCCAGAGGAAGCGGGACATGTGTGGTCAGTACTTTGGTTTCAATCTGCGCCATGTTGATTCTCCTCTATCAAAACGGAAGGTGGTCAGAGCAGGTGGCAGCGCACTTTGTTTTGATTCAATATTAATCGTAGCGATTGAAATTGAATCAATCAAGCTGTGTCAACTTGACCTATGGCGGCGAGGATGCTCCGCTGTCCAATTTAAATTAAACATTGGCCGTGGACAAATCTTCAGGAGGTTCAAGACTGCCATTTTGCAAGAAGCGTGGTTCTTGCGGAGAGGGATGAGTTGCCCCAGAACGGACAGCACGGAGGAAATTCAGGGCGATTGCGTTTCGCGTATTACGCGAAAATCCCCGTTATATAAGTTGCTTTATTTGTGGTAAAAAAACAAAACCCGCCGAAGGGCGGGTTTGGTCGAATGCCGGAGAAGCTGGATTACTTCAGCTTGACTTCCTTGTAAGCGACGTGCTTGCGAGCCTTCGGGTCGTACTTCATGAACTCCAGTTTGGCAGGCGTCGTGCGCTTGTTCTTGGAGGTGGTATAGAAGTGCCCGGTACCCGCGGTGGATTCCAGCTTGATTTTTTCGCGACCGCCTTTAGCCATGGTATTTTTCCTTCTTTATCAGACTTCGCCGCGAGCGCGCAGGTCAGCGAGGACGGCGTCGATGCCGTTCTTGTCGATCAGGCGCAGACCGGCGTTGGATACACGCAGGCGCAGGAAGCGGTTTTCAGATTCGACCCAGAAACGACGGTACTGCAAGTTCGGCAGGAAGCGGCGTTTGGTTCTATTGTTGGCATGGGAAACCTTGTTCCCAACCATCGGGCCTTTACCCGTTACTTGGCAGACTCGCGCCATGATGGTGCTCCAGAATTCGCTAGAAGAGAGCCCACAAGTATAACCAAAAGTCCTGAATCGTTTCAAGGGGTTTCGTGAATTTTATAGTAAACCCCTTTCGGCGAAGGAGAATGGCTGGCCGTTGCCCGCGACAATGAAGTGGTCGAGCAGCTTGACGTCGATCAGGGCCAGCGCCTCCTTCAGTGAGCAGGTGAGCATTTCGTCGGCGCGCGACGGCTCGCCGACGCCGGACGGATGGTTGTGGGCGAGGATGACCGCCGCGGCGTTATGGGCGAGCGCCGCCCTGACCACTTCGCGCGGGTAAACCGAGGTCTGGGTCAGGGTGCCGGAAAACAGTTCGTCGGCTTTGAGCAGGCGGTTCTGCGCGTCCAGCCAAAGCGCCATGAAGACTTCGTGTTCGAGATTGGCCAGTTTCAGCCGCAGCCAGTCGCGCACCCGGCCGGGCGAGCTCAGGCTGTCGCGCGTTGCCATCTCCTGCGCCATGGCGCGCCGGGCGAGTTCGAAACTGGCCTTTAACTGGGCGGCCTTGGCCGTGCCGATACCGGCGACGCCGGCCAGTTCGCCAAGCGAGGCCTCGGCCATGGCGCCGAGGCGCCCGTCGAAGCGCTGCAACAGGTCGCGGGCGAGATCGACGGCACTTTTGCCGCGGATGCCCACTCTCAGGTAAATGGCCAGCAATTCGGCATCGGAGAGCGCTTGCGGGCCATGGGCCAGCAGGCGCTCGCGCGGCCTTTCGCCTTCGGGCCAGTCGGTGATCGCCATAATCTTTCCAGTAGAATGAGCAGAGTTTAATTCTAAAGATAAGACAATGGAATTATTGGGAAAGCGCATCGTTCTCGGTGTCACCGGCGGCATCGCCGCCTACAAGGCGGCCGAACTCGTTCGTCTGTTGGCCAGGCAGGGGGCCGAGGTGCAGGTGGCGATGACCGAGGGGGCCACCCATTTCGTGACGGCAACCACTTTTCAGGCGCTCTCCGGCAAGCCGGTATACCTGGACCAGTGGGATGCCCGAATGCCGAATGCCATGGCCCATATCGACCTCTCGCGCCAGGCCGACCTGATCCTGATTGCTCCGGCCTCGGCCGATTTCCTGGCCCGGATCGCCCATGGTCTGGCCGACGACCTGCTGGCAACCATGGTACTCGCCCGCGATTGCCCGCTGTTGGCGGCGCCGGCGATGAATCGCCAGATGTGGGAAAACCCGGCGACCTGGCGCAACATCCTTCAATTGCAGGCCGATGGCGTGCACATTCTCGGCCCGGCTAGCGGTGAGCAAGCCTGCGGCGAGATCGGCGCCGGTCGCATGCTGGAGCCCGAGGAAATCGTCGAAGAAGTGATCGCCTTCTTCATGCCCAATGTCCTGGCCGGCAGAAAGGTTCTGGTCACCGCCGGGCCGACCTTCGAGGCCATCGACCCGGTGCGTGGCATCACCAATCTCTCCTCCGGACGCATGGGCTATGCCGTTGCCCGGGCCGCCCGCCAGGCCGGGGCGGAGGTCGTGCTGGTTTCCGGCCCGGTCGGATTGCCGGCGCCGCAGGGGGTGCGCCGCATCGACGTGCGCAGCGCGCTCGACATGCATGTCGAGGTGATGGCCCGGGCGGCGGCAGCGGATATTTTCGTCGCCGTTGCGG
Source organism: Pseudomonadota bacterium (assembly GCA_021782315.1). Lineage (GTDB taxonomy): Bacteria > Pseudomonadota > Gammaproteobacteria > Burkholderiales > Rhodocyclaceae > Azonexus. Next base: position 4,058 of record JAJXVG010000074.1, on the reverse strand, counting down.
CGGTTGCCGATTATCGCGTCGCCAATGCCGCCGAGCACAAACTGAAGAAGGACAAAGGAGGCATTCCGCCGATCGAACTGGTCGAAAACCCGGATATCCTGGCCGAAGTGGCGGCCATGGCGGGCGGCCCGTTTTGCGTCGGCTTTGCGGCGGAAAGCCGCAATCTGGAAGAGTATGCGCAGAGCAAGCGGCGCAAGAAGAAAATTCCGCTGATCGCCGGCAACCTGATACAGGACGGCTTCGGCGGCGACGACAACCGGCTGGTGCTGTTCGACGACAGGGGCGCGCATCCGCTGACGCCGGCGCCGAAATCGGTGCTTGCCCGCCAGTTGATCGAACACATTGCCACTTTGACAGGATGACACCGATGCATCAAATCGACGTAAAGATTCTCGACAACCGCCTGCGCGAAACGCCGCCGCATTACGCCACGCCGGGTTCGGCCGGGCTGGATCTGCGTGCCTGCATCGAGGCGCCCATCCATGTCGTTCCCGGGCAGACCGTCCTGGTGCCGACCGGCATGGCCATTCACCTGGCCGACCCGGGGCTGGCCGCGATGATCCTGCCGCGCTCCGGCCTCGGTCACAAGCACGGCATCGTCCTCGGCAACCTGGTCGGTCTGATCGATAGTGACTATCAGGGGGAATTGATGGTGTCGGTGTGGAACCGGGGCAGCCTTGGTTTCACCTTGAACCCGCTGGACCGGATCGCGCAACTGGTGGTCGTGCCGGTGTTGCAGGTCGGCTTCAAGATCGTCGACGATTTCGACGCCAGCCATCGCGGCGAAGGCGGGTTCGGCAGCACCGGCAAGGCATGAGTCGGCGGCATGGCCGCCGGGCCATGCCGGAAAACGCTCAGGTCAGCATGTCGGCCCAGATGTTGCTGGCCCAACTCAGCGCAATCTTGCCTTCCTGCTCGTTGCGGGCGGCCGACAGGCCACCGGCCCCCTTGACCGGCTGAACGGTCCTGGTCGCCGCGTCGTAGCGGTGCACCGACGATACGTGGATGGCGTTCCGGGCGTCGACGAAGCTGTAACAGGTATTGATCAGCATCGGCTCGGGGTTCGGCTCCCGGCCCGACAGTATGTTCAGTATGGCGGCGGCGGCCAGTTTGCCGTGCTGATTGGCCATGTGACCGGATTTCGGCATGGTCGGCGCCGGGAAAACGGCGTCGCCGAGGACATGGATGCCCGGCGTATTGGTCGACTCCATTGACAGCCAGTCGACGTCCGCCCAGCGCTTGTTGACCAGCCGGATTCCCGACAGGACGGCGATATTGCCGGCCCGATGCGGCGGAATGACGTTCAGCACATCGGCCCTGAACTTATCGAATTCGAGTATGGCGGTGTTGCTGGCGACGTCCACATCCCTGACCTCGCTGTTGTTGCGGTATTCGATGATGCCCTTGTACAACTCGCTCCAGGCCTTGGTGAACAGACCCTTCTTGGAGGTCACGTCCTCGTTGGCGTCGAGGATGACGACCTTGGATCTCGGCTTGTGCTCCTTGAAATAATGGGCGACCAGGCTGGCCCGTTCGTAGGGGCCGGGTGGGCAACGGTAGGGGGCCCTGGGAATGGCGATGGCGTAGATGCCGCCGTCTTTCATCGATTCCAGTTGCCGGCGCAGGGCAATGGTTTGCGGGCCGGCCTTCCAGGCATGGAGTATTTTCGACTGGGCGTCGGCGTTGTTCAGGCCGGGAATCTGGTCGAACATGAAATCGACGCCAGGCGACAGGACCAGGCGATCGTAGCCCATGCTGCCGCCGGACTTCAGCGTAATCGAGCGTTTGTCCGGATCGACCGCTGCAACCTCGTCCTGGACGATACGAACGCCCCATTTGTTCTTCAGGCCGTCATAACCGATGGTAATGTCCGCCATGGTTTTCTCGCCGCCGATGACCAGATTGGATATCGGACAGGAAATGAATACCGGCCTGGGTTCGATCAGCGTGACCTGCACATTGCCTTCGCTCCACATGCGCAGGTATTTCGCCGTGGTGGCGCCGCCGTAGCCGCCGCCGACCACGACGACATGGCCGCTGGGTTTGGTGCCAGCGGCGCAACCGTAGAGGGAAGCCATGGCACCCGCCGCCGCGCCGGCTTTCAGGAATTCACGTCTCTTAATCCGGATCATGGGGCTTTTCCTTATTTTTGAGCGGCAAAATAGTCGGCGATCAGACCGAGTTGCTCATCGGTGTAGCCCTTGGCAATCTGCTGCATGATCGTAGCGGGTTTGCGGCCGTTTCTGTAATCGTCCAGTTTCTGCAGCAGCTTGACCTTTTCCATGCCGGCCAGGGCATCAATGCCTGAATCCTTGACTGCCTTGCCGTCGGTGCCGTGACAATTGGCACAGGTGGCGGCCAGGTTGCGCGCCAGGTAGGGGTCGGCGGCCTGTGCTGCCTGGGCGGATGCCAGCAGGCACAAGGCCGCGGCTGAAACAAGGAATTTCATCGGGACATCTCCATTCGGGTTGTCGATAAGCCATATCGCCAGGATTATCTGTCATTTTCCCGGCTGCCCGCCATCAAGGCTATAGGCCTTTGGTATGAACAAGGGCTGGCTTTGCCTCGAAACGTCCTTCCGACAGGGGGTATGCCGGAGCGGATTTGTACCCGGCCGCTGGCCAGGGGCCGTCAGAACAGTTCGATGTCGCTAGCGTTGTTGCCCATGGCTTTCTGGCCGACGATGGGCGATTTGATGGCATCGCCCTTGACGTGCGAATTGACCAGCAATTCGACCAGTTTCTGGCTGCGCTTACGGAAGCGCTGCAGGCCGTCGGATACGTTGTCGTCGTGCTGCAGGGCAAGGAAGGCATGCATGTATTCGCCGACATTGACGGTGCGCTGGCTGATCCGCGACATCATCTGGGTCACGATGTCCTCGAACTGCATGGCCATCACCCCTTCTTGCGTCAGGTTGTGCATCTGCTCCGTCACCGCCGTGATGTGGTCGGACTGGCTGCGCGCCTTGGCGGTCAGTTCGAGCAACTCGGTGCCCAGTTCATGCAGGGTCGCCCTCGATTTGTCGGCCAGGCTCATGTCGATGCTGGTCGCATCGGCGATGCGCACGCCGACCTCCTGCAGCGAGTTGAGAATCTCGGTCAACGACTTGCGAATATCGACGTTGAATTCGCCGGTACGGGCGGCAAGATTGCGTACCTCGTCGGCGACCACGGCGAATCCGCGCCCGGCTTCGCCGGCCCGTGCCGCTTCGATGGCCGCGTTGAGCGCCAGGAGGTCGGTCTGTTTGGTGATGCCGGCGATATCGTTGAGGGAACCGGTAATCTGGGAAACCCGGTTCTGCATTTGCTCGAAACTGCTTGCGATGCCCTGGCTGGTACTCTGCAATTGCGTCATCTTGGCGACAAACTCGGCGATCAGGACATTGGTTTCGTCGAAAAAGCGCTGCAGACTGATCTGTTCCTCGGCATGGCTGTTGTCGCTGCTGGTCATCTGCAGCATCTGGTCGATCAGCGCGCGCAGTATCTGCCGCTGGTCGGAGGACTGAGATTCCAGTCCGGTCAGGCTGCCTGAAATCTTGCTGACCGAAGTACGGATAATGTCCTGCGCCTCCCGCATTTCGTTCTCAAGCGAGGTGAATTGCAGTTCGGCATGGGCCATCGCCTCATCGGAAAGGACCTGATACTCCGACATCACTTCATGCAATTCGCCGACATGGCTTTTCTGGCGTGCCTTCCAGCGCTTTCGTTCGGCCAGGGAAAAGGCAGAGGCCGCAACCATCAGGCCGGCCAGTAGGACAAAGAAGTGCGGGGAAACGGGGGCGAGCGCCATCGACCAGAGCCAAAGCCCGATACCGCTGGCCACGCCCAACCAGGTCAATAAATCATCAATTCGTTTCATTGCCAGGGTCCGCAAATCTCATTACGTCTAATTGTATGTTTTTTGTTACTTTTGGCATAGGAGCTTGTTGGTTTCACCCCATGGCCTTGAGATGCTGAATGACCTCCCCGGCCATGGGCTGGGCGTCGCCGTAGAGCATGCGGCAGTTGTCGGTATAGAACAGGGCGTTCTCGACGCCGGAGTAACCGGTGCCCTTGCCG
>JAJXVG010000073.1 GCA_021782315.1 Pseudomonadota bacterium | reverse complement strand
ACACTGCTGTTGAGTCTTGCGCTCAGTCTCTTTGTCCTGCTTGCGGCCATGACCGGCCTGGTCTATCCGCTGCTGGTCACCGGCATCGCCAGGCTCGCCTTTCCCGCGGCGGCCGGCGGCAGCCTGATCGTCATCGACGGCAAGGCGGTGGGTTCCAGCCTGATCGGCCAGAACTTTACCGATCCAAAATACTTCTGGGGCCGTCCCTCTGCCACTTCGCCGCAGCCTTACAACGCCAGCGCATCCGGTGGTTCAAACCTGGGGCCTCTAAATCCGGCCCTGGTCGATGCCGCCAGGGCAAGAATCCAGGCCCTGCAGGCTGCCGATCCGGAAAACAGGCTGCCCATTCCGGCCGACCTGATCAGCTCGTCGGCCAGCGGCCTCGATCCGCACATCAGCCCGTCTGCCGCCGACTATCAGATCGCACGTGTCGCCAGGGCGCGCAAACTGTCGACGGAGGCGGTCAGGTCCCTCGTCGTGCAGCATACCGAAGGTCGTCAATGGGCTTTCTTCGGCGAACCCCGGGTGAATGTCCTGCAACTAAATATCGCTCTTGACGCACAGCGTTAAAGGCAGCCGGCCGAATTGGCCAGAAACATCGAGGAGAAGTAAGCTCAGCCCATGTCAGATCAACGCCCCGACCCCGATCAACTGCTCAGCCGAGTCAATGCCGAGGAAGCCAGGGCACGGCGCGGCAAGCTGAAAATATTCTTCGGCGCCTCGGCCGGTGTCGGCAAAACCTACGCCATGCTGGGGGCCGCCCGGCAACAACTGCTGGCCGGGGTGGACGTGGTCATCGGCGTCGTCGAAACCCATGGCCGAATGGAAACGGAAGTCATGGCCGATGGCCTTGAACACCTGCCATTGAGGGATATTCACTATCGCGACCGCCAGCTCAAGGAATTCGATCTCGATGGCGCGCTGGCCCGCAGGCCGTCACTGATTCTGATGGACGAACTGGCCCATTCCAACGTCGCCGGTTCGCGCCACGGCAAACGCTGGCAGGATATCGACGAATTGCTGGCGGCCGGCATCGACGTCTATTCGACGGTCAATGTCCAGCACCTGGAAAGCCTCAATGATGTGGTCAGCGGCATCACCGGCATCCGTGTCTGGGAGACGGTGCCGGACAAGGTATTCGATGCTGCCGACGAGGTGGTCCTGGTCGACCTGCCGCCCGACGAACTCCTGCAACGCCTGAAGGCCGGCAAGATTTATCTGGCCAATCAGGCGGAACGGGCCATCCGCAACTTTTTCCGCAAGGGCAACCTGATCGCATTGCGCGAACTCGCGCTGCGCCGCACAGCCGACCGGGTCGACGATCAGATGCTGCAATACCGGCGCGATCAGCTCGTTTCGCCTGTCTGGCAAACCCGGGACTCCTTGCTCGCCTGCATCGGCACCGGATCGGGCGGGGAAAAGATCGTCCGGACCACTTCGCGGGTCGCCAGTCGCCTGGAAGCGCCGTGGCATGCCATCTACATCGAGACGCCGGCTTTGCAGCGCCTGTCAGAGGCAAGTCGCCATCGCATCCTGCACAATCTCAAGCTGGCCGAGGAACTGGGCGCCCAGACCGCGACGCTGTCCGGCAGCAACACGGAAGAGGTGGCGGTCAAATATGCCCGCGATCACAACCTGTCGAAAATTTTCGTCGGTCGCGATCATCAGCGCCCCTGGCGCCCGTGGTACCGCTCCTTCGCCGATCGCATCGGACAACGGGCACCCGACGTCGATGTGATCCAGGTGGCGCGCCCGGATAGCGAGCGGGCGCCCGAAAAGGATGTCCGGGAGCGCATCGGCGACAGTATTTTTGAACAGTGGCCGGCCTACGCCAAGGCGGCGGCCGGGTGTGCGCTGGCCGGACTGGCTGGCGCTGCGCTGTTCCCTATCGTCGAGTTGCCCAACATCGTCATGGTCTTTCTGCTCGCGGTGGTGCTGGTCAGCGTGCGCTACGGTCGTGGCCCCGGGGTGCTGGCCTCCTTCCTGTCGGTTGCCATATTCGACTTCTTCTATGTTCCGCCGCGTTTTTCCTTCGCGGTCAGCGATGTGCAGTACCTGGTGACCTTCGCAGTCATGCTGGTGGTCGGTCTGATCACCGGTCAACTGATGGCCGGCTCAAAATACCAGGCCAAGGTGGCAACCCGCCGCGAGCAGCGCGTGCGTTCCCTGTACGAAATGTCGCGGGACCTTTCGGCGGCGCTGATGCCGGAACAGATTGCCGAAATCGGCCAGCGTTTCATCGTCGCGGAACTGGGGGGCAAAGCCACTTTCCTGCTGACCGACGACAACGATCAGTTGCACGCGCTTCTCCAATCCGCCAATGCCCTGCCTGCCGTCGATATGGGCATCGCCCAGTGGGCTTTCGATCATGCGGAAGCAGCTGGACAAGGCACGAATACGCTGGCCGGCAGCCCCGTCCTCTATTTGCCCCTGAAGGCGCCGATGCGGCTGCGTGGCGTGCTCGCCCTCGAAATGCGCCATGCCGATCGCCTGCTCATTCCGGAACAGCGGCGATTGCTCGATACCTTCGCCTCGCTGATCGCCATTGCCCTGGAACGGGTGCATTACGTCGAAGTGGCGCAAAACACGACGGTGCAAATGGAATCGGAACGCTTGCGCAATTCCGTGCTGTCGGCCATTTCTCATGACCTGCGGACGCCGATGAGCGTTCTGGTCGGGCTCGCCGATTCGCTGTTCCTGACCCAGCCACCGCCGACCGGTCAGCAGGCCGAAATCGCCCGTTCACTGAAGGAGGAGGCGCTACGCGTCAGCGGTCAGGTCAATAACCTGCTCGACATGGCACGCCTGCAGTCCGGCCGGGTGAAGTTGAATTTGCAATGGCAGCCCTTGGAGGAGGCCGTCGTCAGTGCGCTGAAAACCTTGGAGCGGGCTTTTGCCGAGCACCGGATAAAGGTTTCCCTTGATGAAAACCTGCCGCTGGTCAATATAGATTCCGTCCTCATGGAGCGGGTAATCTACAATCTGCTGGAGAACACCGTGAAATACACGCCACCGGGCAGTTCGGTCGAAATCGGCGCCAACGTCCGGGAAGCGGTTATCGAGGTCTGGGTAGTCGACAACGGCCCGGGCTTGCCCGAAGGAAAAGAGGAAGTGATTTTCAAAAAGTTCGAGCGCGGGCAGTCGGAAAGCGCCACCCGGGGCGTCGGACTGGGTTTGGCCATTTGCCGGGCCATCGTCGAAGCCCATGGCGGGGAAATCCATGCCGAAAATCGGCCGCAGGGCGGCGCGCGCTTCATATTCACCCTGCCCAGGGGCAATCCGCCATTGCTTGATGCCGAGGACCTGCCAGAGGGCAAGGTACCGCATTAAATGGCTGCCGCTTCCCCCACTGTCATCGTCGTCGAGGATGAAGCCAGGATACGTCGCTTCATCAAGCTGGCGCTCGAAGCGGAGCAACTGGTGGTGTTCGAGGCCGATTCGGTGGCTCGTGGCCTGATCGAGATCGGTACCCGGCAACCCGACTTGGTAGTACTCGATCTGGGCCTGCCCGATGGCGACGGGATCGACCTGATCAGGGATATGCGGACCTGGTCGGAAATTCCCGTCATCGTGCTTTCCGCCCGCACGGCCGAAGCCGACAAGGTGGCGGCGCTCGATGCCGGGGCCGACGATTACCTGGTCAAACCGTTTGGCGCCGCCGAACTGCTGGCTCGCGTCCGGGCCCATCTGAGAAGACGGTTCCGGGCGGGAAGCACGGGCATGACGGTATTCGAGTTCGGCAAGGTTCGCGTCGATCTCGGCAAGCGCATTGTCGAAAAGGAAGGGCGGCAGGTGCACCTGACACCGATCGAATTCAGGCTGCTGGCCTACCTGATCGCCAATCCGGACACCGTCCTGACCCATCGCCAGTTATTGAAGGCGGTCTGGGGGCCGTCCCACATCGACGACAGCCACTATGTTCGCGTCTATATGGGGCATGTCCGGAAAAAAATCGAGGATGACCCGACGCGGCCGAGATTCATTCTCACCGAATCCGGCGTTGGCTACCGGTTTGTGAGTTAGCGATAGCCCCTGGCCGTTGTCGACGGACTCGCCTTCCAGCCGACCCTTGGCGAATTCTTCGTGCATTGCTTTGCTCTGATCCAGCACGGGGATCGCTAAAGGCGAGGAGGCTTTGACTTTCGCTCCACGGTTGGCAGCGGGTCAAGTTTGCATCTGCTCTTCTGTCTGGCCAAGGCCTTCTGATGCAAGTCGCGTATATGTCATAAGAATTCGAAAAATATAATTTTCCAGTCTCGTTCCATGAGACTGCAATTCGCCATAGTGACCCACCCTAAGCAATGGCGTGTGTCATGTATTTTAAAAACTGGACAACCCTGCCCTCGATAGCCTGCTTTCAGCATGTAGATGCCCGATTTTCCTTTGAGCTATGCCTTTCTTTACATAGTCAAAATAAATTCATGCAACTATGATGTCGGCACATTAAAGGGAGGGTTATGACTCGGTCCGAGCGTTTCGGTCTCATCGAACGCATGCTGCTGTCGCGCCGCAATGTCAGCTTTTCAGACATGCAGCAACGACTTGGGGTGTCGAGGGCAACATTGTTTCGCGATTTGCGCGACCTTAAGGAGCGCATGCAGGTACCAATCATTGTCGATCGCGACACCGGTGCCTATCGAATTGATGCCAAGGTAGAGCGATATGAACTCCCGGGCGCCTGGTTTTCTCCTGGCGAAATTCACGCCCTGCTGACCATGCAGAGATTGCTGGTTGCTTTTGATGCTGGGGGAATTCTTGCCGAGCACATTGCCCCATTGCGCGAGCGCTTGATCAACATGCTCGAAAGCTCGACCGATTCGGCCGATGAAATCGCCCGACGAATTCATATTGTCAGCGCTGCGGCTCGCCATTGCGCCCCGCAGTATTTCCAGGGCATCGCGGCCGCCCTGATGGAGCGTCGCCGTATCTTAATTACCTACCGCGCACGAAGCAGCGGCACGAGTAGCGTACGCGAAATTTCCCCACAGCGGCTGACGCTCTATCGCGACAACTGGTATCTCGACGCCTGGTGCCATCTGCGGGAGCAGTTGCGCAGCTTTGCGGTGGATGCAATCGAAACCTTAAAAACAACCGAGAACCCCGCTTGCAACATTGTCGACGCCCAACTCACAGCCAGTCTCGGGGCAGGCTACGGCATATTCGCTGGCGCGACAATTCGTTGGGCCACGCTTCTTTTTACAGCGGAACGAGCGCGCTGGATTGTTGCTGAACACTGGCACCCTGAGCAGGAAGGGTGCTTTCTCTGCGATGGCCGATACCAACTTCGCCTGCCTTACAGCAACGATCCGGAGCTGATCATGGATATCCTGAAGTACGGGCCAGATTGCGAGGTGCTAGGACCGGAGGAACTACGGAAGAAGGTAGCCGACTTGTTGAAGGCGGCGGTCGGGAGATATGGAAATGACTGACGAAAGAAATTTTGACCGCACCGATTTCCTGGCACACGTCAGGAATGATAATGGGTGCTTGATAGCCCATCGACTGGAAGATCACCTCGTCGATGTTTCGAAACTGGCAGCCGAATTCGCAGCCGAATTCGGTGCCGCGCCATGGGCGGCGCTGGCGGGCATCTGGCACGATCTTGGCAAATACCGGGTGGGTTTCCAGCGCTACATCCGGCAATGCGGCGACCCGGATGCGCATATCGAAGGTCGGGTAGCCAGCCCGGAGAAAACCCACTCGGCAGCCGGCGCCTTGTGGGCGCAGCAGTATCTGGCCGGGGTGGATCAACGTTCCGGCCCGGTCGTGGCGCGTGTGCTGGCCTATCTGATTGCCGGCCACCATGCCGGACTGGACGACTGGTTCGCTGGCTTGCATGAGCGCTTCTGTCGCGAAGATACGGCACGAGAGGGGCGCGATGCGCTGGCTGCGACCATTCCCGAGGCCATCCTCAGGCCGCCGGCCGCTCTCCCCGATCTGAAAGCCATCCGCACCGATCAGGAGCTCGATATTCCCGGTCGCTTCGCCTTGTGGGTGCGCATGCTGTTTTCCTGCCTGGTCGATGCCGATTTTCTCGACACCGAAGCCTTCGTGTCGCCCGGCAAGGCCGATGCACGCAACGGCTTCCTGGCCATGGTCGAGATGGAAAGACTGCTGGCAGAGCGGCTGGCTCAGATGGCTCACGATGTTGCGGCGCGCGGCGAGGCGGATAGCCCGGTCAATCGCCAACGGAAGCTGGTATTGCAAGCCTGCCTTGGCAAGGCCGAATGTCCGCCTGGCGTGTTCAGCCTGACGGTGCCGACCGGCGGCGGCAAGACGCTGTCCAGCCTGGCCTTCGCGTTGCGCCATGCGGTACGGCACGGCAAACGCCGAGTCGTCTACGCCATCCCCTATACCAGCATCATCGAGCAGACGGCGGATATTTTTCGCAGCATCTTCGGCGACGAAAACGTCATCGAACACCACAGTAACGTCGATGCGGACGAAAAGCAGGAAACCGCCCGCTCGCGCCTGGCCTGCGAAAACTGGGACGCGCCGTTGATCGTCACCACCAACGTGCAATTGCTGGAAAGTCTGTTTGCCAGCCGTACCTCGCGTTGTCGCAAGCTGCACAATCTGGTCGGTAGCATCATCGTGCTTGACGAGGCCCAATTGCTGCCGGTGCCTTATCTGCAACCGGTGGTCGACGTGCTGCGCCTGCTGGTCAAGGATTACGGCGTGACCCTGGTGCTCTGCACCGCGACCCAGCCGAGCCTGGAAAGTCGAAATGGTTTCGATCAAGCCCAACAACTGCGCGGCTTTGCCGCCGACGAAATCAGTGAGATCGTCGACGACGTGGCCGGACTGTATGCCGCGCTAAAAAGGGTCAAGGTCCACCTGCCGGCCGATCTGAAAACACCTTGCAACTGGGATCAACTGGTGCCGCAAATCACCGGGCACGATGCCGTGCTTGCAGTCGTCGGCCGTCGTGCCGATGCGCGCGAACTCTACTCGCGGGTCCAGGCCGAAGATCGCGCCGGCCTGTGGCATCTGTCCGGCCTGATGTGCGCCGAGCACCGCAGCGACACCATTGCTGACATCAAACAGGCCTTGGCGGCTAGGCGGCAGATGCTGGCGACCGGGCAAGTCCCCGTACCGATCCGGGTAATCAGCACCCAACTGGTCGAAGCCGGTGTCGATATCGACTTTCCCATCGTCTATCGTGCCCTGGCCGGCCTCGACTCCATCGCCCAGGCCGCCGGCCGCTGCAATCGCGAGGGGCGAATGGCGCATGGGGAGGTGCACGTTTTCGTGCCGCCCAAACCGGCACCGCCCGGCCTGCTTCGCATGGCCGAGCAGGCAACGCGTATTCTGTGGGGTGGCCTGCCGCCCGAGGCCGACCCGATGGGCGTTGAGCACTTCGCGGATTTTTTCCGCCGGCTCTACGGCGACGCCGATCTCGATGCGAAAGATGTCTGCAATCTTTTACGAGCGGGCAAGGTCGGCGATGTCAATTTTCGCACCGCCGCCGAGCGCTTTCGCCTGATCGACGAGGCCGAAGGCGCCACGGTTTTCGTTCGCTACAAGCGCAATGTCGCCGACAACACCATCGATCTGCTGCTGAACACACTGAAAAAGGAAGGCCCGCAGCGCTGGCTGCTGCGCAAGCTGCAACGCTTCGGCGTGAGCATCTACCAGCGCGACTTGAAACGTCTGGAAGGACTGGGCGACATCGAACCCTTGGGGGGGGATTTTCCCGGTTTGTACGTCCAGTCGTTGGTCAGCGGTGTGCTCTACGACCGGGTGCTGGGCATCAATGTAGACGGCGCACCGGGCGATCCGGGGAGTCTCGTGCTGTGAGACCGGTCTTGGTGCCAATGATTGAAATGCAAAAGGAGAAACGATGACGAGTTTTTGCCTTGAAGTGTCGGGGGATTTTGCCTGCTTCACCCGACCGGAAATGAAGGTCGAGCGGGTTTCCTACGACGTGATCACGCCATCGGCCGCACGTTCGGTGTTCGAGGCCATTTTATGGAAACCGGCGATTCGCTGGGAGGTGCGCCGCATCGAGGTATTGAAGCCGATTCGCTGGATCAGCGTACGACGCAACGAGGTGTCGGCCAAGGCGTCGGTGCGCAATGCCCAGGCGGCGATGAATGCGGGACAGGGCAACCTGGCATTGTACATCGAGGACGAACGCCAGCAGCGGGCCGGCCTGTTTCTGCGCGATGTCGCCTATCGCCTACATGCCGATCTGCTGCCGATCGGCGACGATGCGCGGTCGAATCCCGCCAAGTATCGGGAAATGTTCCAGCGTCGGGCCGAGAAAGGGCAATGCGTCAATCAGCCCTATCTCGGTTGCCGCGAATTCGCCGCCCGTTTCCGACTGGTTAGTGATCCTGCCGGAGAGCCGCCCGCTCTGGCCGAAAGTCGCGATCTGGGCTGGATGCTGTACGACATGGATTTCGCCACGGTCAAGGACCCGAAACCGCGTTTTTTCCGGGCCGATCTGCAAAACGGGGTCATCGACCTGACACAAGCGCAGGTGACGGCATGATTCTGCAAGCACTTTACGACTACTACCGGCGCAAGGCAGCCGACTCCGATCCGACCCGCCGTTTGCCGGCCTTCGGGCTGGAGGACAAGGAGATTCCCTTCATTGTCGAGCTGAACGCCGAAGGGCGGCCGCTCGGCATTATTGATACCCGTCAGGGCGACGGCAAAAAGAAGCAGGCCAGGCGTTATCAGGTACCCCAAGGCGTCAAGCGCTCATCCGGCGTGGCGGCCAATCTGCTGTGGGATACCGCCGAATACGCGCTGGGTGTCGATACCAAGGGCAAGCCGGAAAGGGTGGTCGAACAACATGCGGCCTTTCGCCGGCGTATTGCTGAATTGCCTGCGGCAACCCGCCAGGACGTCGGTATTCAAGCCCTGGAAAGCTTCTACGCCGACTACGGGCAAGCCGCGCTGGCTGCCGATCCGGTCTGGCCCGAAATCGTCGAAGGCAATCCGGTCGTCACTTTTCGGCTGCACAACGATGGTGATTTGATTTGCCAGCGGCCGGCGCTTGTCGCCGGGCTAGGCGATGCGGTTGAAGAAGGAGGCAAGCAGGCTTTCTGTCTGGTGACCGGCCAGGCGGCACCGGTCGAGCGTTTGCATACGGCGATCAAAGGGGTCTGGGGAGCCCAAAGTGCAGGCGCCAACCTGGTTTCCTTCAATCTGGATGCCTTCGCTTCCTACAACAAGGAGCAGGGCGACAATGCGCCGGTCAGCCCGCTGGCCGCCTTCGCCTACACCACCGCACTCAATCATTTGCTCGACCGCAATTCCCGCCAGCGTATCCAGGTCGGCGATGCATCGACGGTATTCTGGGCGCAGAAAGAGGATGCCGGGATCGAGGAAGGGTTTGCCGCCGTTTTTGGCGAGCGGGACGATCCCGATACGCGCTCCGAACAGGTGCACGCCGTGCTCGGAGCCGTGCAGTCCGGGAAATTCGACGGTGGCCGGGGCAAGGAGTTGTTCTACGTACTGGGTCTGGCGCCGAATGCTGCCCGGGTTTCTGTCCGTTTCTGGCATGCCGCGCCGCTGCACGAAATTGCCCTGCACATACGGCAATGGTTCGCCGACCTGAAAGTCGTGCGCGGTGCGAAAGACCAGGAATACCCGAGCCTCTTCCGCCTCCTCGCCGCCTGTGCCCAACAGGGCAAGGCCGACAACATTCCGCCCAAGCTCGGCGGCGACATCATGCGGGCCATTCTTTCCGGCAGTCCGTTTCCGGCGACCTGGCTCAACGCGGCGGTGTTGCGTTGTCGTGCGGAGCAGAACGTCACCTGCCTGCGTGCTGCCGCCATCAAGGCCTGCCTCAATCGTTTGCAACGCTTTCAACCGAATCAATCCCTCGACAAGGAGTTGTCCGACATGCTCGATTTAGAGAACAACAGCCCGGCCTACCGGTTGGGACGCCTGTTCGCCGCACTGGAAAAAATCCAGGAAGAAGCCAGTCCCGGTCTCAATGCGACCATCCGTGAGCGCTATTACGGCGCGGCTTCCAGCACGCCGGTGGCCGTTTTCACCACCCTGTTGCGGCTCAAGAACCATCATCTGGCCAAGCTCCAGAATCGCGGTCGGGCCGTCAATTTCGAGCGTCTGCTCGGCGAAATCATGGGCGGTCTGAGTGACTTTCCTAAGCACTTGAGCCTGACTGAGCAAGGCCGTTTTGCCCTTGGCTACTACCACCAGCGCCACGACTTTTTCAACAAATCCGAATCCGGTCAAACCATGCAATCCACCCAGGGAGAATCCAAATGAGCCTGAACAACCGCTACGATTTCGTTCTTGTATTTGATGTGCGCGACGGCAACCCCAATGGCGATCCGGATGCCGGCAACCTGCCGCGGCTCGACGCCGAATCCGGCCATGGACTGGTGACCGATGTTTCGCTGAAGCGCAAGGTGCGCAATTTCGTCGGACTGGTGAAGGCTGAAACGCCGCCCTTCGACATCTATGTCAAGGAAAAGGCGGTTCTCAACCAGGCGCACGAAAAGGCTTATATCGCCATTGGTGCCGAAGAAGAACTCAAGGGGGACAAGAAGCGCAAGGGCAGTGGCGAGACAGTGGACAAGGCACGGCAATGGATGTGCGCCAATTTCTTCGACGTGCGGACCTTTGGCGCCGTCATGTCGCTAGGCACGAACTGCGGACAGGTACGCGGCCCGGTGCAACTGACCTTCGCCCGTTCCGTCGATCCGATCATTGCACAGGAACACTCGATCACCCGCATGGCAGTGGCCACCGAAGCCGAAGCCGAGAAACAGCAGGGCGACAACCGAACGATGGGCCGCAAGCATACCGTTCCTTACGGCATTTACATCGCCCATGGTTTCGTCTCTTCCTTCCTCGCCAAGCAAACAGGCTTCAGCGAGTACGACCTGGATCTTCTCTGGCAGTCACTGGAGCAGATGTTCGAGCATGACCGCTCGGCTGCGCGCGGGGAAATGGCAACGCGGGGACTATACGTTTTCAAGCATGAATCGGAACTGGGCAATGCTCACGCGCACTCGCTTTTCGAGCGCATCAAGGTCAAACGCAGGGCTGACGTGGATGTGCCGCGCAGCTTTTGCGATTACGAGATCAGTGTCGACGAGACTGGCTTGCCGACCGGGGTAACGCTGATCAAGCGGGTGTAAGGGCAAACCCTATTTCCGAGTCACCCAATATGCCGGGCGTTGGCTGTGGTGGGCGACGGCAACGATTTCCAGTGTCTCGCCCTTTAACCGATAAACCACGGTGTAAGGGTAGCGCTGGAAAATCAGGCGACGGGTATTGCTGCTGCCGGCTTCGCCAATTTCCGGGTGGTGTTTCAAGAAGGTCAGCGTATGTTCGAAATCATCGAGAAAACCGGTAGCGATGCGGGAGCCAGCCTCCTGGAGATACCACTCGAAAGCCCTGCAGATTTCTCTTTGGGCTGCCGGGTGCAGGCGGATGGAAATCACTTCAAGCGGGCGCGCAGTTCAGCGAAAACTTGTTCGGCGGGCACTGTTTCAATTTCGCCGGCATCGAGTTTTTCGACACGGTGGGCGATTTCCTCATCCCAGGCGACGGCGATGGCTTCCGGCGTATCGACACTGACCCAAAGTTTTTCCGCCAGGTCGACGCGTTCGTCCGGGCTGAGTTGCATGGCTGCATGGGTCACTTGTTGGTAAGTGAGTGACATCGTGAATCCTTCCTTGCGGTAGACCACGGATTGTAAAGAAGTTCTTTCTGGATTGCTCGTACGATGACCGACGAACCCCTTGATCCCATTCCGCTTTCAGCCCTTCAACACTGGGCTTATTGCCCGCGCCAGTGCGCCTTGATCCATGTCGAACAGGGGTTTGCGGAGAACCTGTTCACCCTTCGCGGCCAGGCACTGCATAAACGGGTCGATGATCCCGGCTTCGAGTTGTGCGACGGATTGCGCATCGAGCGTGCCTTGCCATTGTTTTGCGACCGGCTCGGCTTGGTCGGCAAGGCGGATGTAGTCGAATTCCTGCCCGATGGTTCGCCATATCCGGTGGAATACAAGCATGGCTCCCGCCACAAGCGGGCGGACATTGCGGCCTGCGATGATGTGCAACTCGCGGCGCAGGCGCTCTGCCTGGAAGAAATGTTTGCCAAGCCGGTAACGGAAGGCGCCTTGTATTACGCCTCATCGCGCCGAAGGCGGGTGGTTGCAATCGACTCGAATTTGCGGGGCAAAGTCGAATCGACCGTAGCTGCCGTTCGCCATTTGCTGCAATCGTGCGAAATGCCGCCGCCGCTCAATGACGATCACTGCATTGCCTGTTCGCTATGCGATCTGTGTCAGCCGGAAGCACTGGCTCCGTTGCCGGCGCATGTGGCGTTCCGGCATTCCCTGTTCAAAGTGGATGACTGACATGCAACTGCTCAATACCCTTTACGTCACCACGCCCGAAAGTTACATCCACCTCGATAACGAAACCCTGCGTGTGGAAGTCGAAAAGGAAACACGTTTGCGGGTACCGTTACATCATCTCGGCACTGTTGTCTGCTTTGGGCATGTTTCGGTGTCATTGCCACTCATGCACAAACTGGCCGATAGCGGCATTGGTCTCGTTTTGCTCGATGCTCACGGTCGATTCAAGGCCAGATTGGAAGGACCGGTGTCAGGCAACGTCTTGCTGAGACAGGCGCAGCACCGCTTGGCCGGCGATCCTGAATTCGCCCTGAATGTGGCGCGCAATTGTATTGCCGGCAAACTGAGAAATTGCCGCCAAGTGTTGTTGCGTGGCGCCCGCGAAGCGAAAGAACCCGAGGATGCGGCGATTATCAGTCGAGGGGCAAATGATCTGGCGGCAGCCTTGCGTGCGCTGCCTCAGGCTGTTGATGCCGATACGCTGCGGGGCTTGGAGGGCGAAGCTGCTCGTCAGTATTTCTCAGCATTGAATGCCTTGATCCGGGCGCCGGCACGCGAGTGTTTTCGCATGGATGGTCGAAGCAGGCGCCCGCCGCGAGACAGGATCAATGCCTTGTTGTCCTTTGTCTATTCCTTGCTGATGAATGATTGCCGCTCGGCAATCGAGGCGGCGGGGTTAGACCCGCAAATTGGTTTCCTGCATGTGGTACGCCCAGGCAGAGCTGCTTTGGCGCTGGATCTGATGGAAGAATTCCGTTTCTTTGCTGATCGCCTGGTGCTTTCATTAATAAACCGAAGCCAGATTGGCCCGAATGACTTTATTCAGCGTGAAGGTGGTGCCGTGATGCTCGAAGGGGAAGGGCGCAAGGCTGTGCTGGTAGCCTATCAGGAACGAAAGCAGGAAAATATTACCCATCCCTTGCTGAGCGAAGCGCTGCCATTCGGTTTGGTGCCTTATGTCCAGGCCAGATTGCTGGCACGTATGCTACGCGGCGACACGAGTGACTATTTGCCGTATTTGGTCCGATAGAAGCATGCTGCTTATCGTTTGCTACGACGTGAATACTGAAACCCGTGAAGGGCGTCGCCGGTTGCGGCGTGTCGCTAAAATATGCGAGAGCATTGGCCAGCGGGTTCAGAAATCGGTGTTTGAATGCCAGGTCGACCGTGCGCAATTCGAGATGCTTGAGCGCAACCTAATTGCCGAAATAAAGGCAGCCGAGGACAATCTGCGCTTTTACCGAATACCTGATTTGAAAGGCTACGAAGCGCGCGAGTACGGATGTTTTCGAGCCACGGACTTCGATGCCCCGCTGGTATGCTGAAGTGCGCGAACGTCGAGTGGACGGTGTTTGCCCGGGAGATTCGCGCTACCTATAGTTCCCTGAATCAGAACGGTTTCTAACGTGACTTATGTTCGCAAAAGAGGTTTTTTGTTAAGATGCCAAGAGGTTCGCGCAATACGAGCTTTTTGTTCTATTACTTCCGGTAGTTACGGGATAGTAGCATCGCCTCCCGG
>JAJXVG010000280.1 GCA_021782315.1 Pseudomonadota bacterium | reverse complement strand
GCCAGCCAGAAGACTCGCCGTCCAGATCCGCAGCAGCCTGACAGGCCGCCTGAGCGAAGCCAACCAACTGGCCGCATGCATCGCCGCCGGCGACCTGACCGACCGCAATTCGCCACGCTCGATCTCAGGCGACGAAGCCGGTCATCTGATCCAGGCCATGGAAAAAATGCGCCAGGACCTGGCCAGGACAGTCGGACAAATCGTTTCGAGCAGCGACGAGCTTTCCTCGTCGGCCGAACAGCTTTCGATCACCGCCCAGCAGGTTTCGCTCAGCACCCAGAGCCAGTCCAGTTCGACCTCCGCCTCCGCTGCCGCTGTCGAACAATTGACCGTGAGCATAGACCACGTCGGCTCCAATGCCGACGATGCCAGCCACCAGGCTCATGCCGCAGGCGAACTGGCTGCTGAAAGCGGCGCCAGCGTGGAAACGGCGACCGCAGAAATCAACAGAGTGGCGGCCAGCGTCGATCAAACAGCCCGACAGATCCAGACCCTGTCGGAACACGTCCAGAAAATCGGCAGCATCACCACCGTCATTCGCGACGTGGCCGACCAGACCAATCTTCTTGCCCTCAACGCCGCCATCGAAGCGGCCCGCGCCGGCGAACAGGGACGCGGCTTTGCCGTCGTGGCCGACGAGGTCCGCAAGCTGGCCGAACGTACCTCACTGTCGGTGCAGGAAATCAGCTCGGTGATCAGCACGATCCAGGGCAGCGTTTCGTCGACCGTTTCCAGCATGCATGAAAACTGCAAGCAGGTTGCCGACGTGGTGACCGCATCGCAATCGGCCAGCCAGTCCGTCGAGGGCATCCGCAACGCCACCGGGATGGTGCGCGACGCCATTATCGGCATTTCGGAAGCCATGCGCGAGCAGCGCAGCGCCTCGACCGAACTGTCGCGCAACGTCGAATCGATCGCCCAGATGTCGGAGGAAAACTCGGCTGCCGTCGCTTCGGTGGCCAGCACGGCCTCGGCACTGGTTGCCGTTGCCGACCGCCTGAAATCGGCCGTCTCGCGCTTTCACTTCTGATCGTCGTCGGCCGGTCAGCGAACCGGCCCCCTTTTCCCGGGCGATTCTTCCTCTTTCTTGATCTGCCTCACCGGATGGCCGGCCAGCGGCTGCGTATAATCGGCAGCTTATGAACAGTGCCGATTCACTCGCCGACCATCTTCGAGCCGCCGCCCGCGACAGGCCGACCGAAATCGCTTTGCGCTACGCCGGCAAAACCTGGACATTCGGTGAATGGCTGGCCGATGCCCGGCTCCTGGCGAAGCGCCTGCCAGCCCTGCCGACATCGCTGACCCTCGCCGGCAACGGCCTGGAACTGGCCCGCCATGCCTACGCCTGCAGCTTGCAAGATCGGGCTTTTTTCCCCGTCGACGGTCGGCCGCCGGAGATGCTCCCGACCGTTAACTCGCCGCTTTCCGATGTTGCGCTGATCATTTCGACCAGCGGCAGCGAAGGCCGCCCACGCGCCGTTCTTCTTGGCAATTCCCAGCTCGACGCCGCCGCTGCCGCCTCGAATGCGCGCCTGCCGTTACGCCCCGGCGACCAATGGTTGAATTGCCTGCCGCTTTATCACATCGGCGGCCAGTCCATACTGTGGCGTTGCGCCCGTGCCGGTGCCACCGTATTGCTCCACGACGGCTTCGTTGCCGAACGGGTCGCCGAGGCACTCGTCAGCCAGCCGGTGACGCATATTTCGCTCGTTCCGGCCATGCTTGCCCGTCTGCTCGAACTGGGCGCGCCGCCAAGCGGTCTGCGCGTCGCCATGGTCGGCGGCGCCGCCTTGTCCCGGCCGCTGTACGACGCCGCCTGCGCAGCCGGTTGGCCGCTCTATCCAAGCTATGGCATGAGCGAAACGGCGGCCCAGGTAGCAAGCTTCGATCCGGCCGCAGGTCCGTGGCAGGAAGGCCAGGTCGGCCTGCCCATGCCCGGCCACGAGGTCCGCATCGGCAAGGATGGCCGTATCGGCCTTCGCGGCCCGCAAATCATGCTCGGCTATGGCGACGGTAGCGGACCCGACGGCGAGGGCTGGCTGACCACCGGCGACCTCGGCCGGCTCGATGCCGGCGGTCGCCTAACCGTGCTCGGCCGGGCCGACGACATGCTGATCAGCGGCGGTCGTAACGTTCACCCCCAGGAAATAGAATCCTGCCTGGCCGCCTGCCCCGGCGTCCGGGATATCGCCGTCGCCGGCCGCCCCGACGCGATCTGGGGCGACCGTATCGTCGCTTTCATCGTCGGCAACATCGAACCGGCCTGCGTCCTTGCCCACGCCCGCCGACACCTGCCGTCGGCCGCGGTGCCACGCGAATTCCGGACGATTGACCGATTGCCGCGCAATGCCGGCGGCAAACTGGAACGTGCCGCCTTGCGGCTTCTCGCCGCCGAAGGTGCGCCCTGATGCAAGCCTTGCGCCGCCGCCTGGCCGATCCGGACGTCCTGCCGCGATTGACCGCCCTGGCCGCCGGCGCTCCCGCTTCGGCGCCGGTCAGCCTGCGCCTCCCACTGTGTGACACGGACAGGGATTGGCTCGATTTGCTGCCGGCCAACGCCCCCTATTGGTATCGCGCATGCCCCAGCCGCCGTGAATATCGCCTGGCCATCGGTCATGCCCTACATGTCGCCACCGCCGGCAGCAATCGCTTCGCCGCCCTGGATGCCGCCTTTGCCGGTTTCTGCCGACACTGGCGCCGCAATGGGCCGGCCCTGGCCTTCGCCGGCTTTGCCTTCGACGATCTCGCCAACGACCCGCTACCCAACGCCCTGCTGTCAATTCCGGCCATCATGCTCGAATGCATCGCCGGCGAATGCTCGGTCACCCTGAGCGCACCGGCCGATCGCCTGTATCAGGCAACAGTCGAATGGGCACGATGGCTGTCGTCCCCGGCCGCCCGCGCGGCCCCCCGGCTCGACACGGGACGCCCGGAGATACTGGTCGACAGGGCTTGGATAGCCCGGGTCAACGCCGCGCTGCGCGACATCGAGGCCG
>JAJXVG010000279.1 GCA_021782315.1 Pseudomonadota bacterium | reverse complement strand
TTCCGATCTGAGGCTGCCCGGCTGGGTCGGCAGTTCGGGGACGGACTGCTTCCAGTCAACGGCCTTGGTCCTGGCCTTGGGGAAGAAGTCGAGGGCGATATAGCGCTGGCCGCTGAGCAGGTTGCCGGTCCGCAACTGGGCTCGGAAGCCCTTGGTCACCATTTTGTCGAGCGCCTTCCGGATGGTCTGCGGCGTCGGCGGCGGGCTTGGCCGGTTCCTTTCCTGGCGGGCAAAGCGTTCGGGATAGAGGTTGATTTCGACGGCCATGGCGACATTGCCGCTGCTGCGCTTGAAATCGATGTCGATGCGCGACACTTCGCCGGCGACAATGCCGCGGAAATCGACCGGGGCGCCAACGGTCAGGCCGCGCACCGACTCGTTGAAGATGAGGCGGTATTTCTGCACGATGCTGTCCGGCTGACGAAAGGCCGTCGCCTGGTCGGAAAAGAGTGTAAACCGCGATTCGGCTGGCGCTTGGCCATCGCTCGCATCGCCTCCCGAAAAGGAGATGCCGCCGGCGGCGAGGGTGAGCAAGGACTGCATTTCCAGCTTCATGCCATCGGCGCCCACCGACAGGTCGATGCCGCTGGCGTGCCAGTAGCGCGTCCGGGCGGTGACGAAGCGGTCGTAGGGCGCGTCGACAAAGATGCGTACATCGACGCTCTGGCCGTCCGAACTCATGGCGTAACCGACGACCCGGCCGACCGGAATGTGCCGGTAATAGACCGGGGAGCCGATATCGAGGGAGCCGAGGTCGTCGGCGGTCAGGACGAATTGCCGCCCGGGCATGTCGCCGACGACCAGCGGGGGCGTTTCCAGTCCGACGAAACGGTCTTTGGTGTGCTCCGATTTGCCGGGGTCCAGCGCGATATAGGCGCCCGAGAGCACAGTATTCAACCCAGAGACGCCGCCGGCCGCGAAACGCGGGCGCACCACCCAGAAACGGCTGTCCTCGGCGAGCAGGGAGGCGGCCTGTTTGTCCATCTGGACGGTGACCTTGACCGAGCGCCGGTCGTCGGCAAGGGCGATTTCCTTGACCACGCCGATAGCCACGTCCTTGTACTTGAGCTTGGTCTTGTTGGCTTCCAGCCCGTCGGCCGAGGCGAACTGCAATTCGATCCCGGGGCCGCGCTGCATGACGGCATGGACCGCCAGGCCGATACCGATGAGCACGGCGAGCAGCGGCACGATCCAGATCAGACTGACGGGCGAACGCAATCGGGTCGCCAGTCTGGCTTGGGGGATATCCTGGGTCACGATGTCATTTCCTTGTGCTTGGCGGTGCCAGCGCTTGGGAAACCCGGCCCGAGAGGTGCTTCTTCCTGGGCAGGCGCGGCGGGCGATTGCTTCGGCTGGTCGACCGCATCCCAGATCAGACGCGGTTCGAAGGCTTGGGTCGCCAACATGCTGAGGACGACGACCGCGGCGAATGCGATGACGCCGGCGCCCGGCCTGATCAAGGCCAGAGACTGGACCTGGACGAGGGCGACGAGAATGGTCACGACATAGACGTCGAGCATGGACCAGCGACCGATCAGTTCGAGAAAGCGATAAAGTTTGATTCTCTTCAGCGGCTGATGGCTGTCGCGTTGTTGAACGCCGAGCAGCAACCCGGTCAGGGAAAGCATCTTGAGCAGCGGCACGGCGATGCTGGCGATGAAGACGACGAGGGCGAGAAACCAGGAGCCGCTGCTCCACAGAAAGACGACGCCGCTCATGATGGTGTCCTCTTGCAGCCCGAACAGCGAACGGGTTTCCATGATCGGCA
The DNA here is from genome assembly GCA_021782315.1 of Pseudomonadota bacterium. Taxonomy (GTDB): domain Bacteria; phylum Pseudomonadota; class Gammaproteobacteria; order Burkholderiales; family Rhodocyclaceae; genus Azonexus. The sequence continues at coordinate 1,255 of JAJXVG010000279.1, read as the reverse complement.
GCAGGTTGGCCGGCAGGTAGAGGGCATAGGCGGCGATCAGCAAGGCCCAGCTGCGCTGAATGCTGTTTGGCTTGCGGAAATGGAGCCGGGTTCCGCAGCGTCGGCAGGTCGGCTCGGTGGCGGGCGAAGCGAGCCGACCGCAGGTTGGGCAGGCGGTCTTGCCGATGGCGGCGGCCTGTTGTAGAAGATTCATGCCCTTGCCTCCTCCCAGGCCCGCCATAGATCGCGCGGCTCGATGATGGCGCTGATCGTGGTCAGGAGCAGCATCAGCCCAGCGAAACAGAGCAAGGCGGGGCCGGGCAGCACCTCCGCCAGGTGCGAGAGTTTCACCAATGCGACCAGGATGCCGAGGATGAACACCTCGACCATCGCCCATGGACGGGCCACCTGCAGGGCGCGGAAAACCTGCGCGAAGGCGGGCGGCCGCCGGCCGAGCATGAGCGGCAGCACGAGCCAGATGATGCCGAGTATTTCCAGAAACGGCGTCAGGGTCGTCGTGACCAGGACCAGGACGGCCACCTCCGGCATGTCCACCCGCCAGAGTTGCAGGGCCGCATCGAGTACCGAGGTGTCGATGTGCTGCCCCTGGATGTTCAAGCCGACGACAGGGAAGCTGTTGGCGACGACAAGCAGTACCAGGCAGGCAAAGGCCAGGGCCAGGATATTCTCCAGGCTGTGGCTGCTGTGGTGGTAAAGCTGGGCGCCGCAACGCGGGCAGAGGGCGCTGTAGTGCGCGAATTCCTTTGCCTCGACCGGGCGGACGAGCAAGTCGCATTCCCCGCAGGCGATCAGATCGGGATTGTTCTCCACTGCCGGCACGGACTCATCTTGCATCGATAGTCTCCTGTTGGGTGGGGAAGGGGAGGCGGATCGCCCTGCGACGGCTGTCGGCAAGACCGGGGGCTCCCCAAATCAATGTCCTGGGTTTGCCCCGGCCGTGCGGACCGGGTGTCGATAGCGGCGGACTCGATAATCGCGTGGACCGCGATTCACCGTGCCGAAAGCGACGCGCTTTCAGTGTGCCGATTCCATCCCTTCGGCATACCCGCCGCCCAGCACGGTAGTCAGCGCCACCTCGGCGTGAATCTGGCGGCTCCGTAATTCTACAATCGATTCCTGCTTGCGCAAGAGTGGAAGTTTCGCCTCGGCTGCGGATATCCTGTCGAGCAAGCCGCGCTGGTAATGCGCCTGCGCGCTGTCACAGGTCAAGCTCATCGCCTTGAGTTTTTCGGCCTGCAACCCGACCTGCCGATTC
>JAJXVG010000072.1 GCA_021782315.1 Pseudomonadota bacterium | reverse complement strand
CGATCTCCATGCTGGTATTGCAGGCCTGACTGTCCATTTGCGCTACTTACAAAGCTCTATTGCCACAATTGCCGAATTCGTCGAAAGTTTGTGGCGAACTACGGGCGAATAACAAATATGCAAATAAGGTAAATGCTGAATCCTACTGGCATTTCGACCTTGGTAACAGGCTTGAGAATTTCTCCTGGGTCGTGATGGCAGCGCAATAACGCTCGCTTCGATCGTCCATTCAAAGCAAGCAAAACAAGGGAGACGGCGAAATGGCCGCAGCAGGGAATTCCGAAATGAAGGTTTCGACCAGGCTGTCACTGGGCTTTGGCGCGCTGGTCATGCTCATGCTGATCAGTGGCGGTTTGGCTTGGCAGGCCATGAACAACATCACCGGGCGTCTGAACGATGTGATCGAGGACAAGGCACCCAAGCTCGAATGGATTGCCTTCATCAACTACAACGTGCTCGATATTGCCCGGAGCCTGCGTAATGCCCTGCTCGAGGCTGAAGACCCTGCCAGCATGGATGCACAGATCGAGAAGGTTCTCGAAGCGCGCAAACGAATCAGGGAAACGGTGGATAAACTGGAACCGCGCCAGGTTCTGCCGGCGGGCAAGGCAGCCATGAAACGCATCCTGGATACGCGAAAAGCGTTTATCGACGGGCAGGACACAGTCATTGGATTCTTGCGCGAAAAGAAATACGAGGAAGCCAAGGTTTTTCTGCTGACCGAGATGAGCAGGAGGCAGCAACTCTATGCCGCCGCCACCGGCGATCTGCAAAAAATTCAACAGGCCCTGCTGGATGACACCGGCAATGCCGCGCAGCAGGAGGCCAAACAACTGACGATCGTCATGGTCCTTACGTTGCTGGTCAGCGTGCTGGCGGCGAGCGTCATCGCCTGGTTCATCGTACGCAGCCTGGTCAAGCGTCTCGGTGGCGAACCCGCTTACGCGGCCGACAACGTGTTGAGTATCGCCAACGGCGATATTTCGCGCAGTATCGTTACCCGTGCCGGCGATAGCTCCAGCATGCTCGCTTCGCTGCGTACCATGCAGGAAGGTTTGGCCGGCCTGGTCCGGGAAATCCGCGAAATGGTCGAAGCGGCGGCGCAAGGCAACTTCTCCAGGCGCATCGACCTGGCGGGGAAGCAGGGTTTTGGTCGCCAGATCGGCGAGTCGCTCAACTGCCTAGCGGCAACGACCGATACAGGACTCAACGACGTGATGCGCGTCGCCAAGGCATTGGCGCAGGGCGACCTGGCGCAAAAGATCGAGAAAAGTTACCCCGGGGTATTCGGGGAAACAGGCAATTCGGTCAATGCCACGGTCGATGCCCTCAGGCGTATCGTCGCCGATATCGAGAAAATTGCGCAGGCCGCCGGGCGCGGCGATTTCAGCGTTCGTGCCGAACTGGATGGCAAGCAGGGCTTTGCCCTGGATCTGGGAATCCTGCTGAATCGGCTTTCCGACACCACGGAAAACGGCCTCAAGGATGTGATGAGAGTCGCCAATACCCTGGCCGGCGGCGACCTGACCCAGCGGATCGAGACGGAATATCCCGGCCTGTTCGGCGAGACACGGGCCGGAATCAACGGCACGGTAACCAAGCTGGGCGAACTGGTGGTGCAGATCAAGCAAGCGGTCGACGCGATCAATACGGCGGCCAGCGAAATCGCCGCCGGCAACCAGGACCTGTCCAGCCGTACTGAAGAGCAGGCGTCGAGCCTGGAGGAAACGGCATCGAGCATGGAGCAGCTCAATGCGACGGTAAAGAACAATACCCAGAGCGCCGCCCAGGCCAGGAGCGAGGCGAAGGCGGCTACCGAAATCGCCCGCCGGGGAGGGGAAACCGTCCGCGCGTCGGGTGAAATCATGGCCAGCATCGCCGAGAGTTCGGCGAAGATCGTAGACATCATCGGCGTCATCGACAGCATCGCCTTCCAGACCAACATTCTCGCCCTCAATGCGGCCGTCGAGGCCGCGCGGGCCGGGGAGCAGGGCCGCGGCTTCGCGGTCGTCGCCAGCGAGGTCCGCAATCTGGCCCAGCGCTCGGCGGAAGCCGCCAAGGAAATCAAGGCGCTCATCAACGACTCGGTTTCGCGCGTCAAGGAAGGCTCGGCGCAGGCGGAACTGGCCGGCGCCCAGATGACGGATATCGTCAATGCCATCGAGCGGGTCTCGGAGATCATCACCGACATTTCCTCGGCCAGCGAAGAACAGGCTTCGGGCATCGATCAGATATCGCTGGCCGTGACGCAAATGGACGAAGTGACGCAACAGAACGCGGCCCTGGTCGAGGAAGCCGCCGCGGCGGCCGAATCCCTGCAGGAGCAGGCGGAAGAGTTGCAGGGAGCGGTTTCGGTATTCAAGCTGGATGAGCCGGCCGCACTTCCCCATCCCGCCCACAGGAAACCCATGCTCGCCTTGGCCGCAGCCCCGCTTGCTGCCCTGTCCAAAGACAGAACATCGCCCGCCCAGTTACAACTTCGCGGCTAATACCTTCGCGTCGGTCCTTTGCGTGAGGTTACGGCTGTTTGGGTTGGCCGGGCATCTGACTTTCTCTCAGGTACGGACGGATTCGGACGGCGCAAAAAAGCGCAGGCGATGGCCGTCCGGATCGAGTGCCACGAAGGTATAGCCGAAATCCATTTGGATCGGCTCCTGCGCAATGGCCAGTTGACGATGGCAGCAATCGGCATACCGGCAGTCGACCCCTTCATCGTCGGCAAGCGAAAAGGCCAGTTCGCCGCCGCCCCCCGTCGTGGCCGGAGGTTCGACGCCCTGCTTCGACCATAGTCCCAACATCAGGCCCGAAGCCAGAGCGAACATGGCGAAGGTCGGCGAGGCCTCGACGGGCTGCTTCTCCAACAGGTCTGCATAGAACTTGGCGCTGGCCGTCGGGTTGTCTACGTAAAAGATGATCAAGTTTCGGTCTGTCATGTCGTTGCTCCGCATTGGTGGATGAGTGAGTCGGCCCGAAAGGCACGACACAATCGATGCTAAGCGATGCTACTGACAGTTTTTGTCAGCAGTCGCTGGTCTAAGGCGGGCGAATGCCTTCGATTTCGCGCCATTCCTTGAGTAATGTCTGGCGCCGTCGCGGATAGCGTTGATCCAGCATGGTCAACGAGGCGATCCGGTCGGCGCGGAAATGCCGGAATTCCTGGCGCAACTCGCACCAGGCGACCAGGACGCGGACACGCTCGAAGTAGCCGAGTGCGAAGGGCCATATCCTTCGACAGGAATCCTGATCCTTGAGATCGCGGTAGTGGATGTCCAGCTTGCGCTCGTGCCGAATTGCCAGGCGGATTTGTGGCAATTCGGCGTCTCCGGGCTTGGTCCTGGCACTGGGGCCGACCAGTAAGGCGGATGTTTCCAGTCCGTTGCGCAGATCGTTGGGCAGAACGGCAGCGATTTTGGCCAGGGCGTTGGCGGCAGCGGTGCTGAGCCGGGCATCGCCGCGGTCGGCCACCCAGCGCGAGCCGAGCACCAATGCTTCGATTTCATCCTCGGAAAACATGAGGGGCGGCAGCATGAAACCGGGCCGCAACAGGTAGCCAAGCCCCGGCTCCCCTTCAATGCTTGCGCCCTGTGCCTGCAAGGTGCCGATGTCGCGATAAAGGGTGCGCAGGCTGATGCCGAGCTCCGCCGCCAGGTGCGCGCCGGTTACCGGAAAGCGGTGGCCGCGCAAAATCTGGATCAAAGCGAGCAGGCGTTGAGCGCGGGACATTCTGGGCCGTTTTCGATGATATCGGCCGGATATTCAAGCACATGCTGCCAATAATTGACAGCATGCGATGGGCAGCTCAGGCCTGCATGCTCGCCCAGTCCTTTTTCGGCGGCAGCGCGACTTGTGGAATGGGGCCGCGCTCTGCCGCAATGACCCTGTCCATGACTTCGTAGAGCTCCTTGATCAAGTCCGGTCCGAAGGCCTGTTCGATAATTTTGTACTGGGCGACGATCAGGGGGCCGAGTTCCGAGACCAGCCGTTCGCTTTTCGGGGTGAGGCGAACGATTACCCGGCGATGATCCTCCGCGACGCGCGTCCGGGTGACCAGTTTCATTTCCTCCATGCGCGACAGGACGCCGGTCAGGCTAGGGCTGAGAATGTGGCAAAGCTCGCAGATTTCCCGCGGTTCCAGCTGCTCCCTTTCGCTCAGCGTGCGCAGGATGCGCCACTGCTGCTCGGTCAGCCCGAAATGGGTGATGAGCGGTCGAAAATGGCAGAGCAACTCCTCGCGGGCTTTCAGGAAAAGTTGCGGCAGGTTGCGGTAGGGGAGTTTGCGGGGCATGGGAAGGCGTTCTCTGGGTCAGCGTGGAAATGGCTGTCCTGGCGATGATACCAGTGACTGTCTAATATGTTAATGAATAGGCGGGGCGCAGGCGTCTGTCGCGGGGCATCTCCGGCCGGGGATGTCCCGGCCGGAGGGAAGGGTCCTAGAAAGCCATCTTCAGGCCGAGATTGAGCATGTAGCCCTCGCCGCCCTGACCCTCCAGGCCTTGCCGGTAGCGGGCGTCGGCATAGTGGTGCCGCCCTCTCCGCGCTGGACGTAAACCTCCTGGCCGAACTGGAGGCCGACCATGGTGTTGTCGTACTCGAAGCGCTGGCTGCCTTCCCTGCTTTGATAGGCGGAATAGGGACGCAGCCAGGTTTGCCGGCCCTCGCCATCGGCGGCCCGCTGGGCGCCCATACGTTGATGAAAGTTCGACAGTTGCAGCAGGCCGAGGTCGATGTTGGCGGTCTGGGCCACCGCGTAGTTGGCGACACCCGGACGGTAGATCGTGATCGGCGGCACCGGGTCCGTCGTCGGCGGTACCACGGGATCGGGGTCCGGATTGGGATCCGGGTCCGGCGGTGGCGGCGTGTAGGTGCTGGTCAGGTACCAGCTTTCACCGCCGCTGGTCGCCCCGCCCTGCTGTAGTACGTATTCGTAGGCCCCGGCCTGTAGTGGCGCGGCCATGGTAAAACTGCCGCCGCCCGTGATGGCGCCACTCGTAACACTGCCTGCCATGGTGAGGCTCGTCGTTCCCGATCCATTGTTGTGGTCCAAAATGCCGTTGCCGGCAGCGCTGATATTGCCGGCGATCTGCGAAATCGCGAGGTCGTTGGCATTGCTGCCGTTGCTTACCTTGATGCCGTATTGCAGGGTGCTCGACGTTACCGGGCCCGACAAGGTCCCGGCAACGCTAACCGTAGTGTTGCCCGGAGTGCTATTGGAGACAACGACGGGAGCCTTGTTCTGGTTGTTGTCGGCGCTCCCTGCCGCTTGGCTGAACGAGGTCTCTCCATCGCTGTTTGCCGTCAGGCTGGGGGTACCCGTTGCCGGGTCATCCGTAAACGCGAAGCTGCTGTGAGCAGTGACGTTCAGTGCCGCTCCTGCGGTGCCGGTGATGGTTTGTGCGGTGGTGGTGCCGGAACAGCTATGGTTGCCGGCACTACCTTCCGCGCAGTCCGCCCAGGCGCCTCCCGAGACGGCAAGGCCGCCGAGCAGGGCCAGGGCGCTGGGCAGTCTGGCGAGACGGAAAGGTGCGGCGAAGGAGAGGCTTGCCAGTCGCGCAATCGCCGGGGCAATGCCGGCGCGGGGAATGGCCAGTTCGTCAAGCGAGGTGAGCCCTGTGCCCTGTTATACCAAAAAATTGTTTCGCATGTTTTCATCCGTGTTTTTCCCATTTCAATTGGCGATCACCGTACCTTCTATCGAAGGGTATGGAATTGACATGGTTCATATATGCTTATGGGCTGGGTTGCCAATATATGTAAATCCGGCGAGCCCCCCTCTGTACCGGATAGCTTGCAGTTCGCCGTGGCGGGGCATGGCGGCCGGCCGCAGCGATGCAATCGACCGGGAGGGGGGGCGGAATATTGGTGGCCCGGGGCCGAGGGGGCTGCCTGTGATTTGGATGGCGAATTTCCCTGCCGGAACGATGCCCGGGGAATATGACATGCGCTAGAATGCCATGTGGGATTGCGAGAACGATGTCATCGTTCCCGGGTTTGCTCCGGACGGGCTTTGGGGGGATTCCGGCCTGGTCGACATATGGTCAATTACATCGCGAGGTAACTACATGCCGCTCACGGTGCGCGTGTTCTCCTTTTGGCTTTTTTTGCTTGTCCATGCCGCCACCGCCTGGGGGGCGGGGGGGCCGGCTGCTCCAAAGGCACCGGCGGGCGGGCCGGAGGCCAGCCTGACGGTCTTCAACCGTAATGTCGTGGACTTCCGTGCCGATTTTCTGGGCGCCGATCCGGCCAAGCGGGCCGAGCGGGCACGCATGCTGATCGAGGAGGAATTGCGCGGGGGCGGGGCGTTGCCCGTCCATGTCAAAGCGAACCCGGAGGGGCAACTGGTCGTGCTCAACGATCGCGTCGTCTTCGTGGTCACCGCGGAGGACGCCGATCCCCTCCTGCATGAAACGCCCGAGACCGTTGCCGGGCGGGCGGCGCAACGGCTGGAAAAAATCGTTGCCGAGACGCGCGAAGCGAGGAATATGGATTCCCTGCTCAAGGCGGTGCTGGCGTCGGCGGCGGCGACCCTGGTCTTCGTGCTGCTGTTGTACGGTTTGCAGCGTGTGCGCAGATGGCTGCTGGGCATCCTGCTGGAACTGGCTCAACGCAAATTCGAAAAGCTGAAGCTGGGCAGCACGCAGATCGTCGATGGCCGGTATTTCGTGCCCTTCCTGCGGCGGATGGTTTTCCTCGTCCGCTGGTTCGTCGTGCTGCTCTTGACCTACGAGTGGGCGAGCTTCGTTCTTTCGCGCTTCCCTTATACCCGCCCCTGGAGCGAGCGCCTGAACGGCTATTTGCTCGGGATCGTCGAAGGCATCCTGAACAACATCGTGGGCGCCTTGCCCGGGCTTGGCGTGGCCCTGTTCATTTTCCTGCTGGCCTATTTCTTCATCGGCTTCCTCGGCCGCTTCATCGAGCGTCTTTCGCAGGCTCCGGATGTGGTGACCTGGCTCAGTGCGGATACCATGCCGACGACCAGGCGCCTGATCAATACCGGCATCTGGCTGTTCGCGGTGGCCATGGCCTACCCTTACCTGCCGGGGGCGCAAACCGATGCCTTCAAGGGGCTTTCCGTGCTCCTCGGGCTGATGATTTCGCTGGGCGCGACGAGTATCGTCGGCCAGGGGGCTGCCGGCCTGATCCTGATCTACACGCGGACCATCCGGAAAGGAGAATACGTGCGGGTCGGGGAGTACGAGGGAACGGTGGTGGCGATGGGCATGTTTACGACATGCATTCGTACCGGCGCGGGGGAGGAACTGACCCTGCCCAATTCGCTGATCACCGGCAACGTCACCAAGAACTACTCTCGTCCGGTAGAAGGGGCGGGCTACGTCGTCGATACGACCGTCACCATCGGCTACGATACGCCCTGGCGCCAGGTCGAAGCGATGCTGATCGAGGCCGCCAGGCAAACCCCCGGCGTTCTGGAAAATCCCGCCCCCTTCGTTTTTCAGACGGCGCTTTCCGACTACTATCCCGAATATCGCCTGGTCGTTCAGGCGAGACCGGGACAGCAGCGCCCCAGGGCCGGGATGCTGAGCATGCTGCATGCGAATATCCAGGATGTTTTCAATCGATACGGGGTGCAGATCATGTCGCCCCATTACATTGCGGATCCGGCGGAAGCCAAGGTCGTTACGCCGGAAAACTGGTATCCGGAACCGACGCCCGGGCAGCCCTGATACGCCGTTGAGGGTGGCGCTCACGGAAGCGGGGCGCCCTGTTGCTTGCCATCCCGGCCTGGCGGGCGGATAAACTTGCCAAGGCGGAGGGCTGCACGAAAAAGGCGGAAGCCGCGGTCTTGGGATACTGTTGCTGGCGGCGCATTGGCGGTTTTGACAGGAGCGTGAAGATGAGGGCTGTATCGACCCCGGCAATTCCGGATATTCACATCGGCCGGGTTTACGACCAGCGCGACCCGGAGTGCGAGATCCATTACGAGACCTTCGGCCGCCTTGCCCAGTTTTTCGGGCGTAACACCCCGCCGCACCGCCACTATTGCTTCTTCCAGGTGCACCTGCTGGTGCGCGGCAACATCCGCCTGAATCTCGACGACGGCGTGTACTCCGGGGAGGCGCCGCTGCTCATCTTCACGCCGCCGACCGTGCCGCATTCCTTCTATTCCGAGGAGGACACCGACGGCCATGTCCTGACCATCCGCCAGGAGGTGGTCCGCGACTGGTTTCGCGAGATGCCGGGCCAGTGGTCGGACGGCATGTTGCGCGAGGCGGCCTTTTTCGAAATAGCCGCCCTGCCGGCCGGCTGCGCCGCCGATTTCGCGGCCCTGCTGCAAGTCGTCGAATTGTTGCAGGCGGAATTCGCCTGCGACGGCAAGGGTCATTCCGCCCTGGTCCGGGCCCTGGGCGAGAGCGCCTTCATCCTGCTCGGCCGCCTGTTGCTGGCGCGCGAGCCGAGCGGCGCGCAACGCCCCGAGCGCAGCGAAGACCTGCGCCTCTTTCTCAGTTTCTGCGACCTGGTCGAGGCCCATTTCCGCGAGCATCTGACCTTGAGCGAGTATGCCGGCCGCCTGGCGGTCACCGAGGCGCGGCTCAACGACATTTGCCGGCGCATGGCCGAACGCCCGTCGAAAGAGATCGTGCACGAGCGAATGCTGCAGGAGGCCCGGCGCCTGTTGCGCTTCTCGGCCGTGCCGGTGAGCGAGATCGGCTACCAGCTCGGCTTTGCCGACCCCGCCTATTTCTCGCGCTTCTTCACCAGGCGCACGGGCATGCCGCCCAGCCAGTATCGACTCGGCGGCCAAACCTGAGACGTGCGATTACGAAAAGTACAAGTCGTTTCCCCAAACGTCCATTTATTAACATCTTAGCAAATGGCTTAATGCGTCTCACCAGAGCGCCGCAGGACGGCGCCGCAAACAGGAGTGAGACGACATGGCAACAGGCGATTTCGACACGACGCGCAGGTTCGTTCGCGTCCTGCACACCCTGCCCAACGGTTTGATCGAGTTCGAGTTCGCCATCGGCGATCCGGACATCGCGGCCGAACTGGTCATGCCCAGGGCGGCCTTCGACGAGTTCTGCGCCAGCAACCGGGTCGAGCTGCTCAGCACGCCGAAAGCCGGCCCGCTCGATGCCGATGCAGCCGACGCCGATTTTCACTGGAATCTTCACCAGGCGACGCATCAGCGTTTTCGCTGAGGAGTTTCGATTTTCCGGCGCGCCTGGACGCGCCGTTTGTGCATTTTGAGGAGACAAGCATGGCAATCGATTTGAGAACGGTCAGCATCACGCCGCTGCGCCAGACCTTTGGCCACCTGGCTCGCCGCATGGGGGCCGACAAGCCGGCTTCGCGCTATATCGAAGCGACCATGGATCTGCAGCCGGTCGAGAATTATCACTACCGTCCGACCTGGGCGCCGCAGTACGACATTTTCGATACCGCCCGGACCAGGATCGCGATGGGCGACTGGTATGCGCTGAAGGACCCGCGCCAGTACTACTACGGGGCATGGACCCTGGCCCGCGGCCGGATGCAGGAAATTGCCGAAGGCGATTTCGACCTGGTGGACGAACTGGGCCTGGCCGCCGCCTATCCGGCCGCCGGCCGGTCCGCCGCGCTCAAGGTCTTCCTGCCGTTGCGTCACGTCGCCTGGGGCTCGAACCTGAACAAGGCCTACGTTTCATCCTACGGCTACGGCATCGCCATATCGCAGGCCGCCTGCTACGCCAGCATGGATCAGTTGGGCGTCGCCCAGTACGTCACCCGCCTCGGCATGGCCTTCGACGATCTCGACGCCCTGGTTGAAGCCAAGACGGCCTGGCTGAACGGCGCCGAATGGCAGGAATTGCGCCGCTACGTCGAAGACCTGATGCTCGAGAAGGACTGGTACGAGGTCCTGGTCGCCCAGGATTTCGCCCTCGAAGGCCTGCTCTACCCGTTGCTCTACGAGCGTTACAACGAGAGGCTGAATGCCGCCTACGGCCCGGTGTTTTCGATGCTGACCCGCTTCCAGCGGGAATGGTTCGGCGAAACAACGAAATGGATGGATTCGGTGCTCAAGGCCACCGCCGCCGACAACGCCGGGAACAAGGCCCGGCTGGCTGCCTGGATCAAGCACTGGCGCGAGCGCGCGGTGCTCGCCCTGAAACCGGTCGCCGTCCTCGCCTTCGGCAGCGACGCCGATGCCGTCATGGACGAACTGGTCCTCAACCTGAACGCCCGCGCCGCCAAGGCCGGCATCGCCCTGTAAAGGAAAGTCCATGTCCAACGCCTTCATCGCATTCCAGAAAAACGACGAGTCGCGCTGCATCGTCGAGGCCATTCTCGACGACAACCCGGGGGCGATGGTCGACGACCAGCCGTCCATGGTCAAGATCGACGTGCCGCACCGCCTGGTCATCAAGCGCGAAACCGTCGAGGAGAAGATGGGCCGCAGCTTCGACCTGCAGGAACTGCAATTGCACCTGATCACCATTTCCGGCCACCTCGACGAAACCGACGACGAATTCACCCTGAGCTGGAACGCCTGATTCCGGACGCCAAGGAGAGAAAACCATGGATATGAAAGTTGCCAAGAAGCTTGGCCTCAAGGAGCGCTACAGCCTGATGACCCGCGATCTGGCCTGGGACACCACCTTCCAGAAAATGGCGGATGTCTTCCCGCAGACGACCTACGAGGGCATCAAGATTCACGACTGGGACAAGTGGGAAGACCCCTTCCGCCTGACCATGGACGCCTACTGGAAATACCAGTCCGAGAAGGAGCGCAAGCTGTACGCCATTCTCGACGGCTTCAACCAGAACAACGGCCACCTGTCGGTCACCGACGCCCGCTACATCAACGTCCTCAAGCTCTTCCTCGGCTCGACGCCGCCGCTGGAACTGATGGCCGCCCGTGGCTTCTCGATGATGGGTCGGCAGATGAACGGGGCCGGTCCTCGCGTCGCCTGCCAGATGCAGGCGGTCGACGAGTACCGTCACTTCCAGACGCAGATCCACTCGATCTCCAATTACAACAAGTACTACAACGGGATGGACGAATTCGCCCACCAGCAGTCCCGCATGTGGTACCTGTCCGACGGCAAGTCCTTCTTCGACGACGCGATCACCGCCGGCCCGTTCGAATTCATGGTCGCCATCGGCTTCGCCTTCGAATACGTGCTGACCAACATCCTGTTCGTGCCCTTCATCTCCGGCGCCGCCTACAACGGCGACATGGCGGCGATGACCGTCGGTTTCTCGGCGCAGTCCGACGAGGCGCGCCACATGACGCTCGGCCTCGAATGCATCAAGTTCATGCTCGAACAGGATCCGGACAACCTGCCCATCGTCCAGCGCTGGATCGACAAGTGGACCTGGCGCGGCACGCGCAAGCTGGCCTCGGTCGGCATGATGATGGACTACATGCTGCCCAAGCGCATCATGAGCTTCAAGGAAGCCTGGGAAATGTACGTCGAGGACAACGGCGGCGCCCTGTTCAAGGACCTGGCCCGCTACGGCATCACCATTCCCAAGTGCTTCGCGCAGACCGTCGAGGAGAAGGAACACGTCTCGCACCAGTCGTGGATCGGCTTCTACATGAAACCGGGGGCGACCCCCTTCCACACCTGGATTCCGACGCCCGACGAAATGGACTGGCTGTCCGAGAAATACCCCAACACCTTCGACCGGTACTACCGCCCGGTGCTCGAATACCTCGACGCCCAGGAAAAGGCCGGCAACCGCTACAACAACAAGACGCAGCCGATGAACTGCCAGGTCTGCGTCAGCACCATGAAGTTCAACGAACCGGGCGATTCGATGGAGATGTGCTTCCGCGAGTCGGTGTACCGGGGCGAGAAGTTCCACACCTGTTCCGACCACTGCAAGGAGATCTTCGACAACGAGCCGGAAAAATACGTCCAGACCTTCATCTCTTCGCACCAGGCCTTGCAGGGCAACTGCGAGCCGGACGGGGTCGATGTCGATGCGCCCGATTACCGCCCCGGGGCGCGGATGCTCGACTACTGGCGTCTGGACGAGCGGGCGACCGGCGATTTCAACGGCTCGGACGACCAGAAGAATTTTGCCGTCTGGCGCGAACAGGCCACCAAGAACTGAGGAGACAGCGATGACGATGTTGAAAACCCTGGCGCCGTACGAATTCAAGTCGAGCGATGCCGTCGAGAACTACAAGGGCCGCCAGTTGCTGTACGTGAACTGGGAGCGCCACCGCATGTTCTCGCGCCCCTTCGTGCTGGCCCTGCCGCCGGAAACGCCATTCTCCGAAATCGTCGACCGGCACATGAGCGAGTGCTTCAGCTACCACCCGGACTGGCAGCAGATCGACTGGAACACGGTGATCTGGCAGAACGGCGACCAGCCCTTCTCACCCGACCGCGACAAGAGCCTCAAGGACAACGGCATCGGCCACAAGGACCTGATCCGCTTCCGGACGCCGGGCCTCGACGGCATCGCCGGTACCGGCTACTGAAAACAAACGGTGCGTCGCGCGGCCGGTCCGCGCGCCAGCCCGGCTTTACCCCGCGGAGAAAACAATGAGCTACGAACTGACCATCGAGCCGCTCGGCCGCAGCATCGCAGTCGAGGACGGCCAGACCATCCTCGACGCCGCCCTGCGCGCCGGCGTCTATTTGCCCCATGCCTGCGGCCAGGGCTACTGCGCCACCTGCAAGGTATGCATCGCCGACGGCGAGGTCGATCACGGCAATGCCTCCAGCTTCGCCCTGATGGACTACGAGCGGGAGGAGGGCAAGGCCCTGGCCTGCTGCGCGACGCTGGAAGCCGATACGGTCATCGAGGTCGAGATGGAAATCGACGCGGACGCCCGCGACATTCCGGTACGCGACTTTCCGGGCGTGGTCAGCCGCATCGAGAACCTGACGCCGACCATCAAGGGTATCTGGCTCAAGCTAGACAAGGACGAGGTGCTCGACTTCCAGGCCGGCCAGTACATCAATTTCAATCTGCCCAACGAGCTGGGCCATCGCGCCTTTTCGCTGGCCAATGCGCCGTCGACCGGCAACGAGATCGAGTTGAACGTCCGCATCGTCCCGGCCGGTGCCGGCACGACCTGGATTCACAACGAACTGAAGGTCGGCGACCGGGTCACGGTTTCCGGTCCCTACGGCCGCTTCTTCGTGCACAAGTCGGCCGGCCTGCCGTCGCTCTTCATGGCCGGCGGCTCAGGCCTGTCCAGCCCGCGTTCGATGATCCTCGACCTGCTGGAGGAGGGCAGCCAGTTGCCGATCACGCTGGTCTACGGCGCCCGCAACCAGGGCGAGCTTTACTACCACCAGTCATTTCTCGATCTGGCGGCGAAATATCCGAACTTCAGCTACCTGCCGGCCCTCAGCGACGAGCCGGCCGACAGCGCCTGGACGGGTTTTCGCGGCTTCGTGCACGAAGCGGCCAAGGCCCGTTTCGCCAACGATTTTCGCGGTAACAAGGCCTATCTCTGCGGACCGCCGGTGATGATCGATGCCTGCATCACCACCTTGATGCAGGGCCGGCTGTTCGAGCGCGACATCTACACCGAGAAATTTTTTTCAGCGGCTGACGCCCAGCAGGTGCGCAGCCCCTTGTTCAAACGGGTCTGACGGCCTGCCGGCCATCGGGCAGGAAAATTTGCAGAGGAGACGATTGATGAATAAAGATATCCGGAAATTTCTGGCCGGCGCCGCGCTGGCTTTCGCCACGAGCGCCGTACTGGCCGTCGAGCCGATCAAGATCGGCGCGGTGCTGTCGGTGACCGGCCCGGCCGCCTTCCTAGGCGAACCCGAGTTGCAGACCCTGCAGCTCTACATCGGGGAGATCAACAAGAACGGCGGGGTCATCGGCCGTCCGCTGCAACTGGTGCAGTATGACGACGGCAGCGACGCGAACAAGGCGAACGGCTTCACCAAGCGCCTGATCGACGACGACAAGGTCGATGTGTTGATCGGCGGGACGACCACTGGTTCGACCATGTCCATGGTGCCGCTGGTCGAGAAGGCCGGTATCCCGTTCATTTCCCTGGCCGGCGCCGTGGTCGTCGTCGAGCCGGTCAAGAAGAATACCTTCAAGGTCTCCCACACCGACCGCATGGCGGCCGAGAAAATCTACGAGGACATGAAAAAGCGCGGTATCAGCAAGGTGGCGCTGCTTTCCGAGACCTCGGGTTTCGGTCAGTCGGGACGTAAGGAATCGGAGGCGATGGCCGCCAAGTACGGCATCACGCTGGTGACCGAAGAAACTTTCGGGCC
>JAJXVG010000278.1 GCA_021782315.1 Pseudomonadota bacterium | reverse complement strand
CTTGAAGGTGGCTGTATGGTTACGGCGGGGTCTTCTCATTGCTTCTGCTCCTTGGCAGGCGATTTCCATCGCCCATTGAAGCAGAGAATTCACTTAACCGGATGTCCTGTTTCGCGGAGCCACCTCTGCATATGATGGCGAGACGGCTGGCGCCCAACTTCTTGATCAAGGGCGCGTATCGACAAAACTGGATCATGTCGCCGTGGCCGGCCTCCAAACCGACGATCAGGGATTTGCCGCTCAAGGCTTCGCCATGCCAGCGAGGCAGGCGCAGATGATGTTCGATCGGCGCGTACCAGTCGCGTGATTCGAAGTGGCGCCAACCTTCTTCATAGCGGCCTTGGCGAAGAAGAATGTAGGCAAGATTGAACGAAGCGGTGGCGTAGTCGGGAGCGATACTCAAGGCCGACAGGTAACAGGATTCGGCTTCGGTTTCACGCTTCTGGCTGGCGAGCAGGACGCCGAGGTTGGACCAGGCCTGGAGCGAGCGGGCATCGGCGGCCAGTGCCTTGCGATAGACCGTTTCGGCTTCGGCGAAGCGCTTCTGGGCGGCCAGCATGGCGCCGAAATTGATCAGTATCTGGACTTGGGCGGGAGCGAGATCGAGGGCGCGACGATAGGCTGTTTCCGCCGCCTGGCGTCGGCCATCCTTGTTCATCAGGAATGCGACGTTGGCGTGCAGTTCGGGAATCTGCGGCGCCAGGCCGCTCGCCTGCAGGAATGCTTGCTCGGCTTCCCTGTCCCTGCCCTCGCGCATGAACTGGGTGCCTTGGCGAAATAGGGTTTCAACGAGATCCGGGGTCTGGGGCATCCGGACATTGTATCAACCGTGCTCGGCCAGCGGATATCGTCGGATTTGCCGGTATTTGAGGCAGGGCAATCGTTTGCCCCCTCTCGTCGGCCAAATGTGAATGGCCAGGAGCCGCGCTATGGGCTGGGGACGACCCGGTTCTTGCCGCTTTGCTTGGCCTGGTACATGGCCTCGTCGGCGCGCTTGATCACGCTGGACTGGTTGTCGTCCACTGTCATCTGGGTGACGCCGGCGCTGAAGGTGATGAGTATTTTTTCGTTGGCGTGCAGGAAGAATTTTTTGGTCAGTTCGCGCTGCAGGCGGGTGAGGGCAATGACTGCATCATCCAGCGAGGTTTCCGGCAGAAGGACGATGAACTCTTCGCCGCCATAGCGTGCGACGGTGTCTTGCGGGCGCAGGGTGTCCCGGCAGATGCCGGCGAGGTGGATCAGCGCTTCGTCACCCGCCTGGTGGCCCATCGAGTCGTTGAGTTTCTTGAAATTGTCGATATCGATCAGTGCGACGCACAGGGTCGTATCGTGGCGTGTCGCCCTGGCGGTTTCCTTGGCGAATATTTCTTCCAGGCCGCGGCGATTGAGTACGCCGGTCAGTTGGTCGTGGCGAACGAGGTCGCTGGTGACTTCCAGTTCGCGTTCGAGTTCCCGGATGCGTGTTTCGGAGGCCAGGACCTGTTGCTGGGTCAGGCGCAATTCGTCACGCGAGCGTTGGGCGTTGATCTGAACGGTTCGGGTTTCGCGCATGACATCGCCGAGGACAGTTTCCAACTCGGCTATGTCATTGGCCGAGCTGATTTTTGCTGCAAAATTTTCAATTTTGTCGTGATAATCGGAGGTGACTTCGGCAAAGTCGGCAAGGTGATCGACGAAACCGGCCAGCATGTGCTTGATGGCGTCCCGCGCTTCGGAAAGGCTGGCTTTGAGCTGGGCCTGCTTGAACAGCACTTCTCTCAGGCGGCGCTCGGCGTCGTCGAGGGCGCGCTGGGAGAGCGGTTTGTCGATGATTTCGCGGACGACGGCGATCTGTCCGTGCAGCCAATGATCGTCGAGGACCAGCTCGGTGATGTTGCCGACCAGGAGTCGCAGCAGGTTGAGCAGGCTGAGCCGGAGTTCGGCCTGGTCTTCGGCCAGCAGTTCGAGCTTGAAGGCAAAGCGTTTCAGGCGAGTCAGGAATTCCTGCAATTGCTCGGGGCTGGCGGCCGTTCGGATATCCTTGGCCAACACTTTGGCATCCGACGATAGCTGCGGGCTTTCGAGCAGTTGGGTCGCCATGGCGGTTTCGAGCGTAAAGGCGAAAAGTTCGCGTAGCTCGGTTAGCGGCGTCTGGCTTGCCTTTGCCCCGGTTATCGGCGCGACCTCCGGAGGCTCTGCTTCATCCGCGGCGACCAGATTCGCCGTCTCGTTGGCCTTGCCTTGCCCCCAGGAGCGGAGCAGGCTTTGCAGCCTGTTGAACAGGGTATCCGGATTGGCGCCGCTGCTGGTCAATATATGCTCGACCGATTCGCGTTTGCGCGTGGTGGTCAGCCCTTGATGCTTGGCCTCCCATTGCCGCAGCAGGTCGGCGATAAGTTCGGACCAGCCCAATTTCTGCGATTCGGCTAGCGCAGCGACAAATTCCGTCAGATATTTCTTGTAATCCGCCCAATTGGCCGTTTTGACGGCCTCGTCAAGCTGGCGGGCCAGTCGCAGTTGATCGGGTGATACCTTGGGAAGCGCGGCTGCCAATGAACGTAATTGTTCTTCGGGAAAGGAATTTGTCTTTGGTTTGGTGCCCGCGATTTCGTGATACAGGGTTTGGTAATTTTCCGGCGAAGGCGGAATGCGGCGCGCGGCGAGCAGGCGGAGGGTCTCCCGGGCGATTTCGAAAGGATTGACTGGGGTGCTCATGACGAAGTCCGGATGATCAAGCTATAATCGCGCCTCGTTTGTTGAGGCCCCCGTAGCATGAAGGTCGTGCAGTTGATTTGTAATCATCAGGTAGCGGTTCGATTCCGTTCGGGGGCACCATCAAACTCAAACACTGAAGCCACTTTCCGAAGTGGCTTTTTTGTTTTCTGGGTTTGACAGGTTGCCGCTTTTTGAGAGAATTTAGCGACTTGACACATAATTCATTGATTTATTGGGTGGTGACACATTTTCACCATTTGACACGGAATCGGATTTTAAAATATAGACGGAGATGGAAAGCAGGGAAAATATGGAATTTACGAATCGACACTTTTGTGCCTTGGCAAAACGGACTTGACTGTTC
>JAJXVG010000071.1 GCA_021782315.1 Pseudomonadota bacterium | reverse complement strand
GTGGCGGCTGTCGGCTTTGATTTTCCTGACCAGCGCGTCGACCAGGTCTGCCTCCCCTTCCAGGACCTGCATGAACTTACCGTTGCCGTACAACAACATGCCGGTAATGTGCCCGCTTGCGTTGTTGGCGGCGCAGGTGGCCAGCAGTTTTTCCAATTCCTCGTCGGAGAAGGCTTGTGTCGCAAGACTCGCGTAGATTAGTTGAATATCCATCGGAACCATGACCTGAGAACAATATGAGCACAAGCGCAGAATAAGCGAAAAATCTCCCTGCGCCGTCTCCCGCCCCAAGATATCTTTGCGCCGCCGGGGGCGCCTTGATCAGTCGGGCTCGCCCAGGATGCCGAATTCAAGCGGCGATTTCACGAAAAAAGTGTCACTCCCTTCCCGGTCGAGGCGCTCTAACAGGCGAGCAGCTTCATCCTCGCCGACTACCAAGACCGCCTCTTGCGGCTGCTCGGCCAGCTCAAAGAAATAGGCCGGTGATGAGCGCACCCTTCGCTGGCGGCGACAATGGTCGCGCACAGAGTTGCCGCGCCGTGAGCATCAAGCGCGGCCGATGTCCGTGCCGCCGGCCCTACTGGGTGAAAAAAATAATCCGATATCCCTTCATGATCGCCTCCTCATCTCGTTTCGCCCCGGCGCTACCAGGTATTTCGGCCTTGCCACGCCACCCCGCTCTTGGCACTATGCAAGCGTGCTGGCGATTCGAGACAAGGCAAAGGAGATCAAGCCCATGACCGGAACCGTTCATTTTCATCGCGTACTGAAAGCGCCGCCGGAGCGCGTATTCCGGGCATTCATCACGCCAGAAGCGATAGCCAAATGGATTGCTCCCTTCGGTTTTACCTGCACGGTTCACCACATGGAAGCTAAGCTTGGCGGAACCTTCAAAATGTCATTCACCAACTTCACGACGCAGCAGAGTCATTCGTTTGGGGGTGAATATCTCGAACTCCTGCCCAACGAGCGTCTTCGGTATACCGACAGCTTCGACGATCCCGGGCCGGCCGGCCTCCTGCAGGTCACCGTCAGCTTGAGGCCCGTCGCTTGCGGCACCGACCTGAGCATTGTGCAGGAAGGTATTTCCGATGCGATTCCCCTGGAAATGTGCCATCTCGGCTGGCAGGAATCGCTCGTGCAACTGGCCATGCTGGTCGAACCCGAAATCAGGCCATAACCGGAACCAGGCCAATTCTCGGCAAGGAGGAATGGCCACAAACGAAAGGAAGTCTTGATGACCGATATTTTCCGCCTGATCATGGAGCAGATGAGCGACGCTTTGATCTATTCGGACAGCCGGGGGATCATTTGTCAATGGAACCCGGCCGCCGAGCAGCTATTTGGCCTCACCCGACCCCAGGCCGTCGGCCAAAGCCTGGACCTGATCATTCCGGAGCGCCTGCGAGCAGCTCACTGGGCCGGCTTCAACCGGGCGATGAGCAGCGGCGCGACCCGTCTCGGCGGGCGGGCCACCGTGACCAAGGCACTGACAGCCAGCGGCGAGGCGATCTACGTCGAAATGAGCTTTGCCGTCGTTTGCGACGAGGCGGGCAAGGTAGTCGGTTCGGTCGCCATCGCGCGCGATGCCACGCAGCGCCATCTCCATGAGCGCGCCGTTCGCGAACAACTGGCCGAATTACGCGACAAGGCCGGCTGACTACAGGCAGGGACAGGTTTCGGGGCCGGCCGCGGGCGGGAAAATCGCCCGTCGGCTCACAACTCGACCACCAGTCGCGCCTGGAAATCGGGATTCTCCCGCCGCACTTCCAGTGGCGAGGCGGCCGACTTGACTCCCTGGCAATAGCCCATCGGATTGGCGATAACCCGGGTAGCGTTTACTTCGTAATCGAACGAATGGTGGGTATGACCATGGATGTGAAGCGCGGCAATCCCCAGCATGTCGCCGAGGTCCGAAACGAAGGCTGCGCTGACCGGATCTGTCGCGAAGACCGGATGAAGGCTGCCCCGGGCCGGCGCATGGTGGGTTATGACCACCGTTTTACCGGCAAACGGCTCGTCGAGCCTGGCGCGCAGCCAGGCCTTCTGCCGAAAATGAAGCTGGCGAACATAGGCGGGAGCGAAGGGCACCCCGGCCTCGCCTCTGATCACCCGATGATCCGGCAGGGAAGCGGCGCAAGCGGCCATCGCCGATTCGCGACGGCCTTCTCCGAACAAGGCGTAGTCGGTCCATAGCGTGCAACCGATGAAGCGCAGGCCGCCTATCGTTTTGACCCCTTCGTCGAGGACGGCAAGGTTTGGCAGTGCCCCGGCTTTCCTGGCAAGCTGCGAACGGATGTCGGCGCAGGCATGTCCGTAATATTCGTGATTGCCCGGCACGTAGATGACCGGAACCGGCCAATCGGCAAACAGGTCGAGGCCGCGCGCGCCGTTGGCGATATCGCCGGCGAGGACCAGCAGATCGGCATCGGCGAATTCGACCCCACGATAATCCGGGAAACGCCATTCGAGATGTTCAAGATGCAGGTCTGAGGCAATCTGTATGCGCATGGATCAAGAAGGTAGCCGGCCCCGCCCCGGGCATTCCGCCCGGAAGCGCAGTCTGCGATGCTTCTATGGACGTACCGCCCTGCCGCCGGAAATTTGCCTGACCGCGGCCAGGGCCTGTTCGACATTCCGACTTGGCGAAATGCCGCCAATGACCGCCGCAACCTTGCCGTCGGGCGTCAGGACGAATGTCGTGCGCTCGGCAAAGCCATGGTCGATTTCAACGCCGCGGGTATCCTTGATTACCCGCCCGTTGATCGTCTTTATCGCAAGATCGTATGAGCGCGCGATCCGGCCGTCCGCATCGGAGGCGACCGGAACCTTGCCCGCGCAATAATCCGGATCGGCGGAAAATTCGTTCAGTCGAGCGATGCCATCCAGGGAAACGCCGATGACCGTGGCCTTCGCCGCGACGAATTCGTCGTGGCGGACGGCAAACTCATGGGCCTGGATATTGCACCCCTCGGTATAGGCCGACGGATAGAAGTAGACGACAACGACCCCCGTCTTCAATGCCGCAGCAAGCGAAAACGGGAAGGACTTGCCGGCCAGGGAGGCCGGCGCCTGGAAGTCCGGCGCTGCATCCCCTTCTTTCAAGGCAGCATCGGCGGGCAGGGCCAGCGCCGACAACAACGATCCGACAGCCAGCAAGTACCGGGGTGCGATGGGTTTCATGGCATTCCATTATCCGTTGAGCAGCGTGCAATGCGGCGCGAAGAGAAAGATCGTGCGGGGCTTGACCCGTCGCACAATGCTTCAGAGTAAGCAGTCATCGCCCGAGTTCCAGTCGATTGACCGCTAAGCACGATTTTTCTTCGAGCTCTGCCGTAGCCCACCGACATCTCCCGAAAATCGCCCGGAAACCGCATTGATTTTATTCGGCCTCGACCAGCACATTCCGAGACGCACGAAATCTCCGGAGTTCGCTGACCAGCAAGGCATCCGATCATCAAGCCCGGTTCATCCCCGCCGGCCGGGAATCAACGATACCGGCAAATCAATCGTCAGGAAAACCATTCCCGATGGAGAAGGCGGAAGCACTTTCTTGCCCCGCCGCCGGCCTCGACTTGATCACGTATTTGTGAAACAGGAAGGCATCGTGGATCTCCTTGCGCAAATGAGCCTCTTCCCATGGTTTTTGCAGGAATTTGTAAACAGCGCTTTCATTCACTGCCCGCGTAATCGACTCGAGATCGGCCGAGCCGGTCAGAATGATGCGCACCGTATCGGGATACAGCTCCTTGACTCGGCGCAGGAACTCCGTACCGATCATTTCGGGCATTCGCTCGTCGGCCAGGATGACCTGGGCCGGCGTCGTCGCCATGAGTTCGAGTCCTTGCCGAGCACCGCCGGCAGTCAGGATGCGGTATCCCTCAATATGCAGGATACGGCGCAAGGCGGCGAGAACGTTCGGTTCGTCGTCGACGATGAGCAGGGTACGCGAGTATTCGTTGTCGACCGACGGGACCGGCATTTTTTTCCCGTCGCGCAAAAGGACCTCGAAAGCATCTGCCGGCATGGGTCGCGCGAAATAATAACCTTGCAAGGTGTCGCAGTCCCGTTGCCGCAGATAGCCAAGCTGCGCTTCGGTTTCCACCCCTTCGGCCACGACCTTCAAGCGCAGGCGATGGGCAAGATCGATGATCGACACGGCAATCATGGCGGCCTGCGGCTCGCTTACGATGTTTCGGACAAAGGACTGGTCGATCTTCAGGACATCGATGGGAAAACGGCTCAGGTAGGCGAAAC
Organism: Pseudomonadota bacterium; assembly: GCA_021782315.1. Taxonomy (GTDB): domain Bacteria; phylum Pseudomonadota; class Gammaproteobacteria; order Burkholderiales; family Rhodocyclaceae; genus Azonexus. Next base: position 10,046 of record JAJXVG010000071.1, on the reverse strand, counting down.
TCGAATAGCCGGTTCCAAAGTCGTCGAGCGCGAGCGTGACGCCAATGCCCTTGAGCGCGGTCAAGGTGGCCACGGTCGCATCCGGGTCATCCATCAACATGCTTTCCGTCAGTTCGAGTTCCAGGCGATCCGGGGGAACTCCGTGGCGGTTCAGCGCGTCGGCCACCAGTGCCGGCAGATTGCCGGCATGGAACTGCCGCCCGGAAACATTGATGGCCAACTGGAGCCCCGACCAACCCATATTCCCCCATAGACGGAGCTGTCGGCAGGCCTCGTCGATAACCCAGGTGCCTATCGGGACGATGAGCCCGGTCTTTTCTGCCAGCGGAATGAACTCGGTCGGCGGCACCAGGCCGACGCCTTCGCGCTGCCAGCGGATCAAGGCTTCGGCGCCTGTCATCTGGCCCGTACCCATGTTCACCTTGGGTTGGTAATGCAAAATGAGTTCGCCGCGATCCAGGGCGTGTCGCAAGGCGGCCTCCAGCGCCAGCTGGGCCAGGGCATGGGTGTTCATGTCGGCGGTATAGAAACAGAAACGATTGCGCCCCTGCTCCTTGGCCCGATACATGGCAGTATCGGCATTTCGCAGCACCTCCTCGGCACGGTTCCCGTCCTCGGGATAAATGCTGATTCCGATGCTGGCGCCGATATACACCTCGTTGCCGCCGGACAGCACAAAAGGCATGGCCAGCGCCGCCAGCAGGTCCTGCGCAACACCGGCCGCATCCTCGGGATCGCCGATCGGTTCCAGCACCATGATGAATTCGTCGCCGCCGAATCGACCCAGGGTATCCTCGTCGCGCACCCGATCGCGCAGGCGCCGGGTGACCATGACCAGCAATTCGTCGCCTGCCACGTGACCTAGACTGTCGTTAACCGTTTTGAAATGATCCAGGTCGATAAAGAGCAGCGCCGTCCGCTGGCTCCTGCGCCCCGCACGATCGAGGGCATGCCCGATCCTGGACTGCAGGAGCAGGCGGTTTGGCAGGTCGGTGAGCGGATCGTAATGCGCCAGGTGCGCCAGTTCCGCCTCGCTATGCTTCAATTGGCTGATATCGGTGAATACGCCGACGTACTGGGTGGGTCGTCCTTGTTTGTCGCGCACCGTCGAGATTGTCATCCAGGCGGGATAGACCTCCCCGGTTTTGCGCCGGTTCCAGACCTCTCCTTGCCATTGCCCGGTTTGATGCACACTGGCCCATAGGGCCTGATAGAACTCCGGTCCATGCCGATTCGACTTTTGCAGGCTGGGCTTCTTGCCCAGCGCCTCGGCTTCGGCATAACCGCTGATCTCCGTGAACGCCTTATTCACCGCCAGCAGGCGACCATCGAGATTGCAGATCATGACGCCTTCACGGGTGCTTTCGAAAACGATCGCCGCCTGTCGGGTTTTTCTCTCCGCCTCCTTGCGCGAATTGATGTCTTCGACCACCGAAATGAAGTAATCGGGCTTGCCGTCCGGCATGCGAACCAAGGCGACCGTCAGATGGATCCAGACCTGGCTGCCGTCTTTTCTCAGGTAGCGCTTCTCTATCGAATAATTCTCGATTTCACCGGCCAGCATGCGATACATCTGTTCGAGATCGTCGGCCAGATCGTTGGGGTGGGTAATGTCCTGAAAGGTTTTCCTTAGCAATTCCTCCTTGGAATAACCGACGATTGCCGCCAGTCTGCGGTTGACGCGCAGCCAGTGTCCCTCAGGATCGACCAGGGCAATACCGACGGCCGCCTGCTCGAAGGTGACGGAGAAGCGCATCTCGCTCGCCTCGAGCGCTTCCGTATCCGCCTTGCGCTGGGCAGCGGCGGCTTTCAATTGATCGCCGACCGCAGCAATTTCGACGATTCTCGAGCGCGGCGCATCGCCTTCCCCGTTTGCCAAGAGCATCTTGATATCGCCGAGCAATCGGCGTCCGGCCAGTCTGCCTCCGATAATGCCGAGGATCAGGGCCGCCAGGAGCCAGGCCAGTAATTTGCTCATACTCAGATAGAGCGGCAGGCGCAATTCGTCGGCAGGAATTTCAAGAACCACCGACCATGGTGTCTGTGCCACGCTCACGGCAATTCGGCCGCTTGGATCAACATCCCGAGCGGTGTTCGTTTCCGGCGGTGCCCGGCGGGCAATGCGCTGACCACGACCGTCGACCAGGGATATGGCCCACTTGGCAGGCATCTTGAACTGGTCGAAACGCTCCTGGAATTGTTCAATCCCGATGGTGGTCAGCATGACGTAGGCTACCCTGCCCTGGCGCATGACCGGCACGGCGACGGCAACCAACGGGCTCGCTGAAAACGGTCCGATCACAATATCGCCTACGGCCGGTTGAGCCGTCGCCACGGCGTACGGAGCGGCGCCTCGGCCTTCAGGCTGGGGCAGCGGCAACAATTTCGCGTCATAGGAAACGCGGGTATTGAACAACATTTGCATCGGGGTGGCGGCGGTCGCGAAAATCACATGGGAACCGAAGCTTTGCTCGTAACCCAGGGCCTCGCGGTACAGTTCCGGCCAACGGCGGGGATCGTCCACCAGGGGCGAAAGCGCCAGGATGCTCAGGCCTTTGATGCGCGCACTCAGTCGATTGCTGATCGAAGTCGCCATATTTTCGGCCACATGCCGAGCCGCCACCATGGATGCCGCCTGCTGCTGCTGCGCGCTATCGATGGCCAGCCATGCCGCCAGCAACAGCAGCGGCAAGATGCACAGCCAGATCAGCCGGGTGACAAAGGCGCGTAGCGTGAAATTCATGGGAGGAGACGGGTGGCGCTGCGATAAAAGTTCTTGGTTTCAAGAATCAAGGCGCCCCCCGGCATGAAATCATGTCCGGGCGATCGCGCCCGGGGCTTTCGAAAGGAACAATTGGTACGCTTGCGCCCGATTGGCCCGGCGCATGCTGCTTCGACATCGGTATTCGTGTTGGGGCGATCCACCGCGAGAAGCTTACCCTTTACCGGAATATGTGTCGAACGGCTTGCACGGCCAGATTGCGCGAATCCACACGATATGCCTGACGGCCGATCGACGGGGAGTCGTGGGCAAAGCAATCCCAATGTTCTTTGCAATTTTATGCTCTCCGTATTGTCGGCAAGAATCCAGGCAACCAAAGGCGCCGCCGCCCCACTCAACGAGCAGGCCCCGGCAAAAAACCTCCTGGCATTGACCCCGGGTGGTCGACTCGCCGATACTCCGCAAGTTCCGCCGCCAGCCAGTTCCCGTCCGACCATGCGGCGTACCCTACGGTAGACCGCATGAAAACGATCATTCTCGATGGCACCGCCAAGGCAGCGGCGACCGTCGGCCACATCGCCCTGGACGCCCAACCCCTTGGCTCGGCGGTCGAACACTACAGGCTGACCGACATCCCGATTGCACCCTGCCTGGGTGATTTCGAATGCTGGACCAAAACCCCGGGCCGCTGCCGTACCCGGGATGAAGCACAGAACATCACGCAGGCCATTCACGATGCCGATCTCGTCGTTTTCCTGACGCCGGTCGTTTTCGGCGGCTATGCATCGTCCCTGAAAAAGCTGGTCGACCGCCTGATTCCGCTGACCGATGCCTTCTTCCAAGAACAGGCCGGGATGACTCGCCACCGGAGGCGCTACCAACGCTATCCGGCCATGCTCTTCATCGGTCTGGCCGAACAACCCGATGCCGAAACGAGCGGTCTGTTCGCCGAACTGGCCGGCGGCAACGCCATCAACCTGCAAACACCCTGGTTCCGCAGCCTGCTCCTGTCGCCAGGGGGCAGCATGGCGCAGTAAGCAATCGAGATGGCCGTCCGGGCCGGCTTGACCGGCAGCGCTGGCAGCGCGCTGCCGAGACTCGACAAAAGCGCCCTCGCCCGCGCCTGCGCGCCGGATTTCATCGCACCGCAAAACCCGGCACCGCACACGGCAGCCATCCTGATCGGCAGCGCCCGGCCGAAAGGCAGCAGCACCTCCGAAGCGCTGGCCCGCGCCCTCGCCGCCAATCTCGAACAGGCCGGTATCGCCAGTCGGCTGGTCTATGCGATCGCTTTCGTCAAGGCTGGCCGCCCGGCCGAGAAGGCCCTGGCCGACCTGGCCGGCGCCGAGTTGCTGATCGTTGCCGCCCCGCTATACGTGGATGGCCTGCCCTACCTGGTCGGACACGCCCTCGAACAACTCGGAGCCCACCTTGCACCGGGCAACTCGGCCCTGCGCCAGGTCGTCGGCCTGCTCAACTGCGGCTTCCCCGAGGCCGACCACAACCGCAGCGCGCTGCGCGTCCTGCGCACCTTCGCCCGTGCCAACCGGCTCCTGTGGGCCGGCGGCCTGGCCATGGGGGCCGGTGAGATCATCCATGGCCGGCCGCTCTCCCGTTTCCGCTTCGTGGCGCGCGCCCAGATCCGCGCCCTGCGCCGGGCGGCAAGCGACCTGGCGGCGGGTCACGGGATATCCAGGGAAGCCAGCCGGGACATGGCCCGTTCCCTGCTGCCGGCCTGGCTCTTCCGCTGGCTGGCCCCGTTCAAATGGCTGCTCATGGGCCATCGACACGGCATCGGCTGGCGCCGCCTGCACGCCCGGCCGCTGGCCGAAGACCCGACGCCGACCGGCCGGGAAGCGAATGTCCGAAACTACGGGATGCCTACAAGGCGGTAACGATTCGCCCGCAGAAGCTCTGCGGAATGGCGGGTCGCCCGCCCGGCTTGACGTCCTGAGCCAGTCCCTGGCCTCGGTGGCAGTGCCGGTGCTTTGCACTCTGCTCCGAGCCCTGCTCGCCATCCATGCCTCGACCGCCCTGGCGCATCTGCGCGGGAATGCATCATACGTTGCCGCAGACTCACGCCCAGCCGTAGCAAGCATGGCAAGACGAGACACCACAAACGTCGACAAGCCAAACAGGCGGCCGGCAGCGCTTAAACCCCCCGCGTCTTCGATTTTGGCGAATGCGGCTGGCAGGTTGAAATCCACTGTTCATTTTATTGAAAAGTGATTTCGAATTTAACGATCTAGTGTATCGATTGTCGGCCCTCTAAAGTACACCCATCAATAAACGGAGAGCAGTCATGAAACAACTTGCATTCATCAAGCGCAGCAATGGTCGCCATTGGGTAGGCGACGGTTTCCCGGTCCAGAGCATTTTTTCCTACAGCGATATCGCGGAGGAAATGTCGCCCTTCCTGCTCATGGATTATGCCGGTCCGACCGACTTCCCGGTGACTGCACGCAAGCTCGGCGTTGGCCAGCACCCGCACCGCGGCTTCGAGACGGTGACCATCGTCTACGAAGGCGGGGTCTCGCATCGCGATTCCTCGGGAGGCGGCGGCAATATCGGTCCGGGCGACGTGCAGTGGATGACGGCGGCCTCCGGTCTGATCCACGAGGAATATCACAGCCCCGAATTCGCCCGAAACGGCGGGGCCTTCGAGATGATCCAGTTGTGGGTCAACCTGCCGGCCAAGGACAAGATGGCCGCGCCCGGTTACCAGGGGATCACGGCTGCGCTGATTCCGGAAATCGAGTTGCCGCAAGGAGCCGGCAAGGTCCGCGTCATCGCCGGTCAATATGGCGACGCGCAGGGCCCGGCGCAAACCTTCACACCGATGAATGTCTGGGATCTGCGCCTGAAGGCCGGACACCGTGTGGGTTTCGACCTGCCGGCTGGGCATACGACGGCGCTGTTCGTCCTGCGTGGAATTCTTCGCATCGACGGAAAACACAACATCCGGGCCGCCGAGTTGGCAGTCATGGAGCGCGAAGGCAGTCGCCTGGAATTCGAGGTCACCGAAGACACCGCGCTACTGCTGCTCAACGGCGCACCGCTCAACGAACCGGTGGTCGGTCATGGCCCTTTCGTGATGAATTCTCAGGCCGAAATCATCAAGGCGATCGACGATTTCAACAGCGGCCGGTTTGGCAAGATCGATCATTAAGCAAGCAGTTCCATCATTCGACGAAAGGAGCAAGACGGTGAGCACTCCCCCGAATATTGCCGACGCCAATCCACCCCCGACCGTCGCAAGCTGATCAACAGCTACAGCACTCTCCGAAACAAAAAACAAGGCTAGCAATGCCACGGCAAGCGGGGCGCTGGCCACCACTTTCAAGGGCAGAACGACCATGCAAAAACTTCTGCAACTCAAAACCAGCCTCTTTGCCAACCAGGGGCAATCCAGCCTGCTTTCCGACGCTTTCGTCGAGGCCTGGCTGGACGGTCACCCCGGTTCGGTGGTCATGATCCGTGATTTTGCCGTCACCCCCGTGCCGCACCTCGATGGCGCGGGTTTCCAGGCCTTCCTGAGCAAGGCGGAGGAGCGCTCGTCCGAACAGCAAGCGAAAGTAGCTTATTCGGATGGCTTAATCGCCGAATTGCAGGCCGCCGATGTGCTGGTCATCGGTTTGCCCATGTACAACCTGGGCATACCTTCGACACTGAAAGCCTGGATCGATCACGTCGCCCGCGCCGGCGTCACATTCCGCTATACCGCGAATGGGCCACAGGGTTTGCTCTCCGGAAAAAAAGCCTACGTGTTTGCAAGCCGCGGCGGTCGCTATGCGGGAACCGCATTCGATACGCAAACCGACTTCATGCGCAATTTCCTGGCTTTCATCGGCGTCACGAATGTCGAGTTTGTGTATGCCGAGGGCTTGAATATGGGCGATGACAGCCGCAGCAGCAGTTTGACCACGGCCCATTCCGAACTCGCCCGCATGGCGGCGTGAACGCCGACGAGCCGGCCGAAACGGGCGGCGGCGACACCGCCCCGGACGGATCGATCCAGGCCGCCTTTGGCGCCTGTGCTGCAATAGAAGCGCCCGGTTCCATCGAGATGCCCGAAGACGATGGAAGCGGACGCCGGCGTTCAGGCGAAAACGATTGATTGTCCGGCGCCAGGCCCATGCAAACGAGCTTTTTTGCGCAGCGGAGAAGCCAGATTTCAGTTTCCAGCCGGAGCCTCTGCCGCAGCTTGCTGCGCGTTTTCTTGCGCGGCCTTTGCGTTTTGTGCGGCGATGATCTGCACACCGACCTGGGCTGCCTGCGAGAAATGCTGTATGACCAGATTACGCAGTTCCTCGATTTGCTCCAGGGCATAGGTCAGCGTCGGGAAAACAGCTGGCATCGGCATCATCCGGCCATCCTCAGCGAAAAACAGGGTATTCACTGCAATACCGGCAGCAGTGGTCTCAACGCCAAAGACGCTGCGCCCCTGAATTTGTTGTGAAACATCGGTGCTTGCCTGGCCGCTTGCTTCATGGCTGACGGTTTCGGTGGAAGCGGATTGTTTTTTGGTGGATTTAGTCATTATTGCCTAACGGTTGAATAAAACAGAAAAATACGGCTTATGGCCGCTTGATATCTGCCTTCTGCAGCAGGCTCTCGATCAGCTTCTGGCGGCGCTGGTTGATCAAGGCCTGTTTAAGTTGCTGGTGACTTTCGTCAAACGACGGAATCTTGAAAGGCCGAACGTCGTCAACCTTCACGATATGCCAGCCAGCACCCGATTGGATCGGCGCCGCCGCCGTGCTGCCTTTGCTCACGTTGGGGATCACCGCGGCAATGCTCGGCAAGATATCGTTGGGGAATACCCAGCCGATCAGGCCACCGTGCTCACGGCTTTGTGCGTCAATCGAATTGGACGCCAGGCTCTCGAAGGATTCACCCTTCTTGATGCGGGCCAGCAGATCGTCGGCCTGCTCTTGTGTCTTGACCACAATCTGGCTCAACTGATACTGCGGCGTGGTGTCGGCGCCACCCAAGGCCTTTTTCTGACGCAAGTACTCGGCCTTTTCATCCGCATCGGTGATCGGATTCTTGACCATGTAATCGGCAAACAGGCTATCCATCAGCAAACGTTGGCGCAGTTCGCCCAATTGCTGTTTGAAGACGGGAGTAGCGTCAAGCTTGAGCTTGTTGGCCTCATCGACCATGACTTCACGCACGACCAGATCGCCGATCACCTTTTCGCGCAATTCCGGCGTCGCCGGCACGCCCTGGCTTTGCAAATTCGACAACTCGGCATTGATGGCGTTTTCAGGGATGGCGACGCCATTAACGGTGACCGCCGCCATCTCCGGTCGATTACCGGGTTTGGCCTTGCCTGTTGCCGACTGCGCCCAGGATCCGCCACTGGAAAACACCCCAGCGCATAGCATCAGGGCGCACAGACTTCGAAGTTCAAGAGTTTTCATGGATCCAAGCGGAAATATTAAATAAGTTTCAAATTACAAATCTACCACAAGCCCCGTTTGTCAGCGCAAATCCAACACGATGGAGGCCAGGAGACTAAGGTCAAGCTGCTGGCTGGACTGGAGAGCCAGCACCGCCGCTCCGATCACCACCTGCAAGTTGGAAGCGATCAGGTTTTGCGCCTCGACAGAAGAGGCGCCCAGAACCAGTTGGCTACCCGCCAGGGCAACCGAGAACATGACTGTCTGCCCGGCACTGTCCACGACCGTGAAGCTTTGCCCGGCCAGCGGCGCCGGCAGGCCCGAGGTGGTGTCGACCAATGACGGATTGAGCGAGGCGTTGCTTGCCAGGACCTGCACGGAACCTGCACTCTCCGCCAGGGTCACGCTGGATGCCGACAATTGCACCGGACTTGAACTCACCACCTGGAGCGGCAAGCTGTTGCTGATTGTCGATCGCGTCGAAGCACTGCTGGTGGTCAGCGAGGCGTTAGGCAATACCGTCACCTGTCCCGAAGCATCAAGAGCCAGGGTGGCGCCCGGCACACTGACCGCCGGTATCGCGCCATTCGTCGGGGAAGCCGCGGCAGCGGACGACGTGGCCTCGGTCACGGCCGGCGACGAGGTGGCTGTACCGGACGTACTGGCAGTTATGGATGTGTCGGTCGAAGCGAAGGACGCGGCCTGCACCGTCGAAGCGTTGGTGCTCGTAACGGATACCTGCGAGTACTGCGTCGTCGCCAAACTGTCAATCATCGTCAACATGCTGCCTTCCACTGCGCTGCCATTGGCTGCGCTAACCTGGATGGGACCGTTGAAAGCGTTGCCCGGCCCAGGCAATAGCACGGCACCGTTACTGACGATGGCGGTATTGCCGTTGACCAAAATGCTGCCGGTCTGAGTGATGTCGCCTCCGCTGGAGGTATTCAAACCGAGCAATACATTGGTCAAGCCGGGACCGAATACCGTACCGCCACTGCTGATGGTCGTCAGGTTCTGTGTCTGGCCGCTCACCGTCAGGGTGCCCGGGCTGCCGGTGGTGGTCAGCGCAGTGCTGCCGATGGCGTTGACCACGGCAGTCAGCGGCAGGCTGTCCACCACGCTGACGTTGTTGCCGGCCAGGGTTACCATGCCGCCCAGCGCATTGCCCGGGTTGTTCAGAATGATGTCGCCGATGCTCGAGGTCACGCCGCTGCTGCCATTGACTATCAAAGCGCCGGTCTGCGTCACGCTGCCGGAGCCGGCGGTGCTCAGATTGCCCGTGACCGCGGTCGTGCCGGCGCCAAACACCGTGCCGCCGCTGCTGCTGGTCGTCAGGTTCTGCGTCTGACCGCTCACCGTCAGCGCGCCCGGATTGCCGGAGGTGGTCAGCACGGTGCTGCCGGTGGCGTCGACCACGGCAGTCAGCGACTGGCTGTCCACCACGCTGACGTTGTTGCCGGCCAGTGTCACCGTGCCGCCCAGCGCGTTGCCCGGGTTGTTCAGGATGATATCGCCGGTGCTCGAGGTCACGCCGCTGCTGCCATTGACGACCAAAGCGCCGGTCTGCGTCACGCTGCCGTTGCTGCTGGCGCTCAGCCTGCCCGTCACCGTGGTCGTGCCGGCGCCAAACACCGTGCCGCCACTGCTGGTGGTCGTCAGGTTCTGCGTCTGGCCGCTCACCGTCAGCGTGCCCGGCGTTCCTGTCGTCGTCAGGCTGGTCGTGCCCGTATCGTTGACCACGGCAGTCAGCGGCAGGCTGTCCTGCAGCGTCACGTTGTTGCCGGCCAGGGTCACCGTGCCGCCCAGCGCATTGTTCGGATTGTTCAGGGTGATGTCACCCGTGGTCGAGCTCACGCCGCCGGTCCCATTGACCACCAAGGCGCCGGTCTGCGTCACGCTACCGGAGCTGGTGGCGATCA
>JAJXVG010000070.1 GCA_021782315.1 Pseudomonadota bacterium | reverse complement strand
GATGCTGTTGCGCATGTATTTGAAATACGGTGAGAAGAAGGGCTTTACCGTCGAGGTCATGGAAGAGTCCGAAGGCGATGTCGCCGGCCTGAAGAGCGCCACCGTCAAGTTCACCGGCGACTATGCCTACGGCACCCTACGCACCGAAACCGGCATCCACCGCCTGGTCCGCAAGTCGCCGTTCGACTCGAATGCCCGTCGCCACACCAGCTTCACCTCGGTCTTCGTCTTCCCCGAAGTCGACGACTCGATCGAGATCAACATCAACCCGGCCGACGTGCGCACCGATACCTACCGCGCTTCCGGCGCCGGCGGCCAGCACATCAACAAGACCGACTCCGCGGTACGTCTGACCCACGTGCCGACCGGCATTGTCGTGCAGTGCCAGAACGACCGTTCGCAGCACCGCAACCGCGATGAAGCCTGGCAAATGCTGCGGGCCCGCATCTACGAATTCGAACTGCGCAAGCAGCAGGCCGAGCAGCAGAAGCTGGAAGACGCCAAGTCCGACATCGGCTGGGGTCACCAGATCCGTTCCTATGTGCTCGACCAGTCGCGCATCAAGGATCTGCGGACCAACTACGAAGTCGGCAACACCCAGGGCGTGCTCGACGGCGACCTCGACGGTTTCATCGAGGCCAGCCTCAAGCAGGGCGTCTAAACTTCATGAGCGGCGGGTGTTTCGGCGAAACGCTCGAGCGCCAGCCAGACATCATGTTCGACAACCTGTTTGCCCACCTGCCATCGACCGGCAGCAGCGAAGAGCAATTCGCCACCCTCCTCGACGAGCCCGGCTTGATCGTGCGGCGTATCGTGTCCACCGGGCAAAGCAGTCCGCCGGGATTCTGGTACGAGCAAGCCGAGGCGGAGTGGGTACTGCTGATCAGCGGCGAAGCCCTCCTCCGCTTTGCCGACGAACCCGAGGCGCGTCGCCTGAAGCCGGGCGCTTTCATCGACATCGCCCCGGGACGTCGTCACCGCGTCGACTGGACGAGGCCGGCCGAAGCGACGATCTGGCTCGCCATTCATCGTCCTGCCCGGACTCCGGCATCGCCCTAGTCGCCGCCGGTTACCACTCAGGAAGCAGAAGCCGAGATATCCGCCAAGGCGGCCCCTTCCTCGCGGCTTTGCGACAACCAGCGAAGCAGCACCGAATATAGCAAGCCGGGGTTGATCGGTTTCGGCACGAAATCGTTCATGCCCGCATCGAAACAGCGCTGCCGGTCGCTCTCGAAGGCATTGGCCGTCACCGCGATGATGGGCACGCTGCCGTAACCCGGCAGGGAGCGGATAACCCGCGTTGCCTGCAGGCCGTCCATGTGCGGCATCTGGATATCCATCAGGATCAGGGCGTAGTCTTTCTCGCGCACGGCCTTCACGGCAGCCAACCCGTCTTCTGCCTCGTCAACCCGCAGACCGGTTGCCGACAGGATGGCCAGTGCAACCTGGCGATTCACCGGTTCGTCCTCGACCAGCAGGATGGGCAGGTCGGAGAATTTCGCTGCGACGGCCAAAGCCGGCGACGTCGAATCTTCATCGACATCGGGTTCGGCCGCCCTGGCGAGACGGGCGGTAAACCAGAAGGTGCTGCCGCTGCCCGGTTTGCTGCTGACACCGACGTCGCCTCCCATCAAGCGGGCCAGTTCCCGCGTAATGGTCAGCCCCAGGCCGGCCCCGCCAAAGCGGCGGGTCATCGAACCATCGGCCTGCCTGAAGGACTCGAAGAGGATGCCGATATCCTTTGCTTCGATCCCGATGCCGGTGTCGGTGACTTCGAAGCGGAGCATGAAGTGGGACCTGCTCTGTTCAGTCGCCGATACCTTGAGAACGACCGAGCCACGCTCGGTAAACTTGACCGCGTTGGAGGCGTAATTGAGCAGGGCCTGGGTCAGGCGGCCCGGATCGCCGCAAAGCTGCGCCGGCAGGGAATCGGCCTCGATCAGTATGGCAAGACCCTTGGCTGCCGCGCGTTGCCGGATCATGTCGGCGACCTTGGCAAGAATATCGCTGACCGACAAGGAGATCGCCTGCAGCGCCAGCTTGCCGGATTCCATTTTCGAGAAATCCAGGATGTCTTCAACCAGACCGAGTAACTGCCGCCCCGCCGATTCGATCGATTCGATACATTTGAGTTGATCGCCCTCGGGCGCATCCTGCTTGAGCAGAAACGACATGCCGATGATGGCATTGAGCGGCGTCCGGATTTCATGGCTCATATTGGCCAGGAACTCGGCTTTCATGCTCCCCAGGCGCTCGGCCGACTCGCGAGCGCGTGTCAACTGTTCGTGGAGCGCCTGCTCCTCGCTGATGTCGCGCGTCAGCAAGGCGAAGCGCCGGCCGCCATCGGCCGGATCGATTTCCAGCGATGACAATTGCAGAGGAAATGCTTCGCCCCCACCCCGCCGACCGTCGAAATGCAGGCGCTGTACACCGCGTTCGCCGATCAGCCAGCGCAGGGATTCGATACTGTCCCTGTCGTCCGCGGTGCTGACCAGCAGGCGACTGAAATGCATGGCCCCCATGCCCGGGTCGAGGTCGAACATCCGGCGGGCGTTGCCATCCATCGAGAGGACGAAACCATCTTCGTCGATGATCGAGACGCCGAGTTCGGTAGCCGCCAACAGGTCACGACTGCACTCGGTCGCCCGTTTACGCGAAACCAGATTGTAGATGCGGGCACGAAGCTCCTCGGGAAAAACCGGCTTGGCGACGTAATCGTCGATACCCAGGTGGTACAGTTCGATACGCCGCGCCTGGCTGTCGAAGGCCGTGATGGCCAGGACGGGCACACCGCCGCGAGGCGGTTCCAAACGACGGATGCGATTGATCAGACGGGCGCCGCTCATGCTGCCGCCGAGCATGATATCGCTCAGCACCAGATCGTATTCGCTGGCGAGGAATGCCGGCCACGCCGCATCGGCCGAGTCGAAGGCATCGACCTTCGCACCCCATTCGCGCAACTGAGCTTCGAGCGCCAGGCGCTGGTCCAGCGCGTCCTCGACGTAAAGAATGCGGCAACGCAAGGGTTGGCGCACCTCGAGAAAATGGCGGGCAAAGGCAACCAGTTCATCGAGATCCTGCTTGCGGAATATCTCGGTCACGCCGGCCTGCGCCGCCAGTTGCGATAATTCGGCGCTCGGCGTACCGGTCAACAGCACGATGGGGGCGACCGGAACCCGCTCCTCCGAGCGCAACTGCCGGGCAAGAGCCAGTCCGTCGCCATCCGATAACTGTCCGGTGATCACGACGAAATCGAAAGATCTGGCCGCCGTCTCCCGGAGCGCCTCGGCCTGCGACGAGGCCAAGGTGAACGCGACGCCGCGAAAGCGGCGAAAACTCTGCTGAAGAATCTCCCGGTAGAGCGGCGAGCTCTCAACTAGCAAAATATCCACAAAACAACCCTAATGGGATAAATGATATTATTGATAGTAACATTATGTGAACATCAAATCACCTGCCATTTTTAAAAAGCCAAAATCCGTGGCTTTTCGTTTAAGCGAAGGTAATATTGAAACGGCGTTTTCCCCCGAAGCCGTCGTTCAACTATTCGAGGCACGACCAGCCCCGGCTCGCAGGTGGACGGCCGGCGCAAACCGCCCCTGAGCGCCTCCGGGCCGTCATGTACGGCGGAGCCGCCCACCCCGCCGCCGAATCTACTTGCGGATCGGCTTGTTTCTTCCCGACAACTCGTCGCTCAAACGCATCGCCGCGTCGCCGAACGACCCGCCGGGGTTGCGGGCGCAGTACTGGTTGACCTTGAGTTCCAGGGTACCGCTGGAAAAGGTGGCCACCTGCTGAGCCGGCAGCGCGTAGTTGTGCCCGCTCAGGAATCCGCGCACCCATACGACATATGAACTGCGCAAATCGGGATCATCCTTCGAGTGGATCCATTGCCCGCAGCTCATGTCGTCGAAGCCCAGCAGATTGGTGCCGGCCGCCGGCGACGGTCCGCTCGCCAGAACCGCCGCGAGGGACGCCAGCAATTGAAAATATTTGCCAAACCGCATCGTGTTCTCTCTCCTGATGAACAGGCATTGGTCATATGCGCTGCCTGCCAATTATCCCCCAGTATGCCAGATGAAGAAAACGCACCGAACCGATTGTCGACCGACCTTGTCCGAAGGGGCCTAAATCGGCGAAAATTCGGGGCTACGCCGTCGTCCGCGGCACATCCCATTTTTTAAGGATTTTCATGGCCACCACCGACAATACCGAACAGCAAGCGCCGGTCCCGCAAGACGAAAACCAGCTTGTCGCCGAGCGCCGCGCCAAACTGGCCGAGTGGCGCAAGACCGGAAAAGCCTTTCCCAACGACTTTCAGCGCGAAAACACCGCCGCCCGCGTCCTCGAAGCCTACAGCGCGAAGACGGCCGAAGAGCTCGACGGCCTGCCGGTCGAGGTCAAGCTGGCCGGCCGCATGATGCTCAAGCGGGTCATGGGCAAGGCGTCCTTTGCCACCATCCAGGACCTGTCGGGCCGCATTCAGCTCTACATCACGCGCGACCGCGTCGGCGAAGCGGTTTACGCCGATTTCAAGACATGGGACCTCGGCGATATCGTCGGCGTCACCGGCAGCCTGATGAAGACCAAGACCGGCGAGCTGTCCGTCCAGGCAACCGAGATCCGCCTGCTGACCAAATCCCTGCGTCCGCTGCCGGACAAGTTCCATGGCCTGGCCGACCAGGAAATGAAGTACCGCCAGCGCTACGTCGACCTGATCATGAACGAGGAAACCCGCTTCACCTTCCGCGCCCGTTCGGCCATCGTCGCCTCGATCCGCAATTTCATGACCGGCCACGGTTTCATGGAGGTCGAAACGCCGATGATGCACCCCATTCCCGGCGGCGCCTCGGCCAAGCCCTTCGTCACGCACCACAACGCGCTCGACATGCAGCAGTTCCTGCGCATCGCCCCGGAGCTCTACCTCAAGCGCCTGGTCGTCGGCGGTTTCGAAAAGGTTTTCGAGATCAACCGCAACTTCCGCAACGAAGGCCTGAGTCCGCGCCACAACCCCGAATTCACCATGATGGAGTTCTACGAGGCCTATGCCAACTACCATACGCTGATGGATTTCACCGAGGGCCTGCTCCGCCACACCGCCCGCGAGGCTCTCGGCAAGGAGGTTTTCGTCTACCAGGGCCGAGAACTCGATCTTTCCAAGCCCTTCCATCGCCTCACCATCAACCAGGCCATCCAGCGCCAGCACCCGGAATTCAGCGACGGCGAACTGGCCGACGCCGAGTTCCTGAAAGCCAAGATCAAGCACTTCGGCGAAGCGGTCAAGCCGGGCGGCCTCGGCAGCCTGCAGCTCCAGCTCTTCGAAGCCTGCGCCGAAGCCCAGTGCTGGGAACCGACCTTCATCATCGACTATCCGGTCGAAGTCTCGCCGCTTGCCCGCGCCTCCGACAGCAATCCGGACATCACCGAACGCTTCGAGCTGTTCATCGTCGGCCGCGAGATCGCCAACGGCTTCTCCGAGTTGAACGACGCCGAGGACCAGGCGGCGCGCTTCCAGGAACAAATGAAGGCCAAGGACGCCGGCGACGAAGAAGCCATGTACTACGACGCCGATTTCATCCGGGCGCTCGAATACGGCCTGCCGCCGACCGGCGGCTGCGGTATCGGCATCGATCGGCTGATCATGCTGCTGACCGATGCGGCGGCGATTCGGGATGTCATCCTCTTCCCCTCCATGCGGCCGGAGTAAGCGTGGCTGCGCTTGCCAATCTGCGTTGCAAGGCATCCTGCATAGTGCTAAGCGTGGCTGCGCTTGCCAATACAGCGTTGCACGGCATCTTGCATAGCGCTGCTATGCGGCGATGCCGTGCGCCTTGTCTTGGCTGCGCTCGCTCACGCTTCGGGGCTTGCCGGTAATTCCGATGCATATTCGTCAACTGCAAATCGCCAACGATCACATGCAGGAACACCTGCTCCTGCGGCGACGCCGTGCGTCTTGTCTTGGCTGCGCTCGCTCACGCTTCGGGATTTTTCGGTAACTCCCGATGCAAATTCGTCAGCTTCAAATCGCCAACGACCATCTGCAGGACCGCCTGCTCCTTAGGGTCGCCACCCAGGCCGACGAGGAATACCGGCTCTGGCTTACCCGGCGTTTCCTGCGGGAACTGTGGCCGCACCTGGCCGGACTGATCGGCAGGCAGACTGCCCCGCAACCGGTCGTCGGTGAAATGCCGCCGATCGAGGCGGCCAGTTTCGAACAGACCTTCGCCGACAAGAATGTCACCTACCCGCTCGGCTCGACGCCGTTGCTGACCAGCGAAGTGAAATGCGACACCCTGAACGACGGCACCTATAGCCTGATCTTCCGCGAAGGTCGCGAGCGCAGTTTCCAGCTCGGCCTGACCGGCGATCTGCTGCAGGCCCTGTGCGCCATGTTGCGCGCCGGGGCCGAGCAGGCCCGATGGAATCTGGCGCTCGACTACAGCACCGCGGCATCCGCTCCCACGCCGACCGCCGGCCAGCATTCACGCCTGCATTAGTGGACAAGCTGCAGCCCGCCAGCATCGAATTCGTCGCCTACGGCACCCCCTACTCGCCGGCTTTCGACGACGTCTATCACTCCGCCCTGGGCGGCCCGACGCAGGCCCGGCATGTCTTCCTCGGCGGCAACGACCTGCCCCGACGCTGGCAGGGCAAGGACCGCTTCGTCATCCTCGAAACCGGCTTCGGCACCGGGCTGAATTTCCTCGCCACCTGGCAGGCCTGGCGTGCCGATCCGCAGGCCTGCCGGCGCCTGCATTACATTTCCTTCGAGAAATTCCCGCTGACCGGCCGGGACCTCGCCGCCTGTCAGTTGGCCTGGCCGGAATTCGGCGAACTGGCGGCGGCGCTGCAAAAGCGCTGGCCGCCGCTGACCCCGGGCATGCACCGACTGCATCTCGATAACGACCGGGTCGTCCTGACGCTGGTTTTCGGCGATGCGTCGACCCGGTTGCGTTGGCTCGACGCCTCGGTCGACGCCTTTTTCCTCGACGGCTTTTCGCCGCCCAAGAACCCCGAATTGTGGTCGCCGCAGTTCTGCAAGGGCCTGGCACGACTGACCGCGCCGGGCGCCACGCTGGCCACCTGGTCGGTGGCCGGAAGCGTTCGCGCCGCGCTGACCGAAGCCGAATTCGAAGTGGAAAAACGGCCCGGCCCGCTCGGCAAGCGACAAATGCTGGTCGGCCGCTTCCGTTCGCACCGTCCGGATCGCCATGTCGCGCCGACCGATCGCCGGGCCATCGTGATCGGCGCCGGCATCGCCGGCAGCACTACGGCGCATGCGCTGGCCGCCGCCGGTTGGCGGGTCACCGTCCTCGAGCAGGCCGCCGCGCCCGGCCACGGCGCTTCCAGCAATCTGGCCGGCATGTTGCGTCCCCTGCCGAGCGCCGACGACAATCGCCTGTCTCGTATTACCCGTGCCGGCTTCCTCGCCGCCCGCGCCCTGCTCGCCGGGCTACCCGAGGCCCGCTGGTCGCCCTGCGGCGTGCTGCACCTGGCCCGCGAACCCGAACACGAAGCGCAGCAACGGCGTACCGTCGAGCAGCTCGGCTGGCCGTCCGACCTCCTTCAATTCGTCGACAAGGACGAAGCCGGCCGACGACTTGGTCAAACGGTCGCCATCGGCGGCTGGTGGTTCCCGGGCGGCGGCTGGGTACAGCCGCCTTCGCTGTGCCGCGCCGCGCTGGCCGCCTTTCCCGAACGCATCGACCTGCATTGCCGGACGATGGTCGACCGCATCGAACGGACCGGAACGGACTGGCGAGCGCTGGACGAGAGTGGCCGCGTGCTGGCCGAAGCGCCGGTGCTGGTCATGGCCAGCGGCGTCGCGGCGCCGCGCTTCGCACAGTTTGCCTGGCTGCCGCAACGCTCGGGCCGGGGGCAGGTCAGCCATCTGCCGGCAGCCGGCGGCCAGCGGCTCGACGCCGTAGTCTTCCAGGTCGGCTATGCCATGCCGGCCATCGATGGATGCCAGCTGATCGGCGCCTCGCTGTCCTATGAAGACGACGAACCAACCGAACGGGCGGCCGATCATGGCGACAATCTGGCCCGCCTCCGCCTCACCCTGCCCGCTTTCGGCCAGGGCTTGGACCCAGCGACACTGGGCGGCCGGGTCGGCTTTCGCCCGATGTCGCCGGATCGCCTTCCCATCGTCGGCGCCGTGCCGGACCGCTCGGCGGCGAACGCCAACACCCGTCTGCACAACATCCCCCGCCTGCCCGGCCTGTGGTGCGTACAGGGCTTCGGGGCGCGCGGCATCGTCTGGTCGGCACTGATGGCCGATCTGCTGGTCAGCCGGATCGAAGGCGAACCGCTGCCGCTCGAAAGGGATCTCGTCGATGGGCTCGACCCCGGCCGTTTCCTGATCAAGGCAGCGCGCCGCGGCGAACCGGAATCCGACGAGCATGCTTAGAGCGCCGCCGCCTGCTAGACTTCACTCTTTATCCATAAAATAAGAGAGAGGCACGCATGAAGATCGAAACCCTCGCCGTCCACGGCGGCTATTCGCCCGACCCGACCACCAAGGCCGTCGCCGTGCCGATTTACCAGACCACCTCCTACGCTTTCGACAATACCCAGCACGGCGCCGACCTCTTCGACCTCAAGGTGGCCGGCAACATCTACACCCGCATCATGAACCCGACCCAGGACGTGCTCGAAAAGCGCGTTGCCGCGATGGAAGGCGGGATCGCCGGCCTGGCCATGGCCTCCGGCATGGCGGCCATCACCGCCTCGATCCAGACCATCGCCGAGGCCGGCGACAACATCATCTCGTCGAGCACGCTGTACGGCGGCACCTACAACCTGTTCGCCCACACCTTCCCGCAGTACGGCATCGACGTTCGCTTTGCCGACTTCAACGACCCGCTCGCCGTCGAGAAACTGATCGACGCCAAGACCAAGGCCATCTACTGCGAATCGGTCGGCAACCCACTGGGCAATATCACCGACTTCGAAAAACTGGCTGAAGTCGCCCACCGGCATGGCGTCCCGGTCATCGTCGACAACACCGTGCCCTCCCCCTACCTGTGCCGCCCCTTCGAACACGGCGCAGATATCGTCGTCCACGCCCTGACCAAGTATCTCGGCGGCCACGGCAACAGCCTCGGCGGCATCATCGTCGACAGCGGCAAATTCCCGTGGGCCGACCACAAGACCAAGTTCAGGCGCCTCAACGAGCCGGACGTCTCCTACCACGGCGTCATCTATACCGAAGCCCTCGGCCCGGCCGCCTACATCGGCCGCGCCCGCACCGTGCCGCTGCGCAACATGGGCGCGGCGATCAGCCCGTTCAATGCCTTCCTGATCCTGCAAGGCATCGAAACCCTGGCCCTGCGTATGGACCGCATCTGCGACAACGCGCTGAAAATCGCCGACTATCTGCAGAAACACCCCAAGGTAACCTGGGTCAATTACGCCGGCCAGCCGACCCACAAGGACCACGCACTGGTCCGCAAATACATGGACGGGCGCGCCTCCGGCATTCTCAGCTTCGGCGTCAAGGGCGGCAGCGACGGCGGCGGCCGCTTCCAGGATGCCCTGCAACTGGTCACCCGCCTGGTCAATATCGGCGACTGCAAGACCCTGGCCTGCCACCCTGCATCGACCACGCACCGCCAGTTGTCCACCGCCGAAATGGCCAAGGCCGGCGTTTCGGAGGACATGATCCGCCTGTCGGTCGGCATCGAGCACATTGACGACCTGATCGCCGACCTCGACCAGGCCCTGAACGCCGCCTGATTTTCCCGCCGCATCGTGACAACCCGGCCGAGCGCCGGGTTTTTAATTGCAGACCGCCCCGGATGCCCGGCGCGGGCGAAGAGAATTCGGCAGCCCTTCCATTTCGGATCGAGCATGACCCCCTGTTTCAGTCGTCACGGAATCCCCTCCGTCAGCCGGGGAAATGCATTACCCGTCGGATTGCTGGTCCTGACCTCGATCGCCCTCCTTGCCCTGGCGGTCGACGCAAAGGGTATCCCGCCGAGAAGGCTGGGCCCCTATATCGAACAACGGGCGGCGGGTCACAATCCCCTGATTGAAAACGCCGGGCGCTGGGTGGCAGCGATATTGCTGAACCTGGATCGTGGCGATGCCGGCACCTATGCGCTTCCCCCTCCCAAGCCCGCCCCCTCGGCAACGGAAGGCAGCGGCGCTTACTCGAAACGCGTCGTTGAGGTGGATTCGGCCAATGCGGCCAGACAAGCCCTGGCCTCGGCGCGCCCGGGCGACGTCATCAACTTTCGGCCGGGCACCTATCGCTTCGACGGCAGCTACCTGGAAGCAAGCCAGGCCGGCAAGGCCGGACAGGAAATCGTCGTCCGCGCCGAACATCCCGACAGCGTATTCCTGGAGTTCAACCTGAGCGAAGGCTTTCTCGTCACGGCGCCGTACTGGACCTTCGAAAACCTGACCATTCGAGGCGTCTGCAAAGATCATTCAAATTGCGAGCATGCCTTCCACGTCGTCGGCCAGGCGACGAACTTTAGCGCCCGCAACAACAGGATCAGCGATTTCAACGCCCACTTCAAGATTAACGGTAGCGCCGGAAAATTCCCCGACCACGGCCTCATTGAGGCAAATGTCCTGCGCAATTCGGCGCCCCGCCAAACGGCCAATCCAGTCACTTTCGTCGACCTCGTGGCGGCCAGCAACTGGACGGTTCGCAACAATCTGATCGCGGATTTCATCAAGCTCGAAGGCGACCGGATCAGCTATGGCGCATTCGCCAAGGGCGGCGGCATGGAAAATCGGTTTGAGCGGAATATCGTCGTCTGCGAGGACCGCTTGCGCAATTATCCCGGACAACGGGTCGGCCTTTCGCTGGGCGGCGGCGGAACCTCCAAGGAGGCCTGCCGCGACCGGCGCTGCATCACCGAGCAGCAACGCGGGGTGCTGTCCACAAACCTCATCGCCTCCTGCTCGGACGACGGCATATACGTCAATCGCGCCGCCGAAAGCAAAGTCAAAGACAACACCCTGATCGATACCGGTCCGATATCGGTCCGGTTTGCGGAAAGCAGCGCCGATCTCGAGGGCAACCTGGTAGACAGCGCGATCCACGCTCGTGACGACGCACTGGTCAGACTGTTCGACAATCGTCAAACCCGCATGGATCAACTTTACATGGGCCGACATCCGGTCCGCGATCTATTCGCCGATGCCCGGACGCTCGATCTGCGCTGGAAAGACGCGCCCCCACGCCGGGAAAGCACAGCCGATCCGATCGAGCTCTGCGCTTCCGGCCGAAAGGCCAAGGCGGCCTACGGGGCCTTTGACGACTATGCGAAATGCCAGTCTGCTGACCACTAACTCAGCCTTCGGCCGAGGCCGAAATAATTACTAGACGACCGGTCTAATTCATGGGACACTTCCCTGCCATGAATCCACGCCACGACAATACACGCCAGCACATCCTCGAAACCGGACACCGGATCATCGCCGGCAAGGGGTTTTCGAGCGTCGGCCTGAACGAAATCCTGACCGCCGCGGGCGTACCCAAAGGTTCGTTCTATCACTACTTCGCCTCCAAGGAACAATTCGGTCAGACCCTGCTGCAAAGCTATTTCGACTTCCGCCTGGCCGCCATGGACACCCTGCTCGGCAACACCGGATCGTCCGGCGGCGAACGCCTGATCAACTACTGGCAGCGCTGGCAGGAATCCCAATGCGACGAGTGCATCGATCCGAAATGCCTGGTCGTCAAACTGGCCGCCGAAGTCGCCGACCTCTCCGACGCCATGCGCCTGACCCTGCGCGACGGCACCGACCGGATCGTTGCCCGGATTGCCGCGGTCATCGAAGAAGGCATGGCGGATGGCTCCCTACCCGCACTGGACGCCCGCCCGGCAGCCCAAACCCTTTATCAGCTGTGGCTCGGCGCCAGCCTGATCGGCAAACTGCACCGCAACAGCCAATCCCTCGAAAATGCGATGGCCTTTACCCGGAAACTGTTAGCGCGCTGAACCGTTTTCATTCCGATCGGCCGCAACGAAAGGCGGCCAATTTTTAGCCCAAGGTATTAGACGACCGGTCTAATCCACACTCAACCCCGAAGGAGATTCACCATGACATCCCTGTTCGACCCTATCAAAATCGGCGATATCGCCCTTGCCAACCGCGTCGTCATGGCACCCCTGACCCGCAACCGCGCCATCGCCGGCAATGTTGCCGGCCCCTTGACCGCCGAGTATTACCGGCAAAGGGCCGGGGCCGGCCTGATCATCGCCGAGGCCAGCCAGATCAGCCCGACGGCGCAGGGCTATCTCGACACCCCGGGCATCCATTCTCCCGAGCAGATCGCCGGCTGGCGCAAGGTCACCGATGCCGTGCATGAAGCCGGCGGCAAGATCGTGCTGCAACTGTGGCACGTCGGCCGAATTTCCCACGTTTCGCTGCTGCCGGCCGGGACTGTGCCGCTGTCCTCGACCGCCAGGCGGGCGGAGGCGATGACCTTCACGGCTGAAGGCTTCGTTCCCGTTTCCACGCCGCGCGCCCTGCGCGACGACGAAATCCCCGGCCTGATCGACGACTACCGCCGCGCCGCATGCAACGCCATCGCCGCCGGTTTCGACGGGGTCGAAATCCATGCCGCCAATACCTACCTGATCGAACAATTCCTGCGCGACAGCGTCAATGACCGCAACGGCCCCTACGGCGGCGGCATCGCCAACCGCGCCCGTCTGCTGCTCGAAGTGGCGCAGGCCGTCAGCGAAGCGATCGGAGCCGGCCGGACCGGTCTTCGCCTGAGTCCGATGACCACCTTCACCGCCCCGCTCGACAGCGATCCGCAGGCGCTCTACGGCTACGTCGTCGACCGCCTGGCCCCGCTCGGCCTGGCCTACCTGCACGTCATCGAGGGCGAAACCGGCGGCACGCGCAACCCGGAAGGCAAGACCTTCGACTACGATGCCCTGCATCGCAGCTTCCCCGGCGCCTGGATGCTCAACAACGGCTATTCGCGCCAACTGGCCATCGACAGCGTCGCTGCCGGCCAGGCCGACCTGATCGCCTTCGGCCGCCCATTCATCAGCACCCCCGACCTCGTCCGCCGCCTGCGCGACGATCTGCCATTGAACGAACTGCGCGCCGACAAACTCTATGGCGGTGGGGCCGAAGGCTATACCGATTACCCGACCCTCGCCGACTGATCGTCGCCGCGCCCACAGGCGCGGCCCTATTCCGAAAAAATCATGTCCTCATACCGTCGCTGGCTGCCAGCAATCGCTCTCGCCGTTCTGTCCCTGACCTGGGGCTACACCTGGGTGCTGGCCAAGCATGGCCTGGCCTACGCCCCGCCCTTCGCCTTCGCCGCCGAACGCGGCGTCGGCGCCGCGCTGGCGCTGATCGTCGCCGTCAAACTGAGCGGCCGCTCCCTGCAACTGCCTGCTCCCGGCCAGACGCTGGCCATCGGCTTGGCACAGGTGAGCGGCTTCATGGTCTTTCAGACCTGGGCGCTGGTCGAAGGCGGACCGGGCAAGACGGCGGTGCTCATCTTCACCATGCCGATCTGGACCCTGCTCATGGCCTGGCCCATCCTCGGCGAACGGGTCCGCGGCAAGCAGTGGCTGGCGGCGGCGAGCACCCTGGGCGGCCTGCTGCTGATCATCGAACCCTGGGACATGCACGCCAGCCTGTTCAGCAAGTTCCTGGGGCTGATGGCGGCGCTGTGCTGGGCCATGGGCACCATCCTGATCAAGCGCCTGCGCTCGACGACGCCGGTCGACCTGCTGACCCTGACCGCCTGGCAGATGGTTATCGGCGCCGTGCCGCTGGTCCTGCTCGCCCTGCTCGTACCGGAACGGGCGACCGAGTGGACGCCTTCCTATGTCGGCATCCTGGCTTTCATGTCGGTGGCCAGCACCGCCATGTGCTGGTGGCTGTGGATCTATATCCTCGACCGCGTACCGGCCTGGGAAGCCAGCCTCTCCGTCCTCGGCACGCCGGTCGTCGCCATCCTTTCGTCGCGGCTGACCTTCGGCGAGGAATTCAAGACCGGGGAAATTGCCGGCATTCTGCTCATCGGCGGCGGACTGGCCCTGCTCTCCATGCTCGGATGGGCTGCCAGCCGCCGCAACCCGGTTGCCAAAAAACCCATCCCGGAGCCGTCATGAACCCCCTGCGCCACACGAAACTGTCGATGCTCGATCTCGTCGCCGTCCGCGAGGGCGGCACGGTCGCCGAGGCCCTGGCCATTGCCCGCGACACCGCACGCCATGTCGAGAAACTCGGTTTCACGCGCTACTGGGTGGCCGAGCACCACAACATGCCGGGCATCGCCAGTTCGGCAACGGCCGTTCTGGTCGGCCACATCGCCGGAGCGACCGGGAAAATCCGGGTCGGCGCGGGCGGCATCATGCTGCCCAACCACGCGCCGCTGGTC
>JAJXVG010000069.1:11187-14586 GCA_021782315.1 Pseudomonadota bacterium | reverse complement strand
CCATCAGTTCGTTGGCCTTCTTGCTGGCGGCGTAAAGGCTGACCGGGTGGTCGACGCTGTCGTGCTCGGAGAAGGGCATCCTGGTGTTGCCGCCATAGACGCTGGAACTGGAGGCGTAGACCAGGTGCTGCACGCGATTGTGACGGCAGCCTTCGAGGATGTTGGTGAAGCCGACGATGTTGCTTTCGATGTAGGCGTGCGGGTTTTGCAGGGAGTAGCGGACACCGGCCTGGGCGGCGAGGTGAATGACCTTGTCGAATTTCTCGTCGGCGAAGAGTTTGTCCATGCCGGCCCGGTCGGCCACGTCGAGCTTGACGAAACGGAAACCGGGCAGGGCGGTCAGCCGCTTGAGACGGCTCTCCTTGAGCGAGACTTCGTAATAGTCGTTCATGTTGTCGAGGCCGACGACCTCGTCACCCCGGGCCAGCAGGCGCAGCGAGGTGGTCATGCCGATGAAGCCGGCGGCACCGGTAACCAGAATTTTCACGGGAATGCCTTGGTGGAAAGTGGAAGGGATTGAGCGGAGTGCGGCATCATATTTTATGCCGTTCGATCATCTTGGCGTATTTCATCATGCTGTTGAAACAGCCGATGGCAATGTGGATCAGCCCGGGCAGTCCGTCGCGGAAGCCCTGGCGCAGCAGATAGAACTTGATGAAACGGACGAGGGGGCTGAAGGCGATGCGGCCCGGACCGGCCCGTTTGCCGGCGTTCACCGCCATTTCGGCGGCCAGCGTGGTGTAGCGGTTTTGCTTGCTCAGGTAGGCGGCCAGCGTTTCGGCGGAATCGTGCAGCAGATCACCCTTGAGCCGGGCGACTTCGCCGTCGGTCATTACCTTTTCATGGACCGCGTCATCGGACCAGCGCGCCCGGCGACGGTCGAAGAGGCGCAGCGACCAGTCCGGATAGCCTTCGCCATGGCGCAGGTAGCGGCCCAGGAAGCGATTGCAGCGGGGAAAGCGAAAGGCGACGGCGAGCGGTGCGATCAGTGCATGGTCGATCGATGCCTGCAGTTCGGGGCTGACCCGTTCGTCGGCGTCGAGGCAGAGGACCCAGTCATGGCTGGCGGCCTCGACGGCGAACTGTTTCTGCGGCCCGAAACCGAGCCAGGCCTGGGCAAGGACCCGCGCGCCGTAGCGCTCGGCCAGCGCCTGGGTGCCGTCCGTGCTGCCGGAATCGACAACGACGATCTCGTCGGCGAAGCGCGCGCTCTTCAGGCAGTCTTCCAGTTGGGAGGCGGCATTGAGCGTGATGATCGCAACGGAAAGCGGCTGACGCGTGGCTGGCATTTATAATCGCTACTTCGAAAGCCGTAATTTTATCCGCCGATGCGCATTCTGATCGTGAAAACTTCCTCGCTCGGCGACGTGATCCATAATTTGCCGGTACTCAGCGACATCCGAGCCCATTGTCCGGATGCCGTGGTCGACTGGTGCGTCGAGGATGCTTTCGCCGCCATTCCTCGCCTGCATCCGGCGCTGGGCGAAGTCATCCCGGTGGCCGTCCGGCGCTGGCGCAAGCAGTTGGCGCGGGCCGCCACCTGGCGGGAAATGGCCGCGGTCCGGCAGCGTTTGCGGGCGCAGGCCTACGATGCCGTGATCGATACCCAGGGGCTGCTCAAGAGCGCCCTGCTGGCCTGCCAGGCCCGTGGCCCCTTGCTCGGTTATGCCGCGGCTTCGGTGCGCGAACCGCTGGCGGCCGGATTCTATGACCGGCGCTTCGTCGTGTCCCGCGATCTGCACGCCGTCGTCCGCAACCGCCGCCTGGCGGCTGCCGCCCTGGGCTACTCACCCGAAGGCGGGCCAGACTACGGTATCGCAGCGGCGGCAGCGAGCTTCGATTGGCTGCCGCACCGCCCCTATGTCGTCTTCCTGACCGCGACCAGCCGCGACGACAAGCTGTGGCCGGAAGCCGACTGGCTGACGCTCGGCCGGCAATTGAATTCCCTCGGTTACGCCGCCGTGCTGCCGGGCGGCAGCGCGGTCGAACGCGAACGGGCCGGCCGGCTCGCGGCCGGGATTCCGGGCGCGGTGGCGGCGCCGCCGATGCGCATCGAGACGCTGGCCTCCTTGCTGGCCGGGGCCAGGGCGGCGGTCGGCGTCGATACCGGCCTGACCCATCTCGCCGTGGCCCTCAAGGTGCCGACCGTCGCTCTCTACACGGCTACCGATCCGGGCCTGACCGGTGTCCTCGGCACCGGCTTCCACCGCAATCTGGGCGGCCGCGACCAGAGTCCGCCCGCCGCCGCCGTGCTGGCCGAGTTGCAGTCGGCCCTGTCCTGATGGCGCGCTTTTTCTATTCGCTGCTGCTTTATCTGCTGACACCGCTGATCTGGTTGCGCCTGCTCTGGCGCGGCCGAAAACAACCGGAATACCTGCGCAATCTCGGCGAGCGCTATGGCTTCTATCGCCCGGTCGGGGCGGAAAAACTGATCTGGGTACATGCCGTCTCGGTCGGCGAGACGCGCGCCGCCCAACCTTTGATCGACGGTTTGCGCAAGCGCTGGCCGGATCATCGCATCCTGCTCACCGGCATGACGCCGACCGGCCGCGAGGCCGGGCTGCAGGTCTATGGCGACCAGATCATCCGGGCCTATCTGCCCTACGATTACCCGGCTGCGGTCGATCGTTTTTTTCGCCATTTTTCCCCGGTTTTTGGCGTCCTGATGGAGACCGAGATCTGGCCAAACCTGCTGGCCGGCGCCAAGCGCCACGAGGTGCCGATGATCCTCGCCAACGCCCGCCTGTCGGTTCGCTCGGCGCGCGGATACGGCCGGTTTCCGGCCCTCGTGCAACCGGCTTTCGTGTCCTTCAGCGGGGTGGCCGCGCAGACGGCGGGGGATGCCGAGCGCCTGGCCGGACTGGGCGCAAAGCCGGTCGAGGTGTGCGGCAACCTGAAATTCGACGTGGCGCCGGCCGCCGACAAGATCGCACTCGGCCGCGAATGGAAAAGGCATCTGGGGCAGCGGGCCGTCTGGCTGGCGGCCAGCACGCGCGAAGGCGAGGAGTCACTGGTGCTCGATGCCTGGCGCCGGCTCGATATGCCGGATGCCCTGCTGGTTCTG
Source organism: Pseudomonadota bacterium (assembly GCA_021782315.1). Classification (GTDB taxonomy): domain Bacteria; phylum Pseudomonadota; class Gammaproteobacteria; order Burkholderiales; family Rhodocyclaceae; genus Azonexus. The sequence goes on along the minus strand of JAJXVG010000069.1, from coordinate 11,522 downwards.
GTGCCGCGTCACCCGCAGCGTTTCGACGAGGTGGCCGGCCTGTTGCAGCGCCAGGGATTGCGTTTCGTCCGCCGCAGCCTGGCCCTGCCCGGAACCGACACCCAGGTCTGGCTGGGCGACAGCATGGGGGAGATGGCGGCCTACTACGCGCTGGCCGATCTTGCCTTCATCGGCGGCAGCCTGCTGCCGCTCGGCGGGCAGAACCTCATCGAGGCGGCCGCCTGCGATTGCCCGGTGCTGATCGGACCGCATACCTTCAATTTCAAGCAGGCGACCGAAGATGCGATCAATGCCGGTGCGGCTCGCCGGGTCGACAGCCCGGCGGTCCATGCGCT
>JAJXVG010000069.1:0-11176 GCA_021782315.1 Pseudomonadota bacterium | reverse complement strand
GCCGGGATGCGAGGCGGCCTGGATTCTCGGCAAAAAAGCCGAACTGTCGGCCATGCGCGCTGCCGCCGGCGCCTTTGCCGGCCGCCACCGAGGCGCGGCACAACGAACCCTGGCGCTTATCGAGCGGTGGACGGATCCAGCAAGGCGTTGATCTGGGCGACATCGTCTTCGCCCAAGGCGCCGGTCGCGGCTTTCAGGCGCAGTTGCGACATCAGCGTATCGAGCGTTGCCTTGGCCAGGTCGCGGCGGGTGACGTAGACCTGGTTTTCGGCATTCAGGACGTCGATGTTGATGCGCACGCCGACTTCGTAACCGAGCTTGTTCGATTCGAGGGCCGACTGCGATGAAACCAGCGCCGCCTTCAGGGCCCTGACCTGGGCCAGACCGTTGGCGACACCGAGATAATACTGGCGGGCCGAGAGTGCTGCGCTGCGTCGTGCGGCATCGAGACCGGATTGTGCCGCCATGCGGTTGGCCGCGGCCTCGCGTTGGTGCGATACGGTCTGGCCGCCCAAATAGAGCGGAATGTTGACCTGCACGCCAATATTTCTGTAATCGGTGTCGTAGAGACCGAAGCTTGGGAAGAAGGATTTGTTGTAGCCCTGGCTGGCGACCAGGTCAACCGTTGGGTAGTGGCCGGCGCGTTGCTTGTCAATTTCGCTGGCGGCTATGTCGGCAGCTGCCTGTTGGACCTGGACGGGGATGTTGCCTTTTTCGGCTGCGCTAACCCATTCATTCATGTCGTTAGGTTTCGGCGCCGACAGTTCGGCGTTCTTGCGAGTCGTGGCAAGCGGACCGGGGAGCCTGCCGATAATTGCCTGCAGGGCATGCTGCCTGATCTCGACGTCGCTTTCGGCCGCAATTTCCTGCGCGACGGCCAGGTCGTAACGAGCCTGGGCTTCATGCGTGTCGACGATGGTCGCGGTACCCACTTCGAAATTTTTCTTGGCAGAATCCAGTTGCTGGACGATTGCAGCCTTGTTGGCCCGCACCGCCTTCAGGTTCTCGTCGGCGTAGATTGCGTCGAAATAGGCTTGGGCAACCCGCAGGATCAAGTCTTGCCTTGACTGGACGAAGTTTGCTTCGGCTTGCGCCACCTGCAGCTTGGATTGTCCGTAGGAAATCCAGTTTTGCCAGCGAAACAGCGGTTGGGACAAGGTCACCTGGTAGCCGTTCGAGTTGTAGTTCGGCGACGCCATGCTTGGGCCGCCGTGGGTAGAGATTTCGGTCTCGTTCCACGTCGTATTGGCGGAGAGCGTCAGGCTGGGCAGAAGACCGGCCCGGGCTTGCGGCATTTTTTCCTGTCCGGCGTCCAGGGTTGCCCGGGCAGCGGCAAATGTCGGGTCGTTCTCCTGGGCCTCGCGATAGATCTGCATCAGGTCGGCTGCGTAGAGCGGTGTCGCGAACAGGGGGGAGATGAGCAGCCAGGCGATTTTTTTCATGCCAACCTCAGTAACGACGCATGTTGGGGTCAACTTCGCCGGCCCAAGCCTCGACGCCGCCCATCAGGTTATATACGGTGGAAAAACCGTTATGTTCGAGAAACATGGCCACCTGCATGCTGCGTCCCCCGTGATGACAAATCACCACGACCTCCTGGGTCGGGTCGATTTCAGCCAGCCGCATCGGCACCAGGTGCATTGGTATGTGTTGCGAACCTTCAAGCCGGCAGATATCCAGTTCCACCGATTCGCGCACATCGAGCAGCACCGGATCCGGTCGACTTTCGTCGGCCAGCCAGTCAGCGAGTTGTCGAGCCCGAAGCTGTTGCATCAGAAGGTGAAGCCTTCCTTGGTTCCGACACCATCAAGTGCGGGAATGACGGTTTCGAACAGGTTGACCGTGTTGTAGATGCCGTCGGCGGTGCAGGTGATCAGCTGTGCTTCCATCACCGGGGCTTCGCCAACGACGACGGCCAACTTGCCGCCGACGCGAAGCTGTTTGAGCATGGCGTCCGGAACGACCGGCAGGGATCCGGAAACGACGATGGCATCGTAGGGCCCCCGCTGCGCCCAGCCCTGGGCGCCATCGCCGAGTTCGACGGTGACATTGGTGACGCCGGCACGTTCGAGATTCTGTTTGGCCATTTCGATCAGTTCGGGGCGGGATTCGACCGTCACCACGTGCTCGGCGCGAGCAGCCAGCAAGGCGGCCATGTAGCCGCTGCCGGTGCCGATTTCGAGCACCTTGTCGGTTTTCTTCAGAGCCAGTTCCTGCAGAGTTTTGGCTTCGATTTTCGGAGCCAGCATCTGCTGACCGTTGCCGAGCGGTATTTCCATGTCGGCGAAAGCCAGATTGCGATAGGCCGGCGGCACGAAATCCTCGCGCTTGACGACGAACAGGAGGTCGAGAACCTGCGGATCCAGGACATCCCAGGGACGGATCTGCTGTTCGATCATGTTGAAACGGGCTTGTTCGATGTTCATTTGTCTCTCCGCAGACTAAATATTAGCACAGGCTAATATATTGATTCCGACAAATCAAAATTATACCCGACTCTCCCGGTCGATCCTGCGCAACCCCTGGCGCAACAGATCCACGTGAATCCGCAAATAGCACTGCGGATCGCTTTCGACGTTCTGGCAGCAAGCCATCGAAAAACGCCAGATGAGCAGCATCAGGATGGGGGCGATGACGACGTCGATGGTGGTTTCGACGTCCATGCTGCGGAATTCGCCGCTGGCCATGCCGCAGCGGAGAGCGGTGCCGACCAGCGCACGGCCGCGGCTGATGACGTTTTCGTAGTAGAAGCTGGCCAGTTCGGGGAAGTTTCTCGCCTCGGCGACGATCAGCTTGGGAATGCCGGCATAGGCGGTCTGGCCGATCTTGGACCACCAGTTTTCGAGCAGACGTTCCAGCAGGTCGAAACTGCATCCCGTGTGGCGGGCGGCGATGGCCTCGTTTTCGGCGATAACGGGAATGATGCCTTCCTGGATGACCGCCTTGAACAAGGCATCCTTGTTTTCGAAGTACAGGTATAGCGTGCCCTTCGACACCCCGGCGCGGGCAGCTACATCTTCGAGGCGGGTGCTGGCGAAGCCTTTTTCGACAAACAGATCGAGCGCGGCTTTCAGAAGTTCGCTGGGGCGGGCTTCCTTGCGACGCTTGCGGGGGGGCGAAAGAACTGGCATGGTAACTTAATGACTTGTCGGTCATTAAGTTACCATCGCGTTTGTTCCCAGGTCAACGGCCTTCCTTGATCAGGCGGCCGGCTGTGGGCTGGATCGGTCGGATATTGTTCTTGTAGAGCCGACCGAAAATATTGATCTGATCCTGTGATATCTGGGCCGGCTGTTTCATGACGAGCCACAGCACGCCCTCGGAGCAGGGGGGCGTGGTCAGCGAACCCATGTAGGTATAGTAGTTGCGCGATGCCGGCAGCAACGCGTTGAGGTCGATGGTCGCCGTTGGCGGGTCCACCGGTTGGTTCTTCTCCAGCGGCATGTTGTTCCACAGGGTTTGGATGAAGGGGTTTTCGTTGCCGTGTTCGAGGAGAATGGCGACGACGGCCAGGTGGCCGTCATCGGATTTGTGAACCAGATGGACGACCATGTCGAAGCGTTGGCCGTTCACCTTTTCCTCCGACGGGCGATGGAAATGGAACTGAACCAGTTCGTAGGTCTTGCCGGTCAGGGAGATCGAATTGTCGCCCACTTCGACCTGAACGGTATGGCCGTTGTCGGTGATGCGGAAAGTCGATGGCCGGTAATTGAATTTGATCGGTTCCAGGTCGACCTTGATGCCGTCCCTGATGTCGATCGGCGACTGGCGATCACCGGTGGCGCATGTCTTGTTTTGCGGATCGAGCTTGGACCAGTTGTCCGGTCCGCCGGCTCCTTCGTAGTCCCAGTGAATGAGAGCATGCTGCGTGGCTGCTTCGAGCTGGAATTGGGTCATTTCCAGCATGTAGCCCTCGACCTTGCTGGCCGCCTTTTTCGCCCTTGTTGGCGGTGCGTGGCCCGTCGAACGGGTGGTGAACCTTGTCGCTTTGTTTGGTGCGATTTCCTTGACCTGTTGCGGTACGGGGGCTGGTATTTCCTTGGCGCTTTCGGCGGCGACCCGGAGCTTGGGTCTGATCGACGGAATGGCCGCACGTTCGGTTTCGTTGACATCCGGCCCCGATAGGTGGCCGCCGTCGGCGATCCTTAGCGTTTCGGGTTTTTCGGTCCGGGCCAGCTCTTTCTTGAGCAAGGCTTCGTTCGCCTGTTTGAGCTGACCGGCCGCTTCGCTCGCCTTCTGGGCAAGTTCGGCCGGGTTGTCTTTGGGAGGGCGACAGACTTCGCGCAGCACCTTGTCATCCAGCGTGCCCGTGCGAACCGGAAGATCGACACCCTTGCTCTCTTCTTCGCGAACCGTGTCGTTTTCATTTTTCTTGAAAATACGCTTGATCGTCATCGCGCTTCGCGTTGAACAATCGTAGCGGGTGATCGCTTCGATGATTCGGTAGGGGGCTCCGGACCTGCTGTCGATCAGTTCCTTGTCGAGGATGACGCGTCCTCGGGCCTGGACCGTGTTGTTTTCCCGTTTCAGGTTGGCGCGGTCGATCTCGATGCGTTTGCCCGGCTCCGAGGAGATGGTTTGCCATGTTGGTGCGGCCGAGGCCGTCCAGGGCATGGCGGCCAGCAGGCAAATGGTCATCAGTAAGCGCATCGTGGTTCCCTCGGTTTCTTTTTGAATTCCGCAGCTTGTCGATGATATTTCGGCTGTTTTCGAGATTTCTTGAGTGGAAATTGTCATTCCTTGCATTTTGCCTGTGTTTCCAGTAACTTGCAGTCTCTCGTTAGGGGTGTCGACGGTCTTGTTGGATCGGGTCGGCTGAGAAATACCCTTCGAACCTGAGCGGGTCATGCCGTCGTAGGGAAACGAATTCCGACTTTGGAACCCGATCGCTCCTTGCCCGTCATAACCGCTGCAATTACGCACGGAGCCACCATGAACGCCAAAGAACAATTCCTCGCCGCCAACGCCCATGTCGACGAGGCCGCAGTCCAGCCGCTGCCGAATTCCCGCAAGGTTTACATCGAAGGCTCCCGCTCGGACATTCGCGTCCCGATGCGAGAAATTTCACAGGACGACACGCCGACCGCCTTCGGCGGAGAAAAGAATCCGCCGATCTATGTCTACGACTGCTCCGGTCCCTACTCCGACCCGGCGGTAAAGATCGACATCCGCTCCGGACTGCCGGCATTGCGAGCCCAATGGATCGCCGAGCGCGGCGATGTCGAAGAACTCCCCGGCCTGAGCTCCGAATTCGGCCGTGCCCGCGCCACCGATCCCGGCCTCGACGAACTGCGCTTCCCCGGCTTGCACCGCAAGCCGCTACGCGCCAAGGCCGGCAAGAACGTCAGCCAGATGCACTACGCCCGCCAAGGCATTATCACCCCCGAAATGGAATACGTCGCCATCCGCGAAAACAACAACCGCCGCGCCTACATGGAATCCCTGCGGGCAACCGGGAAAATGGGCGAAAAAATGGCCGCCCTGCTCGGTCGCCAGCACCCGGGCCAGAATTTCGGCGCCAGCATCCCGGAAGAAATCACCCCGGAATTCGTCCGCAGCGAAATCGCCCGCGGCCGCGCCATCATTCCCAACAACATCAATCACCCGGAAAGCGAGCCGATGATCATCGGCCGCAACTTCCTGACAAAGATCAACGCCAATATCGGCAACTCGGCGCTCGGCTCCTCCATCCAGGAAGAGGTCGAGAAAATGACCTGGTCGATCCGCTGGGGCGGCGATACGGTGATGGATCTGTCCACCGGCAAGAACATCCACGAAACCCGCGAATGGATCATTCGCAACAGCCCGGTCGCCATCGGCACCGTGCCCATCTATCAGGCCCTGGAAAAGGTCAACGGCAAGGCCGAAGACCTGACCTGGGAAATCTTCCGCGATACCCTGATCGAACAGGCAGAGCAGGGTGTCGATTACTTCACCATCCACGCCGGCGTGCTGCTGCGCTACGTGCCGCTGACCGCCAACCGGATGACCGGCATCGTTTCCCGCGGCGGCTCGATCATGGCCAAGTGGTGCCTCGCCCACCATCAGGAAAGCTTCCTCTACACCCATTTCGAGGAAATCTGTGAAATCATGAAGGCCTACGACGTGGCTTTTTCCCTCGGCGACGGCCTGCGTCCCGGCTCAATCTACGATGCCAACGACGAAGCCCAACTCGGCGAACTCAAGACCCTCGGCGAACTGACCCAGATCGCCTGGAAGCACGACGTCCAGGTCATGATCGAAGGCCCCGGCCATGTGCCCATGCATATGATCAAGGAAAACATGGACCTGCAACTGGAGCATTGCGACGAAGCCCCGTTCTACACCCTCGGCCCGTTGACCACGGACATCGCCCCGGGCTACGACCACATCACCAGCGGCATCGGCGCCGCCATGATCGGCTGGTACGGCACCGCCATGCTCTGCTACGTCACCCCCAAGGAGCACCTTGGGCTGCCCGACAAGGACGACGTCAAGACGGGGATCATTACCTACAAGCTGGCTGCCCATGCAGCCGATCTCGCCAAGGGGCACCCCGGCGCACAGATACGCGACAACGCGCTGTCCAAGGCGCGCTTCGAGTTCCGCTGGGACGACCAGTTCAACCTCGGTCTCGACCCGGACAAGGCACGCGAATTCCACGACGAAACCCTGCCCAAGGAATCGGCCAAGGTCGCCCACTTCTGCTCGATGTGCGGCCCGCATTTCTGCTCGATGAAAATCACCCAGGAGGTCAGGGAGTTCGCGGCGCAACAGGGGGTCGATGAAGAGGCAGCGCTGGAGAAGGGGATGGCGGTGAAGGCGGTCGAATTCGTCAAGTCCGGCGCCGAGGTCTATAGCAGGGTCTGATCCGATCGGGATTCAGATAGACGGGAGGCGGCCGATCGAGCCGCCTTTTCTTGGGAGTGCCCGGTTGATGGCTCTTCCGGAAGGCGCATTTACGACCATTTACCTTTTCCTGACGTCGCTTAACCGAGTCGCGGGAGATTATTTCTCCTGTCCTCGGGCGAGGCCCGGGTTATTCAATGAAAGGATGTGTGCGATGCGTTTTCCCCAATTCAATTGGCGAGGTTTTTTTCTTGCGACCGGCATTTCGCTGGTCTTGCCCCTGGCTGCACTGGCTGTCAGCCAGGGGGCCGCGGCCTGTGCCGGCGCACCGGGTGCGGATGGCGGGCGGATGCCGCCCTATTTGCATGGCCTCGATTTGAACGAGGCGCAGCGCGACAAGGTTTTCGAGATCATGCATGCGCAGGCGCCGGCCATGCGCGACAGGTTCAAGGCCGCCCGCAATGTCGAAGAGAGTTTGCGCAAGCTGGTCCTGTCGCCGGACTACGACGAATCGAAGGCGAGCGAACTGGCCGGGCAGGCAGCCCGGGCGATGGCCGACTTGACCCTGGCGCGGGCGAGGGCCGAACGCCAGGTCTATGAGCTCCTGACGCCGGAGCAACGCAAGCAACTGCTCGAACGGAAGGTTTCCGGTGAGTCGCCGATGGGCGGGCACGACGACGGTCACCGGCCGCACGGTTACTGAGCCGATATCGGACGCTGCCCTCGCGGCGCCGAGGGCGATTCCCGCTTGCCGCCCGGCTTTCTTGCGGGCCATGGCGGATTTTGCATGACCTGACTTCCTTGGCGATTGGCGGCGCCGAGGGGGGCACCCGTTTCCGCCGGTTCGGCGATTTGCGCTATTGTTGCCGAATCCGCCGCTCCGGTCCTCGATCCGAACCGGCTTCGCCCTTCTGCCCCTGATCGGCGGCTACGGCCGCCGTCCACTTGAATCGCTCCCATGGATTGTCGCCCTCATTGCGCCGCCTGCTGCATCGCTCCTTCGATTTCTTCGCTGGCCAAGCCGGCCGGTATGATTTGCCGGCATCTCGACGGTGAACTGCGCTGCACCCTCTTCGGCCGGCCCGAACGGCCGGGCTGTTGCAGCGGCCTGCAGTCGGCTGCGGACATGTGCGGCCCATCCCGTGAGCATGCCCTGAAATGGCTGAGCGAACTCGAGGTATTGACACATCCGGGATAGTAGAATGCGATGCTTTCCATTCGCTAACCGCACAGGCCGTATTTCATGGACTCGATCCTTCTCATCAAAGCGCTCATTCTTGGCATCGTCGAAGGGCTGACCGAATTCCTGCCGATCTCGTCGACCGGCCACCTGATTTTGGCCGGTGATCTTTTGAATTTCAACGACGATCGTGGCAAGTTGTTCGAAATTGTCATACAGTTCGGCGCCATTCTCGCCGTCGTCTGGGAGTACCGCGTGCGTATCGCCGGGGTCTTTCGCGGTCTCGGCCGCGACCCGCTGGCCAACCGGCTGGTGCTCAACCTCGCCATCGCCTTCATGCCCCTGGCCGTGCTCGGCCTGCTCTTCAAGAAGGGCGTCGAGGCGCATCTGTTCAAGCCCGTTCCGGTGGCGCTCGCCTTCATCGTCGGCGGCTTCTTCATTCTGTGGGCCGAGCGGCGGACCCATACCATCCGCATCGAAAGCGTAGACGAAATTACGCCGCGGGACGCCCTGAAACTCGGGTTTGCCCAGGCCCTGGCGCTGATTCCCGGGACTTCCCGTTCCGGCGCAACGATAATCGGCGGCCTGTTTTTCGGCCTGTCGCGCAAGGCGGCGACGGAGTTTTCATTTTTCCTGGCGATTCCCACCCTGTTCGCGGCGACGGCCTATACCCTGTACAAGGAGCGCGCCCTGCTCAATGCCGACGATCTCGGCATGTGGGTGGTCGGCTTCGTTTCCGCCTTCGTTTCGGCTTTCCTGTGCGTGCGCTGGTTGTTGCGCTACGTATCCAGCCACGATTTCAGCATTTTCGCCTGGTATCGCATCGCCTTCGGCCTGATTGTCCTGGGTACCGCGCATTTCGGCTGGGTGCAATGGACCGCGGGCTGATCCTTTACCTGCACGGTTTCTGTTCCTCGCCTGCCTCGTGGAAATCGCGCCTGCTGGCCGAGGCGATGGCGCGGCGCGGGATGGCGGCGCAATTTCTCTGCCCCCAGTTGTCGCCCGTCCCGGACGAGGCGGTGGCCGACCTCTCCTCCATGATCGAGCGGGCCGGCCGGCCGCTCACCCTGGTCGGTTCCTCGCTGGGCGGGCATTACGCCAATCATTTGGCGGAAAAATATGGTTTGAACGCCGTTCTGATCAATCCGGCGGTAATCGACTGCCTGGATGTGTCGAAATTTGTCGGCAATCACGCCAATTTTTACAGCGGCGAGCAATTTTCGTTCAGCCCGGCACACGCCGCTCAATTGAAGGCCCGGGTGTGCCGGCCGACCGCCGGCCGCTACTGGCTGCTGCTCGAGACCGGCGACGAGGTGCTCGATTTTCGTCAGGCGCAAGCCTTTTACGCCGGCTGCCGGCAAACTGTCCTGACCGGTGGCGACCACAGCTTCACGAAGTTTCCGGATTTCGTGCCGCAAATCATTGAATACGCTGGGCTATAATCCGCCGATGAATGTATTGTTCGAAGAAGATGGCGGCTTTAAGGCCGGCAGCGTCATGGCCGACAACGATAGCTCGTTGCAGGTCGAAATGCCTACTGGCAAGCGCAGCAAGATCAAGGCAGCAACCGTGTTGCTGCGTTTTGAAAAACCCTCGGCAGCGGCCTTGCTCGATGCGGCCACGCCGCTGGCCGAGGAAATCGAAGCGGAATTCCTTTGGGAGTGCGTCAACGATGGCGAATTTTCGTTTCTTGATTTTGCCCGTGATTACTACGGACACGAACCCGCCCCGGTCGACGCGACGGCGGTGCTGCTTGCCCTGCACGCAGCGCCCGTCTATTTCCATCGCAAAGGCAAGGGCCGCTTCCGCAAGGCGCCCGCCGACATTCTCGCAGCTGCTCTGGCCGGTCTTGAAAAAAAGCGTCAGCAAGCGCTCACGATGGAAGGCTGGATCGGCGAGCTGAAGGCCTTCCGCCTGCCGCCGGAAATCGGTGCGCTGACCGATGCGTTGCTCTACTCTCCGGATCGCAATAAGCCGGAAACCAAGGCCTTCGAAACCGCCTGTGCGGAAACCGGCCTGACTGCGGCGCAGATGCTGTTCAAGTGCGGCGCCGTCAAGTCCCCCTATTTCCTGCATTACCGGCGTTTTCTGCACGAGCAGTTTCCCCGGGGCGTTGCTTTTCCTGCTCTCGATGCGCCCAGGCTACCGAGCGACCTGCCGCGTGCGGATGTCCGTGCCTTCTCGATCGACGACGCCAACACGACCGAGATCGACGATGCGCTGTCGGTCGTCAAGCTGCCCGGTATCGGTTCGCGCATCGGCATCCACATTGCCGCGCCCGGCCTCGCCATCGAACACGGTTCGCCGCTCGACGGCGTCGCTCGCGCCCGGCTGTCGACGGTCTACATGCCCGGCAACAAGATCACCATGCTGCCCGATGCCGTGGTCCAGCGTTTCACGCTGGCCGGCGGCGTCGATTGCCCCGCGGTCTCCCTCTATCTGACGGTCAACCAGTCGCTGGAGATCGTCGGCCACGAGTCCCGGCTTGAAATGGTGCACATCGCCACCAACCTGCGCCATCACGAAATCGAACCGTGGTTCAACGCCGAAAGCGTCAACGGCGTCTTGCCCGACCGGCCGTTCAGGGACGAACTGCTCCATCTCTGGCATTTTGCCAATGCCTGCGAAGGCCGTCGCGGCAAGCCGTCGGCGATGCAAGGCATTAACGACTACAATTTCGAAATTGGCGGCGATCTGGCCGAACCGGATGGGTGTACCGTCGAGATTACCGAGCGCAGGCGCGGCAGCCCCCTCGATAAGCTGGTTGCCGAACTGATGATCGTCGCCAACTCGACCTGGGGCGGTCTGCTCGCGGAGAAGAACGTGGCCTGCCTGTATCGCGCCCAGACGCAGGGCAAGGTGCGAATGACGACCTCGCCCTTGCCGCACGAGGGTCTCGGCGTGCCGCAATATGCCTGGATGACCTCGCCGCTGCGCCGCTACTGCGACATGGTCAATCAATGGCAGCTGATCGCCTGCCTGAAGGGAGAAACACCGGCCTTTGCCCAGAAATCGGCCGAACTCTTCGGCGCCATGCGCGATTTCGAGCAGACCTATGCCGCCTACGCCGATTTTCAGCGCCAAATGGAGCGCTACTGGTGTCTGCGCTGGATTCTGCAGCACGGTTTGAGCGAAATCGCAGCGACGGTCCGCCGTGAGCAGAACGTC
>JAJXVG010000277.1 GCA_021782315.1 Pseudomonadota bacterium | reverse complement strand
AGCCGTCGTGTATCGAATTTTGATGCCCGGCCGTTGAAGGAAGTTTGATATGCCGACCATTAACCAGCTCGTGCGCAAGCCGCGCGTAGCCGAAAAGGCCAAGAGCAAGGTTCCTGCTCTGGAAAAGTGCCCGCAGAAGCGTGGCGTCTGCACACGTGTCTATACGACCACGCCGAAGAAGCCGAACTCGGCGCTTCGTAAGGTTTGCAAGGTGCGTCTGACCAATGGCTTTGAAGTGATTTCCTACATTGGTGGTGAAGGCCATAACCTGCAGGAGCACTCCGTGGTCCTGATTCGTGGTGGTCGCGTCAAGGACTTGCCGGGTGTGCGTTACCACACCGTGCGTGGTTCCTTGGATACCCAGGGTGTGAAGGATCGTAAGCAGTCCCGTTCCAAATACGGGGCGAAGCGTCCGAAGGCTGCTTGATTTATTTAGTGGCTTGAGTAAGTGGCCGTCCCTTTGGGCGGTTGGGAGAGGCCGGGAGGGTTAAACCCTAGCCCGGCTTTTCAACTGAATCGTGTTTAATTGAGGTCAATATGCCCCGTCGTCGTGAAGTACCCAAGCGTGACATTCTCCCGGATCCCAAGTTCGGCAATGTCGATGTTTCCAAATTCGTTAACGCCATCATGCAAAGCGGCAAGAAATCCGTCGCCGAACGCATCGTCTACGGCGCCTTCGATATCATCACCACCAAGTCCGGCAAGGACCCGCTCGAAGTCTTCGGTTCCGCCATGGCGAACGTTCGCCCGATGGTCGAAGTGAAATCGCGTCGCGTCGGCGGCGCCAACTACCAGGTTCCGGTCGAGGTTCGCCCGGCCCGCCGCGCCGCGCTGGCCATGCGCTGGCTGCGCGAATCCGCCCGCAAGCGTTCCGAGAAGTCCATGGGTCAGCGTTTGGCTGCCGAAATGCTGGAAGCCGCCGAGAATCGCGGTGGAGCCGTCAAGAAGCGCGACGAAGTGCACCGCATGGCGGAGGCCAACAAGGCTTTTGCTCACTTCCGCTTCTAATTTTCAAAGGGCTTTAACGTGGCACGTAAAACTCCCATCGAGCGCTACCGCAATATCGGTATCAGCGCCCACATCGACGCCGGCAAGACGACAACGACCGAGCGCATCCTGTACTACACCGGTGTCAATCACAAGATCGGCGAGGTGCATGACGGCGCCGCCACCATGGACTGGATGGAACAGGAGCAGGAACGCGGCATCACCATCACCTCCGCTGCGACGACCTGTTTCTGGAGCGGCATGGACAAGCAGTTCCAGCCGCACCACATCAATATCATCGACACCCCGGGCCACGTCGACTTCACCATCGAGGTCGAGCGTTCCATGCGTGTGCTCGATGCTGCCTGCATGGTTTATTGCGCGGTCGGTGGGGTTCAGCCGCAGTCCGAAACCGTTTGGCGTCAGGCCAACAAGTACGGCGTGCCGCGCCTGGCCTTCGTCAACAAGATGGACCGTTCCGGCGCCAACTTCTTCCGCGTCGTCGATCAGCTGAAGCTGCGCCTGAAGGCCAACCCGGTTCCCATCGTCATTCCCATCGGCGCCGAAGACAAGTTCGAGGGCGTGGTCGACCTGATCAAGATGAAGGCCATCTACTGGGACGAGGCTTCCCAGGGCATGAAATACGAAGCGCGCGACATTCCCGCTGAATTGGCGGCTGATGCGGCGAGCTGGCGCGAGCAGATGGTCGAGGCGGCGGCCGAGGCTTCCGAAGAGTTGATGAACAAGTACCTGGAAGAAGGTGATTTGTCGGAAGCTGACGTCATTTTCGGTCTGCGTACCCGGACCATCGCCTGCGAAATTCAGCCGATGCTGTGTGGCACCGCCTTCAAGAACAAGGGCGTGCAGAAGATGCTCGACGCCGTCATCGAACTGCTGCCGTCGCCGGTCGATATTCCGCCGGTCAAGGGCATTCTCGAGAACGAGTCCGAGGGCGAGCGTCGTGCCGCCGATGACGAGGCTTTCTCGGCCCTCGCCTTCAAGATCATGACCGACCCCTTTGTCGGCCAGTTGATCTTCTTCCGCGTCTACTCCGGGGTGATCAATTCCGGCGATACCGTTTACAACCCGGTCAAGGGTCGTAAGGAGCGCCTGGGTCGTATTCTGCAGATGCACGCCAACCAGCGCGAAGAAATCAAGGAAGTGCGCGCCGGCGACATCGCCGCTGCGGTGGGCCTGAAGGAAGCGACGACCGGTGACACCTTGTGCGATCCGGCCAAGGTCATTACCCTTGAACGCATGGTTTTCCCGGAGCCGGTGATTCACGTCGCCGTTGAACCGAAGACCAAGGCCGACCAGGAGAAGATGGGTCTGGCCCTGGGTCGTCTGGCCCAGGAAGATCCATCCTTCCGTGTGCGTACCGACGAAGAGTCGGGTCAGACCATCATTTCCGGGATGGGCGAACTGCACCTGGAAATTCTGGTTGACCGCATGCGCCGCGAATTCAACGTCGAGGCAACGGTTGGTGCGCCGCAGGTGGCTTATCGCGAGTGCATCAAGAAGTCGGTCGAGCAGGAAGGCAAGTTCGTCAAGCAGTCCGGCGGTCGCGGTCAGTTCGGCCACGTCTGGCTCAAGATCGAGCCGAACGAAGCCGGCAAGGGCTACGAATTCGTCGACGCCATCAAGGGCGGCGTCGTGCCGCGCGAATTCATTCCGGCGGTCGACAAGGGCTTGCGCGATGCCGTGACGAGCGGCGTCCTGGCCGGTTTCCCGGTTGTCGATATCAAGTTCACGCTGTTCGACGGTTCCTACCACGACGTTGACTCCAACGAAAATGCGTTCCGCATGGCCGCCTCCATGGCCTTCAAGGAAGGCATGAAGAAGGCCAGCCCGACGCTGCTCGAGCCGATGATGGCGGTTGAGGTCGAAACGCCCGAGGAATACATGGGTAATGTCATGGGCGACCTTTCTTCCCGTCGCGGCATCGTCCAGGGCATGGAAGACCAGGTCGGCGGCATCAAGCTCGTCAAGGCCGAAGTTCCGCTGTCCGAGATGTTCGGCTATTCCACGTCGGTGCGCTCCCTGTCCCAGGGTCGTGCAACCTACTCGATGGAATTCAAGCACTACACCGAAGCGCCGAAGAACGTCGCTGAGGCTGTCATCAACAAGAAATAATTGCTGGAGAACTGATAATGGCTAAGGAAAAATTCACGCGTACGAAACCGCACGTC
>JAJXVG010000276.1 GCA_021782315.1 Pseudomonadota bacterium | reverse complement strand
GCGATGCGGGTGCGCTCTTCCTCGCGCACCTTCTGCAGGAAGCCGGTCAACTCCTGCAATCTGCTCTGCGAATCGAACAGACTGGCCTGGGCCGCCAGCAACTGGGCCGTGCGTTCCCGGACGCGGTCTTCGAGGCCGTTTTGCAATCTGCGCAGTTCGGCATGGGTGCGGACGCGGGCAAGGACTTCCTCTGGGCGGTAGGGCTTGGCGATGAAATCGACGGCACCCAGCGCGAAGCCGCGCAAGGTGTCGGCTTCGTCGCGCAGGGCGGAAAGAAAGATGACCGGAACGTCCCTGGTCCGTACGTCGTTTTTCAGGCGGCGGCAGACCTCGTAGCCGTCGATGCCGGGCATGCGGATATCGAGCAGGATCAGGTCGGGAGGGCTGGCCTGCGCCGAGCGCAGGGCCATGGCGCCGCCGGGGGCCGGGCGGACGGTGTAGCCGGCCTGGGTCAGCAATTCGCAAAGCAATGTCAGGGAAGCCGATGTGTCTTCGACAACCATCACTTCGGTACGCCTGAACAGGGTGTCGGCCATGCTTACGCCTCACTGTCGAGAATGCCAAGTACCTGCCAGAGGCGCTGGTAGCGGCGTGGATCGGAAAATTCGGCCAGGCCCTGTGCCAGTTCGGGATAGGCCTCGGCCAATTGGTGCAGGGCATCGGCGATTTGTTCGGGATTCAGGGAGAGTGCGGCCTGGGCCAATTGTGCCCGGGTTTCGGGCGGCAGTCCGAGCAGGTCTGCGGCCGAAATTCCATTGGCTACTGCGGTTGCCGTCAGCACATTGCGAATCGGTTGGCGGGTAAAGCGTATGGCCAGCTGCCTTTCGACGATCGCGTAAAACTCGTCTTCCTCGTAGGGCTTGCTCAGAAAATCGTCGGCACCTGCGGCCAGTGCTTCCTGGCGGCTTTCCTCAAGCGCGTTGGCAGTCAGCATGACAATGCGGGGTTGCCGTATTTCACCGCGGCTGCGTATCTGTCGAATGAGCGACAGGCCGCTGCCGTCGGGCAAAAACCAGTCGAGGAAAACGAGGTCTGGCAGCCCCGAACCGCAGGCGAGTTCGGCCTCGGCGACACAGGCCGCCTCGCTGATTCTGAAACCGAGCGGTTCGAGCAGGGAGCGGACGAGCAGGCGTGCTTCCGGCATGTCGTCCACGACCAGGACGGAACGGCCTTGCTGCTTCGCTTCCAGGGCGACGACTCGCCCTGGAGCGGCAATCGTCGATTTGTCATTGCCAGCCGGAACATCAATGGTAAAGCTGAAGGACGAACCTATGCCCGGGGTCGACTCGAGGGTCAGGCGTCCGCCCATCATGCTCGCATATTGTTCGCAGATGCTCAGGCCCAGCCCGGTGCCGCCCTGCTGCGGGGTGCCGGCCTGTTCGAAGGGACGAAAGACGCGTAGCTGATCTTCCGGCCGGATGCCGATACCGGTGTCGGTGACACTGAAACTCAGGCGAACGAGATCGTCGTCCCGCTCCTCCGCTAGCACCCGCAATGAGACCTTGCCTTCCGTCGTGAATTTGATGGCATTGGAGAGCAGGTTGAGAAGTATCTGGCGCAACATCAGCGGGTCGAGGACGACCGTCGTCGGTAGATTGTCGCTTTCGAGATTCAGTGTCAGCCCGGCTTGTTCGGCCCGCAGGCGTACCATGCCGAGGACCTGTTCGAGTAGGCAGGCGAGGTTGACATCCTCTTGGTACATTTCCTGTTTGCCCGATTCGATTTTCGACAATTCCAGGACGTCGTTGATCAAGGTCAGCAGATGATTGCCGGAGTGATTGATGATCTCGATGTGGCGTCGTTGCGTATCGGCCAGGGCAGGGTCTTTTTCCATCAGCTGAGAAAAGCCGATGACGGCATTGAGCGGGGTTCGCAACTCGTGGCTCATGTTCGCCAGGAAGGTCGATTTCGAGCGGTTGGCCGCCTCGGCCGCGTCGCGCGCCTCGGTTAACTCCTCGGTACGCTGGCGCACCAGCTTTTCGAGGTCTTCACGGTAATCCTGCAATTCCTTTTCAATGCGTTTGCGCTCGGTGATGTCCGAAAAGATCGATATGAAGCGTCGGATACGGCCGTCGGCCCCTTTCAGCGCCTGGATCGATATTTCCTCGGGAAATACTTCGCCCGACTTGCGCCTGTTCCACAGTTCGCCGCGCCAGTGGCCGCTCTCCGTCAATTGCACCCAGAGCCGCCGATAGAATTCGGCATCGTGTCGACCGGACTTGAGCAGGCGGGGGTTCTGACGGATCACTTCCTCGCGCGAGTAGCCGCTGATCCGGCAGAATGCATCATTGACCCAGAGTATCGTCCCCCCGGCATCGGTGATTACCGCCCCCTCGGCCATGGCGCCAAAGGCCATCTCGTTTTCATGGCGCTCCTCGTCGAGTCGGGACTT
Organism: Pseudomonadota bacterium; assembly: GCA_021782315.1. Lineage (GTDB taxonomy): Bacteria > Pseudomonadota > Gammaproteobacteria > Burkholderiales > Rhodocyclaceae > Azonexus. Next base: position 851 of record JAJXVG010000276.1, on the reverse strand, counting down.
TTCGATATCGCGACGCCGCGCGAAGTAGCTGAAGCTCAGGAAACCGAGAAGTCCGATGATCCAGATGCCGAGATGCCAGAGCTGGATCGCCCGCCAGGTCGGCTCCTGGGCAGTGCGGTAGGCGTTGAGGTTGATCGATATGGTGGCGCCGCCGCGCAGGCCGCCGACGGGGACCAGGGTGTCGCGGTGGCACTCCAGGCATTCCTTTTCCATGCGCATCGGGATCATGGCCCGCATCAGTCCGTGCGAACCTTTCTTCGGGACGGATTCGGTAATCATCTCCGAACCTTTGCTCAGGGCGTCCAGGGCGCTGGCTTCCCAGTCGTCCGGCGCGTTCTCGATGTTGCGCAGTTGCTTCGAGGTGAGGCGTTCGCGCCCGCCTTTGCCGAAGGCGTTGTTGCTGGTCTCCTGAATGGCCAGTAGCAGGTGTATCGGCGTCACCGACACCAGGTGCAAAACCTCGCCATTGGCCCGGTCCACCGTGAAACGCTCGGCTTCCTCCAGCGAATTGAAGGGAGGGATTTTTTCCTCGCGAATGAACACGCCGCCGACACTGGAAGCCCATTTGCGGATGGACATGTCCTTTTTCAAATTGGCTATCGCATCGATGCGCGCCAGGGCGCTGGCAGTCCGGTTCAGTTGCTCGCGCTGGGCGAGCAGTGACGAGAGCACCAGGGCGGTCCAGATGACGACAAACATCACGAGCATTTTGCCGCCTGGCCGTGAGAGAAGAGGTCTTCGGTCCCGCATTCACTATCCTTGAAACTGCCTAGCGACGGGTTTGGCTGCCCTCCAATGCCAGGAAAAAACGCACCGAACCTGGCGGCAGAGACAATCGTCCTGAGTAAGCG
>JAJXVG010000275.1:2864-3254 GCA_021782315.1 Pseudomonadota bacterium | reverse complement strand
GCAAAGCTCCTGGCCTATTTCCTCGGTTACTTGGATGATCGCTTCGAGTTATCTGGCGACTCGGCGGATCTTGTGCGGCCCGAGGACGATCAAACGACGCTCGAATTCAAATTTTTCCTGGCCGTCGCTGCCTTGGCTGGTACGAGCGATATTCCGGTGCATATCGATGCGTAGCACGCTTACTCTTGAATCTTCTTTGCAGCGAGGGCGCCGCCAACTGAACCGTGGTCTTGTTGGATGTTTGAGCGTATTGCTGCTGTCCGCCTGTGCTACCGGCGATCATTTTTACGCCGCTCCCGAGAACGCGACAGTGGAAATCGCGGGCACGACCTATGGCGGTCGGGGCGAAGACAGTCTCGATGAAACCTATCGTTTGTCGGCGGTCGACGG
>JAJXVG010000275.1:0-2854 GCA_021782315.1 Pseudomonadota bacterium | reverse complement strand
GTAACGCTGCAACTCGTTGTGGTACCACTTAATGATCGTCTCCTGGAGGCCCGAGCTATGCTCAAGGAGATGCCTCGCCGTCAGCGGATGAGTTTTCTCCCAGGGATTGTCAATGCGCGCATCAAACGCGGCAGTTTTCTGTTCGCTTCGGTGAAATATTACGACCTGGTAATCGAAGCCGAACTTCAGCCGGAAGGTTGTTATCGGGTAACGGGCACGCCAAATTTCGCCGAGAACGATCTCTTCGTATGGGTCGAAAAATGTGGAAGTCGCGAACAGGTGAGCCAAAAGGGAAAGGTCAGCCTGTCGATGCCCTTGCAACGGGACACCCCCGTTTATGTGCCGATCTATGTACCGGCGGCAAAGGTCCGTTGATATAGCGCGGACAGGCACAGCTATGGACGCGGGTGCGCTGCAGTGCGTTGGTGGCTGCCTGTCTTGTGGCATCTGGAGCAAATTCGCTGGCTGTCCGGATTTGTGTGACATATCGGGCAATCACGGACCGCACAGAAGCAACTGATCCGAGAGAAGGATCGGAAAGCCACCCTAATCCGGACGTCGGCAACTTTGGCGTTTTTCTCGACTCGTCGCCGGATCGGTGGGGGCAGACCCTCATGACCGGGCGAGCAACAAAAAGGCCACGGACTTGCCGTGGCCTGGTGGGATTGCTGCCCGATTCCGCGGTCAGCGGTCGCCGAAGCTCTTTTTCTTGAAGCTGCGTTCGCCGCTGTCCTGACGGCCTTCGTCCGGTCGCAGGTTGATCGGCACGCCACGGACGCGGGTGCGCTTCAGGGCGTTGGCGGCCTCGCCCGGCATGCCGGCCGGCAGTTCGACCGTGCTCGATTCGTCGTAGAGGGCGATGCGGCCGATGAAGCGGCTTTCGATGCCGGCTTCGTTGGCGATGGCGCCGACGATATCCTTGACCTGGACGCCGTGATCCCGGCCGACGTCGATGCGATAGCGCACCATGTCGCCGCTCGGGGCGGCACGGGTCGGGCGCTCTTCGCGACGCGGACGCTCGCCGCGATTTTCGAAGCCGGGTTTGTCGCCGCGGTCGAAACGCGGCTTGCGCTCGTCGCGCTCGCCAAAGCTGCCCGGTCGCGGACGGCTGTCGAAGGATGGGGCCGGGGCAGGACGCGGGTCCTCGCCGGCGATCTGCAGCGGCTTGCCTTGCTGGGCCATCATGGCCAGCGCGGCGGCGACTTCCTCGGCGCCGACATTCTGTTCTTCGGCGATCTGCGAGACGATGTTGGCGAAGAAATCGAGGCCTTCGGCGTTGAGCACCTCGGCGACTTTTTCCTTGAAGTCGGCGACCCGCTTGTTGGTGACGTCGGCCCGACTGGGCAGGGTGAGCGGTGCGATCGGCTGGCGGGTGGCGCGCTCGATGGTGCGCAGCATGCGGATCTCGCGCGGCGCGACGAAGAGAATGGCGTTACCGGTGCGGCCGGCGCGGCCGGTGCGGCCGATGCGGTGCACGTAGGCTTCGGTGTCGTAGGGGATGTCGTAGTTGACCACGTGGCTGACGCGCGGCACGTCGATGCCGCGGGCGGCCACGTCGGTGGCGATGACGATGTCCAGGGCGCCGGATTTCAATTGCTCGATGACCCGTTCGCGCATCTGCTGGTTGAGGTCGCCGTTCAGGGCGGCGGCGGCGTAACCGCGGGCCGAGAGCTTGTCGGCCAGTTCGACGGTGGCCGTCTTGGTGCGGACGAAGATGATGGCGGCGTCGAAGTCTTCCTCGACTTCGAGGATGCGGGTCAGGGCGTCCAGCTTGTGCATGCCGCTGACCTGCCAGTAAACCTGGCGAATGGCGGCGACCGTGGCGGTGGCCGACTTGATCTTGATTTCGCGCGGCTCGACCAGGTATTTCTGGGCGACGCGACGGATCTGTTCCGGCATGGTCGCCGAAAAGAGCGCGGTCTGGTGCTGGGGCGGGGTGCGTTCGAGTATCCATTCGACGTCGTCGATGAAGCCCATGCGCAGCATTTCGTCGGCTTCGTCGAGGACCATGGTCTTCAGGTGGTCGAGGTTGAGCGTCTTGCGCTCGAGGTGATCCATGACGCGGCCCGGCGTGCCGACGATGACGTGGGCGCCGCGCGACAGTTGCTTGAGCTGGATGGTGTAGCTCTGGCCGCCGTAGATGGGCAGGACGTGGAAACCGGGCAGGTTCTTGGCGTAGGTCTGCAGGGCTTCGGCGACCTGGATGGCCAGTTCGCGCGTCGGCGTCAGGATCAGGGCCTGCGGCTTGGTCAGCTTGACGTCGATCTGTTCCATCAGCGGCAGGGCGAAGGCGGCGGTCTTGCCGGTGCCGGTCTGGGCCATGCCGATCAGGTCATGGCCTTCGAGGAGGACGGGAATGCACTGGGCCTGGATCGGCGACGGGGTTTCGTAGCCGATTTCGGTGAGGGTCTTGAGTAGCGTTTCGCTTAAGCCGAGATCGGCGAAGCTGTCGGGGGTGGTCGACATAGATGCTGTTTCCTTTCATCGTCGCCATTCACATTGTTATAACCGGCGACGGATTGGCCCGATGGTCGGGCGGCCTGAGTACCCCGATGCAGCCATACCGGGGGCGAATCAATGGGGTGAACCTGCAAACGAAACCTACCTGAACCGGGGGCTGCTCGGAAATACTGCGGGCGGTGCATCAACGCATTGATCTGATTATTTTAACTTTTTTTCGCCAGTGCCGCCAGTTCGTCGACGCTGAAACCGGCTGCCAGGCGGGCAGATTCATTCATTTTTCCGTGCGGCCATGGCGCACTGTAGCGGGAAAGCAGGTCGAGATAGGTCTTTTCCGGCGGCAGTCCGCGCTCGGCGCAGAGGTGGCGGAACCAGCGGCTGCCCAGTCCGACGT
>JAJXVG010000068.1 GCA_021782315.1 Pseudomonadota bacterium | reverse complement strand
CATGCCGTGATCGACGGCGGTAAAGCTCATTTTTCCTTGTTGGATGGGGACACTTCGCGGATTGCCCGGGAAAAGGCATCGACGTCTTCGAAATTGCGATAGACGGAAGCGAAACGAATGTAGGCCACCTTGTCGAGCTTCTTCAACTCGCGCATGACCAGTTCGCCCAGTTGCTGCGTGGTCACCTCGCGTTCGCCTGCCGAGAGCAGACGTTCTTCGATATCGGCCACTGCGGCATCGACCGACTCGATGGAAACCGGGCGCTTGCGCAATGCCAGTTCCAGGCTGGCGCGCAGCTTGGCCCGGCTGAATTCCGTGCGCAGACCGTTTTTCTTGACCACCTGAGGCAGCTGGATTTCGGCTCGCTCGTAGGTAGTAAATCGCTTGTCGCAGGCATTGCACTTTCGGCGGCGGCGAACGACATCGGCCTCGTCATTGAGGCGGGTATCGGCCACCGCCGTATCCTCGGCGCCGCAGAAAGGACATTTCATAGCTGGGTTCCAGAATCGAGTGACCGGGGGCGGCTTGTCCGCTTAAGGGTTCGCCCCCGAGACATCTCGCCTTAGGCGCCGTACACAGGGAATTTCTTGCACAGCGCCGCGACCTTGGCCCGCACGGCGGCGGCCACGGCCTCGTCGTTCGGCGCATCCAGCACGTCGGCAAGCAGGTGGGCAATCGTTTCGGCTTCGATTTCGCCGAAACCGCGCGTCGTCATCGCCGGCGAACCGATGCGGATACCCGAGGTGACGAAGGGCTTCTGCGGATCGTTCGGGATGCCGTTCTTGTTGACCGTAATGTGCGCCCGGCCAAGAGCCGCTTCGGCATCCTTGCCGGTGATGTTCTTGGCCCGCAGGTCGAGCAGGAAGACGTGGCTTTCGGTGCGGCCCGAAACGATGCGCAGGCCGCGCTCCTCGCCGAGCACGCGCGCCATGACGCGGGCGTTGGCGATGACCTGTTCCTGGTAGTTGCGAAAATCGGGGCCGGCTGCTTCCTTGAAGGCGACCGCCTTGGCGGCGATGACATGCTCGAGCGGACCACCCTGCAAGCCGGGGAAGATGGCTGAATTGAGCGCCTTTTCGTGCTCGGCCTTCATCAGGATGACGCCGCCGCGCGGGCCGCGCAGTGTCTTGTGGGTGGTCGAGGTGACGACATCGGCGAAGGGAACCGGGTTCGGATAGAAACCGGCGGCGATCAGGCCCGCATAGTGGGCCATGTCGACCCAGAAAATGGCGCCGACTTCCTTGGCGACCTTGGCAAAGCGCTCCCAGTCGATACGCAGGGCATAGGCCGAGGCGCCGGCGACGATAATTTTCGGCTTGTGCTCGCGGGCCAGCGCTTCCATCCGTTCGTAGTCGATTTCTTCCTTTTCGTTCAGGCCGTAGGAGACGACGTTGAACCATTTGCCGGACATGTTGAGCGCCATGCCGTGGGTGAGGTGGCCGCCCTCGGCCAGGCTCATGCCCATGATGGTGTCGCCTGGCTTGGCAAAGGCCATCAGCACGGCCTGGTTGGCCTGCGAACCGGAATTCGGCTGAACGTTCGCCGCCTCGGCGCCGAACAGCTTTTTCAGGCGGTCGATGGCGATCTGCTCGGCGACATCGACGTATTCGCAGCCGCCGTAATAGCGCTTGCCGGGGTAGCCTTCGGCATATTTGTTGGTGAGCTGGGAGCCTTGTGCTTCCATGACGGCCTTGCTCACGTAGTTTTCCGACGCGATCAGTTCGATGTGGTCTTCCTGGCGCTGCACTTCGGCCTGAATGGCCTGCCAGAGTTCAGGGTCAACTTTTGCCAGGGTGTCTTTCGCGGAAAACATGTCAAATGCCTCAAGCCATTGAAAAGGGGTCGAATTTTATCACGCCGGAAGCTCGTCCAGCGCACCGGGTTCCAGATGATCGGTTTCGCCCCAGCTTTCGAGGCGCCATTGGCCGTCGAGCACGGAAATCCAGTTGATGCCGGCGTTGGGAATCAGGAAATCACGCGGCTTTTCAAGCGCATTGCCGCGGACAAAACGATTGACGATATCGAGCACGCCACCGTGCAACACGACGACGATACTTTCTCCCGGGTGCATAGCAGCCAGGGAGGTCAGCTTCCCGGTAACCCGCTGGTACATGGCCTGCAGGCTTTCGCCGTTCTCGAAAGCGTAGTCGGCATTGCGCCCTTCGAAGGCGGCATAGCCGGCCGGATGCTTCGCCCTCGCCTCATCGTAGGTCAGCCCCTCGAATATCCCGTAGCGACGTTCGCGCATCTCCGGCACGGCAGTCGGCAGCAGCCCCAGTTCGGTGCCGATGGCCTGCGCCGTCGTCCACGCCCGCTTCAGATCGCTGCTGTAAAGTGCCGCGATGCCGGCCGCCCTGAGCCAGCGACCGGCCGCCACGGCCTGGCGCCGACCGGTATCGTTGAGGCTGATGTCGATCTGCCCCTGAATGCGCCGCCCGGCATTCCACTCGGTCTCGCCGTGGCGCACCAGGCAGATACGGGTCGCTTCGCTTGTAGGGATTTCCACCATTTTCCGCCCCTTGCCTTCACTGTAAATTAGCTCGTGTGAGATTCAAAAACCTCGGCCACTTCAGAAGCCGGGAATTCTATCAACCGAGGAGGCAATTTCGTGACCCTTCTGCTCAAGCTCGCGCAGTTGATCGACCTGATCAATGCCCGCGTCGCCAAAGGCGCATTCTGGCTGGTCCTGCTGATGACCGTCATCTGCGCGGGCAACGCCAGTTATCGCTTCGTTTTCGACGACAGTTCCAACGGCATGCTGGAAATCCAGTGGTACCTGTTTGCCGCTGTCTTCCTGCTCTGCGCCCCCTATACCCTGCAAAAGAATGAACACGTCCGCATCGACGTGCTGTCTGGCAAGCTGTCGCCCCGCGGTCTCGCCGTCATCGACATCATCGGCAGTCTCTTCTTCCTGCTGCCGATGGTCACCCTGGTTCTCTGGCTCTCCCTGCCGCTGGTCGCCGAGTCCTACAAGATCAACGAATACTCGGCCAATGCCGGCGGCCTGCTGCGCTGGCCGGTCAAAGCGCTGCTCCCGATCAGCTTCACCCTGCTCGCCCTGCAGGGCGTTTCCGAATTGATCAAGCGCATCGCCTTCCTGACCGGGATGATCGACGACCCCAACCACAAGGACAAAGGCCCCTCGGCCGAAGAAGAACTGGCCGCCGCCATCGCCGCCGCCAAAGCCAAGGAGGCCAAATAATGGAATGGGTCATCGCCAACATGGCGCCGCTGATGTTCGGTGCCCTGGTTCTCTTCCTGCTTTTCGGCTATCCGGTCGCCTTTGCGCTGGCCGCCAACGGTATCGTTTTCGGCCTCATCGGCATCGAGCTCGGCCTGCTCACACCGGCCCTCTTCCAGGCCCTGCCCGAACGCATCTTCGGCATCATGGCCAACGACACCCTGCTGGCCATTCCCTTCTTCACCTTCATGGGCCTGATACTGGAACGATCGGGCATGGCCGAGGACCTGCTCGACACCATCGGCCAGCTCTTCGGCCCGATGCGCGGCGGCCTGGCCTACGCCGTCATTTTCGTCGGCGCCCTGCTTGCTGCAACGACCGGCGTGGTGGCCGCCTCGGTCATCTCGATGGGTCTTATTTCCCTGCCCATCATGCTGCGCTACGGCTACGACAAGCGCCTGGCATCCGGTGTCATCGCCGCCTCCGGCACCCTGGCCCAAATCATTCCGCCATCGCTGGTGCTCATCATCATGGCCGACCAGCTGGGCAAATCGGTCGGCGACATGTACGAAGGCGCATTCGTTCCCGGCCTGGTGCTGACCGGACTCTACGTCGGCTACGTCGCGATCCTGTCGATCGTCAAGCCGGCATCCTGCCCCGCCCTGCCGCCGGAAGCCCGCAGCCTGCGCGGCCTGAAGCTGCTCCTGCGCGTCCTGACCACGCTGCTGCCGCCGCTGGTGCTGATCTTTCTCGTCCTCGGCACCATTTTCCTCGGCGTTGCGACACCGACCGAGGGCGGCGCCATGGGTGCCGCCGGCGCCCTGATCCTGGCCATTGCCCGCAAACGGCTAAGTTTCAAGCTGCTCAAGCAGGCCATGGAAACGACCGCCAAGCTGTCTTCCTTCGTCGTCTTCATCCTGGTCGGTTCGACTGTCTTCGGCCTGGTCTTCCGTGGCGTCAACGGCGACCTCTGGGTCGAACACCTGCTGCTCAGCCTGCCCGGCGGCCAGGTCGGCTTCCTGATCGTGGTCAATCTGCTGGTTTTCGTGCTGGCCTTCTTCCTCGATTTTTTCGAACTTTCCTTCATCATCGTGCCGCTGCTGGCGCCGGTCGCCGACAAACTGGGCATCGATCTCATCTGGTTCGGCGTCCTGCTCGCGGTGAACATGCAGACATCGTTCATGCACCCCCCCTTCGGTTTCGCCCTTTTCTACCTGCGCTCGGTTGCGCCGCCGACGATCAAGACAACCGACATCTACTGGGGCGCCATTCCCTTCGTCGGCATCCAGATCATCATGGTGGCCTTGATCATCATCTTCCCGAATATCGTCAGCTATGGCGACGATGCCGACAGGGCACACCAGCAGATGATGCACGACGGCACCGCGCCGCCGCCGGCCGATCTCGAGTCGCTGATGCGCCAGCAGTCGTCCCAGGATACCGACGAGCCGAAGAATGGCGACGAAGACAAGGAGGCGGCCGATCTGCTGAAACGACTGCAGAGCGACAGCAAGTAAGGCCAGGCACCACGGGGCGGGGTCATGATCCCGCCTTCGGTCTCACTCAGGGAATGAAGGGCAGCAGCAATTCGCCGGTATCGCGCGCCATCCCCGTCAGGCGCCGGCACTCGTCCATGAAGATCCGGGTTGCCGTATTGACATGCCTTCGGCGCTGGCGAACGAACTGAAAGCGGCGACGCAGCACCAGTTCGGGTGTTTTGATCTCGACCAGGCTGCCGCGTCGCAAGGCTTCGCGCAAGGACAGGCGCGACAGGCAGCCGACCCCCAGACCGGACTCGACCGCCCGCTTGATCGCCTCGGTATGCTCCAATTGCAGGCAGACGTCGACATCAGCTCCGACCGCGCGCATGGCGCGATCGAATAATGCCCGGGTACCCGAACCCGGTTCGCGCACGATCCATTTTTGTCGAGCCAGGACGACAGGCGATGCCTGGCCGGCCTCGGCCAAGACATGCGACGGCGCGCAGAACACCACCAACTCATCATCCAGCCACGGCTCAAAGACGAGATCGACATCGCTGGCCTCGCCCTCGATCAGACCGACATCCAGTTCAAAACGGCGTAGGCGCTCGACCACCTGCTGCGTATTGCAAACGCTCAAATCCACCCGGCTGCCCGGGTTTCGGTACAGGTACTCGGCAACGACCAGGGTCGCCAGATAATTGCCTATGGTCAGTGTCGCGCCCACGGCAACCGGCGCCAGGCTCCCGCCCGCCAGATAGCCTTCGATTTCACCGGCTTTCGCCAGGATATCTTCGGCCTGGGGCAGCAAGCCGCGGCCGCTGCCGTTTAGGCGCAATGACTTACCGATACGGTCGAACAGGGGGCTGTCGAAATGACGCTCCAGTTCGAGCAGTGCCGTACTCGCCGCCGACTGCGACATATTCAGTTGCAAGGCGGCGCGCGAAACATTTTCGAACCGGGCGACGGCGGCAAAGACCGCCAACTGGCGCAGGGTGATTTTCATATCTATATTTTAGATTAATGATATGAAAATTACCCACTTCAATCAATAACTGATAGGGGCTAAGATAAATACCATCCTGTACTTGGGCGAACATCAATATGAGCAATCTGGCCATTGAAACAGTCACTTCGGTCCACCACTGGAACGACACCCTGTTCACTTTCCGCACCACCCGCGATCCCGGACTCCGCTTCACCAACGGCCAGTTCGTGATGATCGGCCTGGAGGTCGACGGTCGTCCGCTGACCCGGGCCTACAGCATCGCCAGCGCCAACCATGAGGAATATCTCGAATTTTTCAGCATCAAGGTCGAGGAAGGTCCGCTCACCTCACGGCTACAGCACCTTAAGCCGGGCGACCCCCTGCTGGTCAGCAAGAAGCCGACGGGAACGCTGGTCCTGCGCGACCTGAAACCCGGCAAGCGCCTGTTCATGTTCGCCACCGGCACCGGCCTGGCTCCCTTCATGAGCCTGATCCACGACCCGGAGACCTACGAGCGATTCGAAAAGGTCATCCTCATCCACGGCGTGCGCTGGACCAGCGAACTGGCCTATCACGACTATATCGAGAACGACCTCAGGGAACATGAATACTTCGCCGACTGGGTCAAGGAAAAACTGATCTACTACCCGACCGTGACGCGCGAATCCTTCCGCAACGAGGGCCGCCTGACCGACTTGATCGAGACCGGGAAATTCTTCGCGGACATCGATCAGCCGCCGCTCGACCCGGCCACCGATCGCGCCATGATCTGCGGCAGCCCGGCCATGCTGGCCGATACCGCCGCCATGCTCGACGCCCGCGGCTTCAAGATTGCCCGTCACTACACCGGCGAACTCGGGGACTACGTCATCGAACGCGCCTTTGTCGAAAAATAGTTTATGCGGCCGACCGATGGCGCCCGGCAGATCGGGGCGCTACCGGCTCATTCGAGAAAGTCGGTAAATTTTTTTCGCCAGCCGGCGTCGATTTCCACCGCCCGCATGCTGTCCATCGAAATCATCGCGACCTTGATCAGGACGCGCACCCTTTCCTGTCCGTCGCAAGCGAGGAGCAGCCTGAGACGCAGCGAGGCATTGCCGATCTCGACGACATTCAGCGAGAAATCCAGTTCCTCGCCGTAGGTGCTGGGATGCAGGAAATCGGCCTCGAAACGGACGACGGGGATGCCGAGCCCGAGCTTTTCATGCAAATGGTGAAAATCGACCGCCAGCGCCTCGCGGAACCAGTCCTCGACCACCTCGTTGCACAGCTCGGCATAGCGCGGGTAAAAAACGATACCGGCCGGGTCGCAGTGCGAGAAACGAACGTTTTTCCGTTTGCGGAATATCATGTTTTATCCTGGGGTTTCCCCAAAGCTCACCATGAGCGGCATGATATAAAAATAACCGGACTCGGGTCCAGGCGGGCGACGAACCGACGGCCGACCTGACGGGCCGAACCAAAAACATGCCTGAATACCGCGCAGCCTGTCGAAAAACCGGAAAGCACCGAAAAAAACCCGCGGAATTCGCGGGTTTTTGGTTAAGCGCGGGAAACGGTCATTTCCCGGTTTGCAGGAACTCGTCCATCCGCCTTTCGGCCAGACTGAACCAGGCGGCTTGCGTTCGCCGGTACTTGTCGTAATCGGTGTAAATTTTCTTGAAGGCCGGATTCTTGGCAGACTCTTCGGCATAAAGGTCGATCGCCGCCTTGTAGGAAGCCTTCATGATTTCCGGCGAAAACTCTTTGACCTTGACCCCGGACTGCATCAGCTTGGCCAGCGCAGCCGGGTTCTTGTGATCGTATTCGGCCATCATCGTGACGTTCGCCTCGGCTGCGGCGGCATGGAATGCCTCCTGATATTCCTTCGGCAGTTTGGCCCATTCGGCCTTGTTGACGAAGAAATGAATCATCGGGCCCGGCTCCCACCAGCCTGGATAGTAATAATTCTTGGCCACTTTGTAGAAGCCCAGCTTTTCGTCGTCGTAAGGACCGATCCACTCGGCCGCATCGATGGTGCCTTTTTCCAGAGCCGGATAGATATCGCCACCGGCGATCTGCTGCGGCACGACCCCCAGGGCGGAGAACACGGTCCCGCCCAGGCCGGCGATACGCATCTTGATGCCCTTGAGATCGGCCACCGTCTTCACTTCCTTACGCCACCAGCCGCCCATCTGTGTACCGGTGTTGCCGCCGGGAAAGGACAGGACATTGTAATTGCTGTAAAACTCGTCGAGCAACTTCTGTCCACCGCCGTAATAGACCCAGGCGTTCATCTGACGAGCGGTCATGCCAAAGGGAATGGCCGTGCCGAAACCGAAGGTCTTGTCCTTGCCGACATAGTAGTACGAACAGGTGTGACAGCACTCGACCGTGCCCTGTTGCACGGCATCGAGCGCCTGCAGACCGGGAACGATTTCACCCCCCGGAAAAACCCGGATGTCGAATTTGCCGCCGGTAATGCCCCGCAGCCGATTGGCCAGCACTTCGGCACCACCGTAGATGGTGTCCAGGCTCTTCGGAAAGCTCGACGTCAAACGCCACTTGATGTTGGGCAAAGACTGGGCGATGGCTGGTGCGGCCAGGGTCGTCGCCGCACCGGCGGCGGCGCCGACGGAAGCTTTTTTAAGAAAATCACGACGTTGCATACTTATTGTCTCCTCCAAAAATTTTTGAGCATGCCTGAATCATGCTGCTCCATTCTAGCCAAAACCCGGGTCTTGACGAGTTGAGGAAAACCCTTACAACGAAACCTACTCGCCGGCAATCGTCATCCGCTCGAGCAGGATCGAACCGGTCTGTTTCGTCCCGCGCACCTGCACATCGTTGCCGACGGCGACGATGCCGGCCAGCATGTTTCTGAGATTGCCGGCGATGGTGATTTCCTCGACCGGATAGGCGATCCTGCCGTTCTCGATCCAGAAACCGGCAGCCCCGCGCGAATAGTCACCGGTCACGTAGTTGATGCCCTGGCCAAGCAGTTCCGTAACGAGCAGGCCACGCCCCATCCTGGCGAGCAGGCCGTCGAGATCGAGATCGCCGGGATCGATGATCAGATTGTGGCTGCCACCCGCATTGGCCGTCGTCTGCATGCCCAACTTGCGCGCCGTGTAGGTGCTGAGAAAATAGCCCTGCAGAATGCCGCTGGCGACGACGTCGCGGTCCCGCGTCGCCACCCCGTCGCTGTCGAAGGAGGCGCTGCCCAGGCCGCACTTGATATGCGGACGTTCGGCGATATGCACGAAATCCGGCATGATCTTCTTGCCCAGCTGATCGAGCAGGAAGGAGGATTTGCGATAAAGCGCCCCGCCGCTCGCCGCATGCACCAGGCTGCCGAGCAGGCCACCGGCCAGCGGCGCCTCGAGAATGATCGGGAATTCGCCGGTCTTGACCTTTCGCCCCCCCAGGCGGGCGACGGCACGCTCGGCGGCAATGCGGCCGACCTGGGCCGCGTCGTCGAGACGGGCGGCATCGCGATGGGTGGTATACCAGTCGTCCCGCTGCATCGCATCCTGTTCGCCCGAAATGACCGAACAGGAAATGTAGTGGCGCGAAGTCGGGTAGCCACCCATGAAACCGAGGCTGTTGGCCGAAACGAAATGCGCCTGCTGGGTCGAGATCGACGCCCCTTCCGAATTACTGACCAGGGGGCTGGCGTCGAAAGCGGCCTGCTCGCAGCGGCGCGCCGTTTCGATGGCATCCTCGACGGTCAAGGCCCAGGGATGATACAGATCGAGATCGGGGTAATCCCTGGCCATCAGCGCCGCATCGGCCAGGCCGGCGCAATCGTCCTCGGCCGTGAAGCGCGCGATATCAAGCGCCGCCTCGACCGTTTCGCGCAAGGCCTGCGCCGAGAAATCGGAAGTGCTGGCGTACCCCTTGCGCTGCCCCGAGTAAATCGTGATGCCGATACCCTTGTCGCGATTGAACTCGATGGTCTCGACCTCGTCGCAGCGCACCGTCACCGACTGACCGAAACCCTCGGAAACATCGACCTCGCAGGCCGTCGCCCCTTTGTTTCGAGCGTGTTTGAGGACATCCTCGGAGAGTTGTTGCAGGGTGGCATGGGAATAGGAGAATGCAGCAGTTTCGGACATGGGGGCGACGTCGGAGCAGGAAAGTCGCTATCATAACAGCCCCTTATCGCCCGCACCGGACGCCAGCCATGCACGAAGAAGATTTCACCGAAGACACCGGCCGCCCCTCGAAGACCAAGAAAAAGGAGGCGATGCACGAACTGCGCGATCTTGGTGGAGAGTTGGTCGAACTTTCAGTCGGCCAACTGAAAAGAATCAAACTCCCCGACAATATTTTTGAGGCCGTTCGCGAATGCCAGAAAATCACGGCCCACGGCGCCCATCGTCGGCAGGTGGCGTATCTCGGCAAGCTGATGCGCAGCGTGGACGACGAGCCGATCCGGGCCGGCCTGGCCATGCTGCGCGGCGAGTCGTCGGCCGAAACCGCTCGCCTGCATCGCCTTGAGCGTTTCCGCACACGCCTCCTCGAAGACGAGGCGGTGCTCGCCGAAATCGCCGCCGTGTGGCCCGCCATCGACCTCCAGCAGATGCGCCAGTTGCGCCGCAACGCATTGAAGGAGCAGGAGAACAACAAACCGCCGAAAAATTTCCGCGCCATCTTCCAGATTCTGCAGGAACTGGACAAAACGACCGGACAAAATGGGGAGGAAGTCGGCGATGAGTGAAGAACTGGTCGTCGGGCTGGTTTCGATCAGCGACCGCGCATCGACTGGCGTTTATGAAGACAAGGGCATACCGGCCCTGGAGGAATGGCTTTCCGGTGCCTTGACCACGCCCTGGCGGGTCGAAATGCGGCTGATTGCCGACGACCGCGCGACCATCGAAGAAACCTTGATGGCCCTGGTCGACCGCGACAAATGTCACCTGGTGTTGACCACCGGCGGCACCGGCCCGGCCCCGCGCGATGTCACGCCGGAAGCGACGCTGGCCGTCGCCGACAAGGAAATGCCGGGTTTCGGCGAGGAGATGCGGCGGATCAGCCTGAATTTCGTGCCGACCGCCATCCTCTCGCGGCAGATCGCCGTCATCCGAAAACAGGCCCTGATCGTCAACCTGCCGGGTCAGCCCAGGTCTATCAGGGAAACGCTTGAAGGAGTGCGCAATGCCGACGGCACGGTCGCCCATGTCGGCATCTTCGCCGCGGTGCCTTATTGCATCGACCTGATCGGCGGCCCTTACATCGAGACCGACGAGACGGTGATCAAGGTCTTCCGACCCAAAACGGCGATACGGAGCAGATCGCGCTGATCTGTCGGGGCCGCTCAGACGGTAGCGGACCGGTTCGTAACCCGTCGTCCATTCGATCCGAACGCCCCGAACGATCGGCATCAGCAAACCGCGGCGGCCGCTTGCGCCCAGAATCCGTGGTCGATCGCCCACAATTTCCTTTCTTCGGCGCGGGATAGGCGGTCAGCCTGGACGTAGTCGACAGGCGCCGCATCGCCTCGAACAGACGATCGTCGGAAAAATCCGCCCCTTTCAGGGATTCCAAGCTTCCGGCAATTTCGTCGAGTGCCTTGAAGGCATTATCTCCCGGCAATTCGCCAATCATTTCCTCCAGTTCATGGTGATCGGCCAGCGGATAATCTGTTTTTCGGGCAAATAGACCAGCGACTACCCTGTTGAGCACGACTTCCCTCCAAAAGAACTTTCGCTGCCCAGTCGAAATGCATTGGCATAAGCCGCGCGCCGCCGATTTAAACAATCCGGATTGCGGGCGAAGCACGGCGCCACGAATGCGTCAATTGCGTGAGCATGTAAAATAGGCAGATTATTGACCGCCGGATAGCAGATTCGATGCAGCCCTACCACGACCTGATGCGCCACGTTCTCGAAAACGGACACGACAAATCCGACCGCACCGGCACCGGTACCCGTTCCGTCTTTGGCTGGCAGATGCGCTTCGACCTCGCCAAGGGCTTTCCGATGGTCACCACCAAAAAACTGCACCTGAAATCCATCGTTCACGAATTGCTGTGGTTCCTGCAGGGCGACACCAACATTGCCTACCTGAAGGAACACGGCGTCCGCATCTGGGACGAATGGGCCGACGAACAGGGTGATCTCGGCCCGGTCTACGGCAAGCAATGGCGCCGCTGGGAAACGCCGGGCGGCCGCCTGATCGACCAGATCGGCCAACTGGTGCACAGTCTGAAAACCAATCCCGATTCCCGCCGCCACATCGTTTCCGCCTGGAACCCCGGCGATGTCGACCGCATGGCCCTGCCGCCCTGCCACTGCCTCTTCCAGTTCTACGTTGCCGGCGGCAAACTGTCCTGCCAACTGTATCAGCGCAGTGCCGACATTTTTCTCGGCGTGCCATTCAACATCGCCTCCTACGCATTGCTGACCCTGATGCTGGCCCAGGTGTGCGGCTACGAACCCGGCGACTTCGTCCATACTTTCGGCGACGCGCACATTTACGCGAACCACTTCGAGCAGGCCAAGCTGCAATTGTCCCGCAGCCCGCGCCCCCTGCCTCGCATGTCGATCAATTCCGAGGTCAAAGATCTGTTCGCTTTCCGTTTCGAGGACTTTCGCCTCGACGCCTACGACCCCCATCCGCACATTGCGGCCCAGGTTGCCGTCTGACCATGCAAGTACCGCTCCGCCCCGCCTGGCTGGCGCTTTCCGAACATGCTCGCAGCATCAAGCACCGTCACCTACGGGCATTGTTCGCCGCCGATCCCGAACGCTTCGACCGTTTCACCGTGGCCCACGACCAGATTCTGCTCGACTATTCGAAACAGCGACTCGACTCGCAAACCATGGAACTGCTGCGTCAGTTGGCCGACCAGGCCGCCTGGCGTACCTGGATCGAGCGGATGCGCAGCGGCGAAGCGATCAACCATACCGAGGGACGTGCCGTACGGCACGTCGACCTGCGTGCCGGCGACAGTGCGCCGCGCGAGGTCAAGGCAGTGCTGGAGCGCATGGCCGAGTTCTGCGAACGGGTTCATGCCGGCATATGGCGAGGTTTTTCCGGCGAGCGCATCACGGATGTCGTCAATATCGGCATCGGCGGCTCCGACCTCGGGTCGCGCATGGCGGTCCACGCCCTTGCCGCCTTTCAGCAGCCCGATCTTCAGGTTCACTTCGTTTCCAACCTCGACAGCGCCGACCTGGCCAGCACCCTGACCCGCCTCAATCCGCGCAGTACGCTGTTCATTGTCGCCAGCAAGACCTTCACGACGCTGGAAACGATGGCCAATGCGCGCACCGCCCGGGACTGGCTGCTCGCCGCGGCCGGCGATGACAGCGCCGTTGCCCGGCATTTCGTCGCCGCCTCGACCAACCTCGAAGCCACGGCGGAGTTCGGCATTGCCGCGAAAAACGTTTTCGAATTCTGGGACTGGGTGGGCGGCCGTTTTTCCCTGTGGTCGGCCATCGGCCTGCCCATCGCGCTGGCCGTCGGCCACCGGAATTTCAGGCGTCTGCTGGCCGGCGCCCACGACATGGACGAACATTTCTTCAATGCGCCCGCCGAATCCAATCTGCCCTTGACCCTCGCCCTGGTCGCCCTGTGGAATACCAATTTCCTCAGCGCCCACAGCCATGGCGTCTTCCCCTACAGCCATTCGCTTGCCCTGCTTCCCTCGCATCTCCAGCAACTCGAAATGGAAAGCAACGGCAAGCGGGCCAATCGCGACGGTCTGGCCGTTGACTATTCAACCAACCCGATTTTGTGGGGCGAAGCCGGCACCAACGGCCAGCACTCCTTTTTCCAGTTGCTGCACCAGGGCAGCGCACTGGTCGCCAGCGACTTCATCGCACTAGGCAAGTCCGACTTTCCCCTGCCCGGCCACCACAGCAGCCTGCTCGCCAGTTGCCTGGCCCAGTCGTCGGCGCTCGCTTTCGGGCAGACCGTCGAGGAAGCGCGCGCCGCGGGGATTCCCGATCACCTGCTAGCCTTCCGGCGCTTCCCCGGCAACCAGCCGTCGTCCACCCTCGTTCTGCCCGAACTGACTCCCTTCTCCCTTGGCCAGTTGATCGCGCTCTACGAGCACAAGGTATTCTGCCTCGGCATTCTGTGGAACCTCAATTCCTTCGACCAATGGGGCGTGGAACTTGGCAAACAGCTGACCGGCCGCCTCGCCCCCTGCATTCGCGACGAGGCGCCGACCGACTCGCTCGACGCCTCGACTCGCGGCCTGATCGGGCATTTGCGCCAGATCAGGAAGTAATCATGCCGGAAATCGTCATCATTGCCGCCGTCGCCAGGAACCGGGTCATCGGCCGCGACAACCGCCTGCTCTGGAGCATCCCGGAAGACATGGCGCACTTCAGGACGCTGACTGCCGGCCATGTCGTGATCATGGGTCGCAAGACCTGGGAATCGCTGCCGCCGCGTTTCCGCCCCTTGCCGGGACGGCGCAACATCGTGATCAGCCGGCAGGGCGACTACGCGGCTCCGGGCGCCGAGACGACAAGCTCGCTGGACAGCGCCTTGCAACTGGCATCGTCCGCGGAAACCGTCTTCGTCATCGGCGGCGAACAGATCTACAGCCAGGCGATCCAACGTGCCGACCGCCTGGAAATCACCGAGGTCGACCTCGAACCGGAGGGGGATGCCTGGTTTCCGGTCATTGCCGCCGACTGGAAAAGAACAGCCGGCGTCGACGGCCGGGGTTACGCCTTCGTCACCTACCGCAGGAAATAATCCGCCGCAGTGGAAGCGGCCGGGACGGACCGCCGGGCGACGGCGCTTTCCCTGATGCAGCGCTACACTATCGCACGCAATCCACGTAGTAACGGCCGTCCTCCCCCTTGACCAGGCCGTGCACATCGGTTTCGAAGCCGGGGAAGGCGGCATTGAATTCGCGGGCGAACTTCAGGTAGTTGCAAATCGTACGGTTGAAACGCTCGCCCGGAATAAGCAGCGGGATGCCCGGCGGGTAAGGCGTCAACAGGACCGCCGTGACGCGGCCTTCGAGGTCGTCGACCGCCACCCGCTCGATCTCGCGATGGGCCATCCTGGCAAAGGCATCGGCCGGACGCATGGCGGGCACCATGTCCGAGAGATACATCTCGGTAGTCAGGCGAGCGACATCCTTCTGTTTGTAAACGCTGTGAATCCGCGAACAGAGGTCGCGCAGGCCGACCCGCTCGTAGCGCGGGTTCTTCTGGACGAACTCAGGCAGCACCTTCCACAAGGGCTGGTTCTTATCGTAATCGTCCTTGAACTGCTGCAGCGCGGTGACCAGCGTGTTCCAGCGCCCCTTGGTGATGCCGATGGTGAACATGATGAAGAAGCTGTACAGGCCGCACTTCTCGACGATAACGCCGTGTTCGGCCAGGTACTTGGTGACGATGGCGGCGGGAATGCCGAGATCGTCGGCAAAATCGCCATCCACGTCGAGACCCGGCGTGATGATCGTCGCCTTGATCGGATCGAGCATGTTGAAGCCGTCGGCGAGGTTGCTGAAACCGTGCCAGCGCTCGCCGGGCTTGAGCATCCACGCGTCGCGCTCCTCGATGCCCTCTTCCGACAGATCGTCCGGCCCCCAGACCTTGAACCACCAGCCGGCGCCCCATTCCTCATCCACCTTGCGCATTGCGCGCCGGAAATCGAGGGCTTCGGCGATCGACTCCTCGACCAGCGCCGTGCCGGCCGGCGCCTCCATCATCGCCGCCGCCACGTCACAGGACGCGATGATCGAATATTGCGGCGAAGTCGAGGTATGCATCAGGTAGGCTTCGTTGAAGATATCGCGGTCCAGCTTCTGGTTCTCGGCATCCTGAACGAGAATCTGCGAGTTCTGGCTGATGCCGTGCATCAG
>JAJXVG010000067.1 GCA_021782315.1 Pseudomonadota bacterium | reverse complement strand
TGCGAGGCGATCTGCCCGGCGCTAGCCATCACAATCGAGGCCGAGCCGCGCGATGACGGGTCCCGGCGCACGACGCGCTACGACATCGATCTGACCAAGTGCATCTTCTGCGGTTTCTGCGAAGAGTCCTGCCCGGTCGACGCGGTCGTCGAAACACGGATTTTCGAATACCACGGCGAAAAACGCGGCGATTTGTACTACACCAAGCAGATGCTGCTTGCCAACGGTGACCGTTACGAGGCGCAGATCGCCAAGGACCGCGAACTTGACGCTTCTTACCGATAACAGGTGCTAGCGATGGATTTTCAAACCTCGGTTTTCTATTTCTTGGCCGCCATCCTGATCTATGCCGGCCTGCGCGTGATCACGGCCCGCAATCCCGTCCATGCCGCTCTCCACCTGATACTCGCTTTCTTCACCTGTGGCGGCATTTGGTCTCTGCTCCAGGCGGAGTTCCTTGCCATCGCCATTATTTTGGTTTACGTCGGCGCGGTCATGGTTCTCTTCCTCTTCGTTGTCATGATGCTCGACATCAACATGGACCGAATTCGCCAGGGTTTCTGGAATTATCTGCCGCTGGGCGCCTTGCTTGGCCTGCTGATGGCCCTGGAAATGGGCCTGGTGCTGGGCAGCAAATACTTCCAGGTTCCCGCCGCCGAAGCCTTGGTGCCGGCCGGTATTTCCAACACCAAGAGTATCGGCGCCCTGATGTTCACCGACTATGTCTATCCCTTCGAGTTGGCTTCGCTGATCCTGCTCGTCGGCATGATCGCCGCGATCGTCCTGACCTACCGCGGTCCGAAGAAGTCCAAATACACCAATCCGAATCAGCAGGTATTCGTCAAGGCGAGGGATCGCGTGCGAGTGCTGCAGATGCCGGTTGAAAAAGACTGAACCCCGGGGAATCCATGCTAACTCTCTCTCTCTCCCACTTCCTGATCCTGGGCGCGATACTTTTCGCGATCAGCATTGTCGGTATCTTCCTGAACCGGAAGAACCTGCTGGTCCTGCTGATGGCCATCGAACTGATGCTGCTTGCAGTCAATATGAATTTCGTGGCGTTTTCCCATTATCTGCAGGATCTCTCCGGCCAGATTTTCGTCTTCTTCATCCTGACTGTTGCAGCCGCCGAATCGGCGATCGGTCTGGCCATTCTGATCGTGCTGTTCCGCAATCTCAAGAGCATCCATGTGGATGACCTGGGCAGCCTGAAGGGTTAAACATGGAAATGCAAAAACTCTATCTGCTCGTGCCCATGGCGCCGCTGGTTGGTGCCATGATCGCCGGCCTCTTCTGCCGGGTCATTCCGCGCTGGCTCGCTCACACGGCGACCATCGCCGGCGTCGCCATCGCCTTCATCGCCTCCATCGTCATCTTCAAGGATGTCCAGGCCGGACACACCTACAACGGCGCCGTCTACACCTGGCTGACCAGCGGCGACTACCAGTTCGAGGTGGGCTTCCTGATCGATACGCTGACCACCACGATGATGCTGGTGGTCACCTTCGTATCCCTGATGGTGCATATCTACACCATCGGTTACATGCAGGAAGACCCCGGCTACAACCGCTTCTTCAGCTACATCTCGTTGTTTACCTTCTCCATGCTGATGCTTGTGATGAGCAACAACTTCATGCAGCTCTTTTTCGGCTGGGAAGCGGTCGGCTTGGTCTCCTACCTGCTGATCGGTTTCTGGTACACCCGCCCGACGGCGATCTTCGCCAACATGAAGGCCTTCCTGGTCAACCGCGTCGGCGACTTCGGCTTCATTCTCGGCATCGGCCTGGTTTTGGCCTATTGCGGTTCGCTCGACTATGCCACCGTCTTCCAGAAGGCGCCGAGCCTTGCCGATACCACCATCAACCTGTTCGCCGGCCGCGATTGGGCGACGGTGTCCTTGATGACGGCCACCTGTATCTGCCTGTTCATCGGCGCCATGGGTAAATCCGCCCAGGTTCCCCTGCATGTCTGGCTGCCGGACTCGATGGAAGGCCCGACCCCGATTTCCGCGCTGATTCACGCCGCAACCATGGTGACGGCCGGCATCTTCATGGTCGCCCGCATGTCGCCCCTGTTCGAATTGTCGACGACGGCGCTTTCCTTCGTCATCGTCATCGGTGCGATCACCGCCCTGTTCATGGGTTTCCTCGGCGTCATTCAGAACGACATCAAGCGGGTCGTCGCCTATTCGACACTGTCCCAGCTCGGTTACATGACGGTTGCGCTGGGCGCCTCGGCCTATTCGGTCGCCATCTTCCACTTGATGACGCACGCCTTTTTCAAGGCGTTGCTCTTCCTCGGCGCCGGCTCGGTGATCATCGGCATGCACCACGACCAGGACATCCGCAACATGGGCGGCCTGCGCAAGTACATGCCGATCACCTGGATCACATCGCTGATCGGTTCCCTGGCGCTGATCGGTACGCCGTTCCTGTCCGGTTTCTATTCGAAGGACTCGATCATCGAGGCTGCCCAGATCGCCTACGAGCATGGTCAACCGGGTGCGGCATTCGCCTATTATGCGGTTCTGGCCGGTGTCTTCATCACGGCCTTCTACTCCTTCCGCATGTATTTCCTGGTCTTCCACGGCGAGGAGCGTTTCGGCAAGGTCGATGACGCCCATCACCACGAGCATCACGGCGATCACGACGACGAGGAAAGTTCGCACGATCATCACCACGGCCTGGCGCCGGGCCAGAAGCCGCACGAGACGCCCTGGGTGGTCACCCTGCCGCTGGTCTTGCTGGCCATTCCCTCGCTGCTGATCGGTTTCTTCGCGATCGAGCCGATGCTCTACGGCGACTATTTCAAGGGGGTCATCTTCGTCAACGCGGAAGCCCACCCGGCAATGGAACACCTGGCCGAGGAATTCCACGGCGCGGCGGCCATGGGCATGCATGCCCTGACCTCACTGCCCTTTATCCTGGCCCTGGCCGGCGTCGTGCTCTCCTGGTTCTTCTACATGAAGCGCCCGGACATTCCGGCCGCGATCCAGCGCCGTTTCTCGGCCGTCCAAACGCTGCTCGAGAACAAGTACTACTTCGACAAATTCAACGAACTGGTATTCGCCGGCGGTGCCCGCCTTCTCGGCAAGGTGCTGTGGCGCGGCGGCGATGTCGCCATCATCGACGGGCTGATCGTCAATGGCTCGGCCAGAGTGGTTGGATGGATCTCCTCGATAACCCGCCTGTTCCAGACTGGTTACGTCTATCACTACGCTTTCACCATGATCATCGGTATTTTTGTATTGATGACCCTGTGGATCAACCGCGCCTAGCGTGAACAATTCGCAGAAAAGCAAGGAATAACATGTCGAACTACCCGTTGCTATCTCTCGCAATCTGGATTCCGATCCTGGCCGGTCTGGTGGTCTTGGCCACCGGCGGCGACCGGAATGCGCCGCTGGCCAGGATCTTCTCCCTGGTCGGCGCAGTTGCGGCTTTCCTGATCACGCTCCCGCTCTGGGCCGGCTTCGATGTCGCCAATGGTGGCATGCAGTTCGTCGAACTGAGCAGTTGGATTCCGCGTTTCCACATCAATTACCACCTGGGGGTCGATGGCATTTCGATGCTGTTCGTGATCCTCAACGCCTTCATCACCATCATCGTCGTCGCGGCCGGCTGGGAAGTCATCCAGAACAAGGTCGCACAGTACAACGCGGCCTTCCTGATCATGTCCGGCCTGATGAACGGCATTTTCACTTCGCTCGACGGTGTGCTCTTCTACGTCTTCTTCGAAGCCTCGCTCATCCCGCTCTACCTGATCATCGGCGTCTGGGGCGGTCCGAAGCGGGTCTATGCCGCATTCAAGTTCTTCCTCTACACCCTCTTCGGCTCACTGCTCTTCCTGCTGGCCCTGATGTACCTGTTCTTCCAGTCGGGCGGCAGCTTCTCCATCCTCGAGTGGCATAAACTGCCGATCGCGCTCGGTCCGCAGATCTGGCTCTTCCTGGCCTTCCTGATCGCCTTCGCCGTCAAGGTGCCGATGTGGCCAGTCCATACCTGGCTGCCCGATGCCCACGTCGAAGCGCCGACCGGCGGTTCCATCGTTCTGGCGGCGATCGCCCTGAAGCTCGGTGCCTACGGTTTCCTTCGCTTCTCCCTGCCGATCCTGCCCGATGCCTCGCACGAGTTGTCCGGCCTTGTTCTCGGTCTGTCGCTGGTGGCCATTATCTATATCAGCTTCGTCGCCCTGGTCCAGGAGGACATGAAGAAACTGGTGGCCTATTCGTCGATCGCGCACATGGGCTTCGTTACCCTGGGGTTCTTCATGTTCAGTGCCATGGGCATCGAGGGGGCACTGGTTCAGATGGTCTCGCACGGCTTCGTCTCCGGCGCCATGTTCTTCTGCATCGGGGTCATGTATGACCGCGTGCATAGTCGCCAGATCGCCGATTACGGCGGCGTGGTCAATACCATGCCGAAATTCGCCGCCCTGTTCATGCTCTTTTCCATGGCCAATGCCGGCTTGCCTGCAACCTCCGGTTTCGTCGGCGAGTTCATGGTGATTCTCGGCGCCGTCAAGTTCAATTTCTGGGTCGCCTTCGGGGCCGCCACTTCCATGGTCGTCGGGGCCGCCTACACGCTCTGGATGTACAAGCGGGTGATTTTTGGCGATGTGGCCAATCATCATGTGGCCGAGTTGTCCGATATCAATTTGCGCGAGTTCGCCATCCTTGGCGTGCTGGCCATCGCTACGCTGTGGATGGGTCTCCATCCGCAGCCTTTCACGGAAGTCATGCACGCCTCGGTCAATGACCTGTTGCGTCATGTCGCCATCAGCAAGATCCAATAAACGGTAGCCGACATGTTCGACAATTTCGTTGTCCCCAATCTTCTGCCCGCAGCGCCGGAAATCTTTCTGGCAGTGATGGCGCTCGCCATCCTGATGATCGATTTGCTGGTCAAGGACAGCCGGCGCACCGTCACCTTCGCGCTGACCCAATTGACCCTGGTCGGTTGTGCCGCCATCCAGTTCTTCACCAGTACTGGCGACGTGACCTACACCTTCAGCAACATGTTCGTCGACGACTTGATGTCGGACCTGCTCAAGCTGTTCCTGTACATGACCGTCGTCATTGTCATGTTCTACTCGCGTGGCTACATCATTGACCGCGAGTCGATGAACAAGGGCGAGTATTACGTGCTGGCCCTGTTCGCCACTCTCGGCATGATGGTGATGATTTCCGCCAACCATTTCCTGACCATCTATATCGGCCTGGAATTGCTCTCCCTTTCGCTCTACGCGATGGTGGCGATGAACCGTGACTCGGTGCTGTCCACCGAAGCGGCAATGAAATATTTCGTACTCGGTGCCCTGGCATCCGGCCTGCTGCTTTACGGCATGTCGATGATCTACGGCGCGACCGGAACCCTCGAAATCACCGGTATCGCAGAGCGTCTCAACGACGGTGGCGTGAACAAAAGCGTGCTGGTCTTCGGGCTGGTCTTCCTGGTCGGCGGCCTGGCTTTCAAGCTCGGTGTCGTTCCTTTTCACATGTGGATTCCAGACGTCTATCAGGGCGCGCCGACCTCGGTTACCCTGTTCATCGGCTCCGCCCCGAAGCTGGCTGCCTTCGCCATCGTCATGCGTCTGCTGGTCAATGGCCTGATCACCATGGCCGCCGATTGGCAGGCCATGCTGGTCATCCTTTCCGTATTGTCGATGGCGATCGGCAATCTTGCCGCCATCGCCCAGACAAATTTAAAGCGAATGCTCGCCTACTCGGCCATTTCGCACATGGGCTTCATGCTGCTCGGCATCGTCACGGGAGTGGTCGGTGGCGACCCGCGCTACGCACTCAATGCCTATAGCGCTTCGATGTTCTACGTCGTCGCTTACGTGCTGATGAGTGCCGGCACCTTCGGCATGATCCTGCTCATGGCCCGGGCCGGCTTCGAAGCCGAGGAAATCGACGACTTCAAGGGGCTGAACAAACGCAGCCCCTGGTTTGCCGGCATCATGTTGATGCTGATGTTCTCGATGGCCGGTGTGCCGTTCTTCATCGGTTTCTTTGCCAAGTTTTCCGTCTTGCAGGCGGTGATTGCCGCCGGCTACACCTGGCTGGCCCTGGTTGCCGTTCTTTTCTCGCTGATCGGTACCTTCTACTACCTGCGTGTCGTCAAGGTCATGTACTTCGACGCACCGGCCGACGATACGCCGCTGGTAACGCCGCTCGACATGCGTATCCTGGTTTCGGCCAACGGCCTGGCCGTGGCTTTCCTCGGCATCTTCCCGCAGGCTATCATGTCGCTCTGCGCCTATGCCTTGTTGCGCTCGCTCTGATGCTCCTCCGAGCGAGCTAGCCTGACCGAAGCCCCGCCAGCCGGGGCGTTTTCCTTGGTGGATAAACGCCATGTCACACGATACACATCTGCTTGAATCGGAAATTTCCAGCGAGAGCGTCTTCCGTGGAGTCCTGCTCGATGTGCGCAAGGACAGCGTCCTGCTCCCGAACGGACGGGAGTCCACCCGGGAATACATCGTTCATCCCGGCGCAGTCGTCATTCTCGCCTTTTTGCCCAACGGGAATCTGCTTTTCGAGCGTCAGTTCCGCTATCCCTTGCGTCGCGTCTTTCTTGAATTGCCGGCCGGCAAGATCGATCCCGGCGAGGCGATCCTCGATACGGCCCGCCGGGAATTGAGGGAAGAAACGGGTTACCTTGCCAGCGAATGGGAATATCTCGGGGTGATGCATCCATGCATCGGCTACTCGGACGAACGCATCGAGATTTTCGCCGCGCGCGGCCTGCACCTGGCCGGTGAAAAGGAACTCGATCACAACGAGTTCCTGGAGGTCGTCGAGTTGTCGCCCCGCGACGCGAAGCAGGCGGTTTGGGATGGCCGGATCACCGACGGCAAAACCATCACCGCCTTGTTCTGGCTCGACAGACCCTGACTTAGTGACGCCAGTCCGACCTCCGGGTGCAAGCTTGACCCCCAATCCCATCGCTATCTTCGATTCCGGTCTTGGCGGTCTGACCGTGTTGCGAGCCCTGCAGGCGCGTCTGCCGCAGGAGGATTTCTTCTATTTCGCCGATACCCGTTTCCTGCCTTACGGCGACCGGCCCGAAGTGTTTTTGCGCGAGCGCGGTGTCCTGATTGCCGAGGCACTGGTCCGGCGCGGGGCGAAGGCATTGGTCATCGCCTGCAACACGGCGACGGCCGCGGCGGCCGAGGCGATTCGGGCAGCAATCGATTTACCCATCGTCGCGCTGGAGCCGGGGGTCAAACCGGCGGTGGGACTGACCCGCAGCGGCGTCATCGGCGTGCTGGCGACAACCCGAACCTTGAGCAGCGAACGTTTTCATCGTCTGGTCGGCACCCATGCCCAGACCCGACGCGTCATCGCGCAGCCCTGCCCCGGGCTGGCCGAGGCGATCGAGGCGGCGGGGCCGGACAGCCCACAGGTGGCTGCCCTGCTCGACAGCTTCGTCGCGCCGCTGGCCGCCGCTGCGGCCGATGTCGTGGTGCTCGGCTGTACGCACTACCCCTGGGTGGCGGTGGCCATCGCCCGGCGCCTGCCGGCTGGCACCATTCTCCTCGACACCGGCGAAGCGGTCGCCCGTCAACTCGAACGCCTGCTCCTGGCCGGCAATCTCCTCGGCGGCGGCGAGGGCAGGCTGACGGTGGCGAGCAGCGGCGCTCCGGCTTCGGTGGCGACGACGGTCGAGCGGCTGTGGGGGCGGAAATTGACGATCGAACACTGGGAGCCGTGAAGTGGATCAAGCACCGAAACCCCTGGCCGGACTCAAGGTGGTCGAACTCGGCACACTGATCGCCGGGCCTTTCTGCACGCGGATCATGGGCGAGTTCGGGGCCGAGGTGATCAAGGTCGAGTCGCCGGACGGCGGCGACCCCCTGCGCAGGTGGCGCAAACTCTACGAGGGGACCTCGCTGTGGTGGGCCGTCCAGGGACGCAACAAGAAATCGGTGACGGCCAACCTCAAGCACCCGGACGGCTGCGCCTTCGTCCGCCGGCTGATTGCCGACGCCGACATCCTGGTCGAAAACTTTCGTCCCGGCGTGCTGGAGAAGCTCGGCCTGGGCTGGGAAACCCTCAAGGCGGACAATCCGGGCCTGGTCATGGTTCGCCTGTCGGGCTTCGGCCAGACCGGGCCGTACAGGGATCAACCGGGTTTCGGCGCGGTCGGCGAATCGATGGGCGGTTTGCGCTACGTCACCGGTTTTCCCGACCGGCCGCCGGTGCGCACCGGGATTTCCATCGGCGATTCGATTGCCGCCCTGTGGGGGGCGATCGGCGCCCTGATGGCGCTGCGCCACAAGGAGGTCAATGGGGGGCTTGGGCAGGTGGTCGATGTCGCTCTTTATGAAGCGGTGTTCGCCATGATGGAATCGATGGTGCCGGAATTCGATGTTTTCGGATTCGTACGCGAACGGACCGGCAACATCATGCCGGGCATCACGCCGTCGAGCACGCATACGACGAAGGATGGCAAGCATGTCACCATCGGCGCCAATGGCGATGCAATTTTCCGGCGTTTCATGCGCGTGCTCGACCGGCCCGACCTGGCCGATGATCCGGCCCTGGCCGACAATGCCGGGCGCGATGCGCGGCGCGACGAGCTCTACGCCGTGATCGACGCCTGGTGTGCCGGCCATGACGAAGCCGAGGTGCTGGCCAGGCTGGCGGCAGCGGAGGTACCGTCGTCGCGCGTCTATTCGGCGCTCGATATGTTCGCCGATCCGCAATTCATCGCGCGGCAGATGTTCGAGTCGGCCAGGCTGCCGGATGGCAGGGAATTCAAGATTCCCGGCATCGTGCCGAAATTGTCCGAAACTCCAGGCAGCACCGAGTGGCTGGGTGCGGCCCTCGGGGCGCACACCGAGGAGGTATTGGCCGGACTCGGCTATACGCAGGAAAGGATAGGGCGCCTGAAAGCCGCTGGCGCCGTCTAGGCTCTCGCCTAGCTAGCGCAGTCGGAAACGAACGGGCAGCAGGACTTGCCGCGGTGCATCGAGCGGCAGGGCGCGCAGCGAGCGCACGGCACGCAGGGCTGCCGCATCGAGCAATTCGTGGCCACTGCTTTTCTCGACGCGAGCGGCGCCGACCTTGCCATCGGCGTCGACGACGAGCAAAACCAGTACTTCGCCTTCCTGACCGAGCGCGATCGCCTCGGCGGGATAATACAGCCCGGCCTCATCCAGCTCTTTCAAGTGTTCGCGCACCGCCCGGGGCCAGGACTTGGCCGGTTGTGCTGCGGATTTTTGGGCGCGCCCGGTCGGAGGGTTGGGCGTTTGCCCGGGCGGCCGGCTCGCCGCCGGCTGTTTTTCCGGCAGCGTGAGCGGAGGGGCGACCGATGGCGGCGGCTGCAGTTCTGCCCGCATGCTCGTTGCCGACGGCGCCATGGAGCGGCTGAAGTCGATATCCGGCCACAACGGCAACAGGTGAAGCGCCAGCGACAGGGTCAGCGCTGCAAAAAGCCGGTAATCGATCCGGGTCATGAGAAAATGATAACTGGCCTGAGGCAATGGAAATATGATGAAACGAACCGCAATGCGAAGCTTGGTCATGATAAGCGCGATGGGGGCCATACTGTCCGCTTCCTGGCCGGCTTTTTCGGCAGCCGGGCCAGACCCCGTGAGTTTTTCCGTCAGCATGGAGTTGGGGGATGTCGGGCAGGCGGAAAAATGGCTGAACGCAGGCATGCCCCCTAATTTCCTGGGCAGCCGGGTTGGTTCGGGCATCATGTTCGGTGCCTGGGAGGACAAGCTTGAGGTGATGAATCTCTTCCTGTCGCGAGGCGCCGACATTAACCTGCTCAATGCCAACGGCGAGTCGGCGATTGCGCTGGCTGCCTGGCGGGGCAATATGGCGGCAGTCAAATGGTTGCTCGAACATGGCGCGCGTATCAATGCGCCGAAAAGAAAATGGTCGGCGCTGCATTACGCCGTATTCGCCGGACACCGTGAGATGGCTGATTTCCTCATTGCCCGGGGGGCCGATATAAACGCCCTGAGCACCAATGGTTCCAGTGTGCTGATGATGGCCGTTTACGAAGGGCACCAGGATCTGGCGCGCCGCTTGATCGAACTGGGTGCCGACCGTGCGCCAAAGAACGACTGGGGCGACGGCGCGTTGGAGTGGGCGATGCGTCAGAACCAACTGGAGTTGGCTCGTATGGTCAGCGATCCGGCGGAATTCAACATGGCAATCAGTCAACCCAAGGAAAAATGGGGCGAGCCGATACGCTCGATGCGGACCTCGAAGGAACTGGAGGACTTGCTCGGCATGCGCGAACAACTGCTCGCCCGCGGCATGTCGACCGATGTCGTCGACAAGCGCATTTCGGCCGAGCGCGTCCGTATCATGCGTGCCGAGATGGACCGTCCGCAGCCGGAACGCGAGGCAAGCATGGAAATTACCGCCAGTCGCAAGAAACCGCAGGAGCAGTCGGCCAATATCGTTTATGACGATAGCGGCAAGGCGATCGGTTACAAGGTTCCCCCGGCGACCTTTTCGGGGCGACCGAAAATGCCGGCCATGGGGCCGGTGAAATATTATTGAGAAAGGGGCGTCGGTTCGTTGTGCGGCGTGTCGCCTAACGCACCATCATGACCGCCTTGACCAGTTCGGCCAGGGTGCGTACGCCCATCTTTTCCATCACCCTGGCCCGGTGGGCTTCGACGGTCTTCATGCTGATCGTCAGTTGATCGGCAATCTGCTTGTTCAACTTGCCGGCTACGACCAGTTTCATGACTTCGTGTTCGCGCTGGGTCAACTGGTCCAGTCGATGACTGATGGCGCCGTCCCGCTGGCGGCGGGCGGATATCTGGCGGTCGAGTTCGAGTGCGCGAACGATGCGCACCAGCAGGTCCTGATTGTGGAAAGGCTTCTCGATGAAGTCGCAGGCCCCCCGTTGCAGGGCCGAGACGGCCATCGGCACGTCGCCGTGGCCGGTGACGAAGATGACCGGTAGTTGAGAGCCCAGCGTGCCCAGCCTTTCATGCAATTCAAGCCCGCTCATTTCAGGCATCCGGACATCGAGGATGAGGCAGCCACGCATGTCGTCGTGGCGGGCCTTGAGAAAACTCTCGGCCGAGTCGAAACAAGCGACGGCATAGCCTTCGCCCTCCAGCAGCCAGGTCATCGAGTCGCGCATGGCTTCGTCGTCGTCGACCACGTAAATGGTTGGGGTCGGGTCATTCATCCTTGGGTTCGCCAATTTCTTCGATGGGGACTGTGAAGTGGAACAGGGTGCCGCCCTCGCGCCGCGATTCGGCCCAGAGGCGGCCCTGGTGAAATTCGATGATCGACCGGCAGATGGCCAGGCCGATGCCCATGCCCTCCGGTTTGGTCGTGTAGAAAGGGGTAAATATCTTCTCGATATCTTCTTCGGTCAAGCCATGGCCCTGGTCGGCGACGGTAACCTCCAGCATCCGGTCGTCCACCGCCATGGCATGCAGCGTCAATTGGCGTCGTTCAATCGGCACGTCGCTCATCGCTTCGATGGCATTCTTGATCAGGTTGAGGAGTACCTGCTCGATCATGATGCGGTCGACGACGATGTTCGGCAGGTTTTCCGGGAAATCGACAATGATCTGGGTTCCGGTGCGCTGGGCGTCGATGTCGGCGAAAGCGCGGGTTTCGTCGAGCAGGTCGGCGAGGGCGATGGCTTGTCGATTCGGTTCGCCTTTCTTGACCATGTCGCGCATGCGGCGAATGATCTTGCCGGCCCGCTCGGCCTGTTCCGAGGCTTTCTGCATGGCGGCGAGCAGATCGTCGAGTTTGTAGTTGCCGGCCTGCATGCGCTTGACGCAGCCGGCGCAATAGTTGGCGATGGCCGATAAGGGCTGGTTCAGCTCGTGGGCCAGCGAAGAGGCCATTTCACCCATGGTAATCAGGCGGGAAGTCTGTTCGAGGCGCTTTTGCTGCTGCAGATTGACTTCCTCGATATGCTTCTTGTCCGTGATGTCGGCGGCGATCTGGACCCGGACGCTGCAGCCGTCGACCCAGCGGATGATCCGTTCGTGCAGATGGTACCAGCGGCCGGACAGGGCGTGCTGGATTTCGCCGTCGAACAGTACGCAGGGGAGTTCTCTGCTGGCAATTTGCTGCGGGTCCCGGAACAGCGATTCCGGTGCCGGACGACAGGGGGCGGTGACGAAGGCCGAGTCGCGGCCTATGCAATCGAAACCGAAAATATGCTGGAATGCCCGGTTGGCAAAGAGAATTTCGCCGGTGTCGACCGCGGCGACATGGACAGCAGAATCGAGGCCGTCGATGACGGTCACGAAGCGTTCGTGGGCCCGTTCCAGTTCGACACGAACGCGCTTCGGTTCGGTGATGTCGTTCATCGAGGCCATCCAGCCGAACTGCGCACCCTTGGTGTCGATCAGGGGCGAGAAATAAAGACGGACATCGAAGCGCTCGCCGTTCTTGCGCATGATGCGCATCTCGAAACCGGCGGCCGGCGCCCGGCCGGCCAGCGCCATGTCGATATTGTGCTGCAGGCGCTCGAACTCCTCGGGAGGCCAGTAAGGATAAGGCGGCTTGATCCCGATCAGTTCATTTTCGTCGAAGCCGGTCATCCGGCAAAAGGCGGAATTGACGAAGGTGATCCGGCCTTCCAGGTCGATGGCGCGCATACCGGTGATCAGGGATTCCGACATGGCCTGACGAAACGCATAGGCAGCGCGCAGTTCCTCTTCGGTGGCTGCCCGGTGTTTGGCGTGCCGGCGCAACTGGATCAAGGTGACGGTGGCGATCAAGGTGAGGATGACGATCAGTACGGCCGGTACGAAAGGCAACCAGGCGCCGCCGACGCGATAGGCAACCATATTCAGCCCGAGGCGGTTATTGGGCAACTCAAGGCTGATGGTGCCCGAGACCCTGCGGTCGGTCGGTTTGACCGACGAGTTGGTGAGAACCTCGCGATTCTGGGTATTGATCACCGTCAGGCTGTAGCGCGCCGTGAAGGCGGTTGGCAGGGTGGTCCGCAACAGTGCTTCCAACGATTGGATGGCGATGAAGGCGCCGAGATCGGCGCTGCCGCGCTGGACAGGGAATATGATGTCGTGCGTCGGGTGCTGGTTATCGTCGAGATAATCGCTCGAGACCACTTCTTGACGGATACGCAGGGCTTGCTGCAAGGCTATCAGGCGCTCGCCGACCAGTTGCTCGCCGACGAAAATATTCGTCGATTCGTTGGGGGCGACCCAATCGACCTTGCCGTCGGTATCGACCCAGATGATGGCTTGAATTTCGGGGGCGTCACGGACATAACGCGCGGCGCGAACCTGGAAGGATTCGTAGGTGAGTTGCTTGAACTCCTGTTCGCGGCCCAGTTCGGCGAGAAAGTCGATGTGCCCGTGCAGGCGATTCTCGATGGTCCGTTCGGCCCAGTGCATGTCGCCCTCCAGCGCCGAGCGCGCGGTGTCGAGTTCGCGCCATTGCAGGAGGGCGGTCAGCAGCAGCATGGCCAGGGCAAAGATGCCGATGGCGACGTAGGGCGCCAGCCAAAGCCAAGCCTGTTTTTGCGGGGTGGCGAGAGAGCGTGTGGGCATGGGTAAATTCTTTGCCGTCGGCGCCTCCTCGGCCATAGGTACTTACCCTATGCCGGTGATCAGCCAGCCGGCGATAGCTGGCACCAACAGCGCGGTCAGCACACCGTTCATGCCCATGGCCAGTGCTGCGAAAGCACCGCTCTGCTCATTGACCTGGAAGGCCCGTGCCGTGCCGATGCCGTGCGAGGCGATGCCGATGGCAAAGCCGCGGATGGCCGGGTCGCGTACTTTCATGGCATCGAATACGTAACGTGCGCCGACTGCGCCAAGGATGCCGGTGACGATGACCAGCACGGCGGTCAGCGAAGGAATGCCGCCGATGCGTTCGGCAATACCCATGGCGATCGGCGTGGTCACGGACTTGGGTGCCAGTGAAAGCTGGGTGGAGGTGCTCGCCCCGAGCAGACGAGCGACCACAACTGCCGAGACGATCGCCGTCAGACTGCCGGCCAATAGTCCGACAGCGACTGGCAGCAGCATCGAGCGCACCCGCTTGAATTGCGTGTAAAGCGGGATGGCCAGCGCGACGGTGGCCGGGCCGAGCAGGAAGTGCACGAACTGGGCGCCGGCGAAATAGGTTTGGTAGGCGGTACCGGTCAGGGTCAAGAACAGGACCAGGGCCGAAACCGCGATCAGCACCGGATTGGCCAGCGGATTGCAGCCGCTGCGCTGGTAGATCCAGAAGGCCCCCTGGTAGGCGAGCAGGGTTACGGTCAGGCCGAGCAGCGGCGAGGCCGAAAGATAGACCCAAATCTGGCTGATTTCCTGTGTCATGAGGATACTCCGCCAGTGCTTGGCGCCCGCTGGCAAAGCTTCATGACCAGGGCGGTGACGACCAGTGTGGCCAGGGTGCTGATCAACAGCGACAGCAGCAGCGGCAGCCATTCGTCGGCCACCCTATGCAGGTGAACCATGATGCCGGTGCCGGCCGGCACGAAGAGCAGGGAGAGGTGTTGCAGCAGCGTCTGGCTGGTGCCCTGCAATTCCTTGTCCGGGCCGCCCTTGATCAATAAGGCAGCGAAAAGGAAGAGCATGCCGAGCACCGGGCCGGGCACGGGCAGGGCGAGGCCGCGGGCGATGACTTCGCCGAGCAGTTGAAAAATCAGTAATAGGGTGAGGGCTGAGAGCATGATCCAATCCTTGTCGAGTGTTCGCGCAGTCTATTATTTCTTTTTTCATGTTTCCATGGTCGATTTTGTCGCTTGATCTGTTACTTTAAGTATCAAGTTAGCAGGGCGTGGCCGACGGTACGCAGCGCAATGCCGACGCAGGCCCCCAGTGCCGCCTGTTTCCACACCGTCGCCACCCGTCTTCCGGCCGAGACCAATATGGCCACGCCGGGCAGGTCGAACGGGGAAATCAGGAAACCGGCACTCTGGTTGAGCAGTTGGGCGCTGACCTGACCGCTCCGGCGCATGTCGTCCATGATGCCCATCATCGCGGTGCCACCGGCCAGGTACTTGGTCAGGCTGGGCAAGATCAGTATGGGGTCGACCCCGGCCCGGGTCAGCAAGGGTTTCAGGGCCTGCGTGACGAGAGCGATGGCACCGAACTGCCTGAGCGCATTGACGGCGACCAGCGACAGCACCAGCATGGGGATGGCCCCGACGGCGATCTTGAAGGCTTCGGCGCCGGCCCGGTTGATGACGTCGAGAACGCCTTTGGCGTTCTCGGCAACCGGATGGTGCAACTTGTCGTCGAGCAGCGCTTCGTCGGCCGACAGGTGCCGAGCGAAAATGTAGTAGCTGGCCGCCGCCGCAGCCAGTCCGCCGAGTAACGAAAAAATCAGGGTCGGCGCCAGGTCCAGACCCATGGCCAGCATCGGCAACGAGGCGTTGGCTTGCGCCATGGCGAAGACCATGGCCAGCGTTGCCGCCAGATGGCGGTCCGATGTGCCCCGCTGTTCCATCATGCTCAAGGTCGCTATCGGCGCGGCAAAGCTGACGAAATTGATCTGCAAGGCGGCAAACACTCCGAGGCCGGTCAGTCCGAAAGGCCTGAGTGCCGGTGCCAGTACGGCCACCAGTCGATCCAACGCCC
>JAJXVG010000274.1 GCA_021782315.1 Pseudomonadota bacterium | reverse complement strand
CGACCTGCGTCGCGCCGCCTGATGCTGCGCATCGATGGCGTCTCGTACCGTTACCGGGACGCCCGGGGTCCGGCGCTCGACGAAGTCACGCTGGCCGTTCCGGCCAGCGGCGTCTACGGCCTGCTCCGGCCGAACGGTGCCGGCAAGACGACCTTGATTTCCCTGCTCGCCGGCCTGCTGAGCACGGCGCACGGCGGAATTCTCCTGGATGGCCGGCCGCTGGCCGAGGCCCGTGCCGCCAATCCGCGCGACATCGCGCTGGTGCCCCAGGACTACGCCTTCTATCCGATGCTGACCGTGGCCGAGAACCTGCGTTTCTTCGCCGGCGTTCTCGGCCTGGATCGCGCCGAAATCAAGAGACAAGCGGCAGCCGCCATCGCCTTCGCCCGACTCGAACAGGTCGTCGGCAAAGTCGCCGAAAATCTGTCCGGCGGCCTGCGTCGACGCCTCAACCTGGCCATCGGCCTGCTCGGCCAACCGCGTTTGCTGCTGCTCGACGAACCAACGGTCGGCGTCGACCCGCAGTCGCGCCACTTCCTGCTCGACGCCATCGCTGCCCTGCCCGCCGCCGGCACGACAGTGATCTACACCAGCCACTACATGGAGGAGATCGAGGCCATCTGCCAGCGCATCGCCATCGTCGACCAGGGTCGTGTCCTGGCCGAAGGTTCGCTGGCCGACATACTGCACGACCCGGAACCGCAACTCGAAATCGAACTCGATCGCCCCCTGCCGGCCGCCGTGGCGGAACGCGCAAGCCGGCTGGGAAATTTCAAATATCGCCTGGGCTCGATCCCGCCCCGGCAACTGCCCCGCCTGCTCGACGAACTCGCCGCCGCCGGGTGCGCCGTCCTTGGTCTGAGCCTCGGCCGGCGCAATCTCGAACAGGTCTTCATGGACCTGACCCAACGCTCGCTCCGGGACTGAACGACGATGCCCCGCCTCCTCGCTCTCTGGTTCAAGGAAAGCATCGCCCTGCGCCGCGACCGCCACGGCCTGATCGCCCTGTTCGTCATGCCGACCCTGTTCATCCTGGTCATGACCATGGCCCTGCGCGACGCCTTCTCGCCGGGCATCACCGTCGATGTCGGCTATGTCGTCGTCGATCTCGACCACAGCCGGCATTCGCAGGCACTGGGCAAGCGGCTGGCCAAGGACGCCACCTTCAGGTTGCAGACCCTTGCCGACGGGACATCGACCCCGGAAGCCGCCGGCGACGGCATCCGCAGCGGCCATTACGCGCTGGCGCTGATTCTCCCCAAGGGCTTCGGCAGCCGGCTGCTGACGCCGGCCGGGGTCGACGGTCAGGCCACCGAAGCCCTCACCCTGCTCGTCGACCCGACGCTGAACCCGGCCCTGCAACTGGCTTTCCGCAATCAGGTCATGGCCGCCCTGGGTGCCTTGCGGGCCGACGAACTGACCCAACGAGCCGGCAAACTGTTCGGCCTGCCCGTCGCCCCTGTCGGCGGCGCCGAGCGCGACTGGCCGGATGAAATCAATAGCGTCGCCGTCGGCAACGACCAGCGCACCAAACTGCCCTCCTCTGTGCAGCAGAACGTGCCGGCCTGGCTGATCTTCGCCATGTTCTTCGTCGTCATCCCGATCTCCTCCATTTTCATCATCGAACGCCAGCAAGGCACTCTGCAACGCCTGCGCGCCATGGGCGTACCCTTCCGCCTGCTGCTCGCCGGCAAGCTGCTGCCCTTCTTCGTCGTCAACCAATTGCAGGCCGTGCTCATGGTGCTGGTCGGCATTTTCGTCGTCCCGCTGTTCGGCAGCGAAGCGCTCACCATGCCGAGCGGAACAGGCCTGCTCAACTGGTGGGCGGTATCGATCGCCGTCAGCCTGGCCGCCGTCACCTGGGCGCTGCTCGTCGCCAGCATCGCCCGGAGCTCGGAACAGGCCACCATCGTCGGCGGCGTCAGCAATATCCTGATGGGCGCCGTCGGCGGCGTCATGGTCCCCAAATTCATCATGCCGGCCGCCATGCAAAAACTCGCCGCGCTGTCGCCGATGGCCTGGGGACTGGACGGCTTTCACACGGTCATGCTACGCCACGGCAGCTTCACCGATCTCCTGCCCAGCCTGCTGCCCCTGCTCGCCTTCGCGATTCTCTCGCTGGCCCTGGCCGCCTGGCTCAACCATCGCTCCCTGGCCTCGCACTCATGAACACCGCCCTCCGCCTCGAACTCAAGACCCTGATCGTCGAAGCCTGCGACAAGGATTGCGATCCGACCGCCATTACCGACGACGAAATCCTCTTCGGACCGGAAGCGCCGCTCCAGCTCGACTCGCTCGACGCCCTGCAGGTGTCGATGGCGATCAAGAAAAAATACGGCCTGCGCCTGCCGGACAGCAAGGAAACCCGACGCGTCCTGGCCAATATCGCCCACATGGCCGAACACCTCGCCGCCTGGCTGGCCAATCGCCCATGAGGCGTCCGGTTTTTATCGCCCGGAGTGCCCTGCTCTGCGCCCGCGGCACCTCCCCGAGCGCCGTCGCCGGCGCACTGTGGGATGGCGAATGCGACGCCGGGCAACGAAAAGCAGGGACGCGCAGCTTTCCCTATTTTGGACTACCGGTGGACGACACCGACTGGATGCGCCGCGCCGAGCGAGCCGTCCGCCAAATCGCCAGCCAACTCGGCGACCTGCCGCCCGGAACGCCGCTCTTCGTCGCCTCGTCGTCGTTCCAGATCGGCCACTTCGAGCAGGTCGGCCCGCCCTTCGACCTGCCGCCGGCCGCTGCTTCGTTCAGCCGGGACATCGGCCGATGGCTGGCGCTCGACGGTGCCCGCTACAGCTTCTCCAATGCCTGCATCTCGAGCTTTTCGGCGCTCGAAGCAGCGCGCAGCCTGATTGCCGCCGGTCTCTTCGACGAGGCTGTCGTCCTCGGATTCGAACTCGCCAACGACAGCACCCTGGCCGGATTCGCCGCCATGGAACTGCTCTCGCGCACGACCAGCCGCCCTTTCGACGCCCGGCGCGACGGCATGGTGCTCGGCGAAGCGGTCGCTGCCGTCCGCCTCAGCGCCAGAGCCGCTACCTGGCGCATCGCCGGGCTATGTACCGGGCTCGACGGCCACTCGACCACCGGCCCCGACCCGGATGGCTGCCGGATCGCCGAGGTCGCCGGCATCAGCCTGGCCGACGCCGACCTGAAGGCCGCGGACATCGAACTGGTCAAGCTGCAGGCCTCTGGTTCGCCGGGCACCGACCTGGCCGAAGCCAACGCGCTGCACAGTATTTTCGGCCGACACATGCCGCCGCTTCTCTCGCTCAAATCGGCCCTCGGCCATACCCTGGGCGCCAGCGGCATGATCG
>JAJXVG010000066.1 GCA_021782315.1 Pseudomonadota bacterium | reverse complement strand
GGGCCAGTTGCTGGGCGGCGGCCAGTCCGGCCGGGCCGGAGCCGACGATGGCAATCTTCTTGCCGGTCTTGGCTTTCGGCGGCTGCGGCACGACCCAGCCGGACTCCCAGCCCTTGTCGATGATGAAATGCTCGATCGACTTGATACCCACAGGCGCCGCGTTGATGCCGAGGGTACAGGCGGCTTCGCAGGGGGCCGGGCAGATGCGGCCGGTAAAGTCCGGGAAATTGTTGGTCGAATGCAGCACATCCAGGGCCTGCTTCCAGTTGCCGCGATAAACCAGATCGTTCCAGTCCGGAATGATGTTGTTCACCGGGCAGCCGGTATTGCAGAACGGGATGCCGCAGTCCATGCAACGCGCGCCCTGGGTCTTGGCATCAACGTCGTTCAGCGTGTGCACGAACTCCTTGTAATGCTTCAGACGTTGTTCAACCGGGTCGTAGGCCTCGCTCAGGCGTTCGAACTCCATGAATCCGGTCGGTTTGCCCATTATGCGGCCTCCTTCTGCGCAGCGGCCATTTCGGTGAGGGCGCGCTTGTATTCGTGCGGATAGACTTTGACGAACTTCTCGCGATAGACGTCCCAGTCGGCCAGAATGGCCCTGGCGGTCAGACTACCGGTGAATTCGGCGTGGCGGGTGATCAATTCCTTCAACTGGGTTTCGTCGGCCAGATCGCGATGCAGCGGTTCGCCGGCGGCGTGCCGGCTCGCCGGCAAAACCTTTTCCAGCGAGACCTGGGCCAGGTTGGCGCGCTGCTTGAAATCGCCATCCTCGTCCAGCACGTAGGCGATGCCGCCCGACATGCCGGCCGCGAAGTTGCGACCGGTCATGCCGAGAACGACGACCGTGCCGCCAGTCATGTATTCGCAACCGTGATCGCCGACCCCTTCGACAACGGCCGTCGCCCCGGAATTGCGCACGGCGAAGCGCTCGCCGCCGACACCGGCGAAGAAGGCGTCGCCATCGGTCGCACCGTAAAGAACGGTATTGCCGACGATGATGTTTTCCTGCGTGTCGCCGCGGAAATCGGCGCTCGGCTTGATGATGATGCGACCGCCCGACAAGCCCTTGCCGACATAGTCGTTACCTTCGCCCGTCAGCTCCAGGGTGACGCCGCGCGCCAGGAAGGCACCGAAAGCCTGGCCGGCGGTACCGGTCAGCTTGATGTGAATGGTGTCGTCCGGCAGGCCGGCGTTGCCGTAACGGCGGGCAACCTCGCCCGACAGCATGGTGCCGCAGGTGCGGTTGACGTTGATGATCGAGCTTTCGATCTGGACCTTCTGACCCTTTTCCAGCGCCGGCTTGGCCCGCTCGATCAACCTGTGGTCGAGGGCCTTGGCCAGACCATGATCCTGGCTTTCGGTGTGGCGGCGCGGCACGTCGGCCGGCACGGCGGGCTGGAAGAAAATCTTGGAGAAATCCAGACCCTTGGCCTTCCAGTGTTCGATACCGGTGCGCATGTCGAGCAGGTCGGCCCGGCCGACCAGGTCGTCGAACTTGCGGATGCCCAGCTCGGCCATGATTTCGCGTACTTCGTCGGCGATGAAGAAGAAGTAGTTGACAACGTGTTCCGGCTGGCCGGTAAAGCGCTTGCGCAGTTCCGGGTCCTGGGTGGCGACGCCGACCGGGCAGGTGTTCAGATGGCACTTGCGCATCATGATGCAGCCTTCGACCACCAGCGGGGCTGTGGCGAAACCGAACTCGTCGGCGCCGAGCAGGGCGCCGACGACCACATCGCGGCCAGTCTTCAACTGGCCGTCGACCTGGACGCGAATGCGCGAACGCAGACGGTTGAGAACCAGGGTCTGCTGGGTTTCGGCCAGGCCGAGTTCCCACGGCGTACCGGCGTGCTTGATTGAGGACTGCGGCGAAGCGCCCGTACCGCCGTCAAAGCCGGCGATCACGACGTGGTCGGCCTTGGCCTTGGCGACACCGGCCGCCACCGTGCCGACGCCGACTTCCGAAACCAGCTTGACGGAAATGGAGGCGCGATCATTGGCGTTCTTCAGATCGTGAATGAGTTGGGCCAAATCCTCGATCGAGTAGATGTCGTGGTGCGGCGGCGGCGAGATCAGGCCGACGCCCGGTACCGAGTGGCGCAGGAAACCGATGTATTCGGATACCTTGTGGCCCGGCAACTGGCCGCCTTCGCCCGGCTTGGCACCTTGCGCCATCTTGATCTGGATCTGGTCGGCATTGACCAGGTACTCGGTGGTCACGCCGAAGCGGCCGGAAGCGACCTGCTTGATGGCGGAGCGCAGCGAGTCGCCGTCCTTCAGTTCGATATCCCGTTCGATACGGCCGGCGCCGATGATTTCGGACAGCTTGGCACCGCCCTTGACCGGGGCGAAACGCTTGGCATCCTCACCGCCTTCGCCGGTATTCGACTTGCCGCCGATGCGGTTCATGGCGATGGCCAGCGTGGTGTGGGCTTCGGTGGAAATGGAGCCGAGCGACATGGCACCGGTGGCGAAACGCTTGACGATTTCCTTGGCCGGCTCGACCTCGTCGAGCGGAATGGCGGCGCCTTGCGGCTTGAATTCGAACAGGCCGCGCAGGGTCAGGTGACGCTTGGTCTGATCGTTGATCAGCTTGGCGTACTCCTTGTAGGTCTCCGACTTGCCGGAGCGCGTCGCATGCTGCAGCTTGGCGATGGAGTCCGGGGTCCACACATGCTCTTCGCCACGGACGCGATAAGCGTACTCGCCACCGGTATCGAGCATGGTGCTCAAAACCGGATCGTTCGAGAAGGCTTCCTCGTGCAGGCGGATGGCTTCCTCGGCCACCTCGAAGACGCCAATGCCTTCGACGTTCGACGGTGTCCCGGTGAAGTATTTCTCGATGAAATCCTTCTGCAGGCCGATGGCTTCGAATATCTGGGCGCCGGTATAGGACATGTAGGTCGAAATGCCCATCTTGGACATGAC
Source organism: Pseudomonadota bacterium (assembly GCA_021782315.1). Taxonomy (GTDB): domain Bacteria; phylum Pseudomonadota; class Gammaproteobacteria; order Burkholderiales; family Rhodocyclaceae; genus Azonexus. The sequence continues at coordinate 12,700 of JAJXVG010000066.1, read as the reverse complement.
CTTGTTCAGGCCCTTGCCGATGGCCTTGACGAAGTTCTTGACGTATTTGTCGGCCTTTTCGGCATCGCCCTTGGCGAAGCTCTCGATGGTCTCGAGCGCCAGGTAGGGATGAACCGCTTCCGCGCCGTAGCCGCCGAGCAGGGCGAAATGGTGGGTCTCGCGCGCCGAGCCGGTCTCGACGACAAGGCCGGTGCTGGTGCGCAGGCCCTTCTTGACCAGGTGCTGGTGGATGGCCGAGGTGGCCAGCAGGGCCGGGATGGCAACATTGGCGGCGTCGATCTTGCGGTCGGAGACGATCAGGATGTTGGCGCCCGAACGCACGGCATCTTCGGCGTCGGCCGCCAGCGAAGCGAGGCGGGCCTCGACCCCGGCCTTGCCCCAGGCGACCGGGTAGCAGATGTCCAGTTCAAAGGACTTGAACTTGCCGGAGGTGTATTTGCCGATATGGCGGAGCTTCTCGATATCGGCCTTGGTCAGCACCGGCTGGGCGACCTCGAGGCGGATGGGCGGATTGATGTCGGCGGTATTCAGCAGGTTCGGCTTGGGACCGACGAAGGAGACCAGCGACATGACCAGTTCTTCGCGGATCGGGTCGATCGGCGGGTTGGTCACCTGCGCGAAGAGCTGCTTGAAGTAGGTGTACAGCGTCTTGTTCTTCTTCGACAGGACCGGCAGCGCCGAATCGGTGCCCATGGAGCCGGTGGCTTCTTCGCCGTTCTGGACCATCGGCTCGAGGATGACCTTGATATCCTCCTGGGTGTAACCGAAGGCCTGCTGGCGGTCGAGCAAGGAGGCGGAGGCCTTGGCGCAGGCTTCGGCCGGCGCCTCGACTTCGTCGAGCTTGATGCGGATCTTTTCGATCCACTCGCGGTAGGGCTTGGCCTTGGCCAGCGAATCCTTGAGTTCCTTGTCGTCGATGATGCGGCCCTGTTCCATGTCGATCAGGAACATCTTGCCCGGCTGCAGGCGCCACTTCTTGACGATCTTCTTTTCCGGGATCGGCAGGACGCCGGACTCGGAGGCCATGACCACGAGATCGTCGTCGGTCACCAGGTAACGGGCCGGACGCAGGCCGTTGCGGTCGAGGGTGGCGCCGATCTGGCGGCCGTCGGTGAAGGCCACGGCGGCGGGACCGTCCCACGGTTCCATCATGGCGGCATGGTATTCATAGAAGGCGCGACGGTTCTCGTCCATCGTCGTGTGCTTTTCCCAGGCTTCAGGAATCATCAGCATGACGGCCTGGGCCAGCGAGTAGCCGCCGCCCATGACAAGCAGTTCGAGCGCATTGTCGAAGGAGGCCGAGTCGGACTGGCCGGGGTAATGCAGCGGCCAGACCTTTTTCAGGTCGTCACCGAGGATGGGCGAGGAAATCGCCTGTTCGCGCGCCTTGAACCAGTTGACGTTGCCGCGTACCGTATTGATTTCACCGTTGTGAGCGATATAACGGAAGGGGTGGGCCAAATCCCAGGTCGGGAAGGTATTGGTGGAAAAACGCTGATGCACCAGGGCGAGCGCCGAAACGGTGCGCTTGTCCTGGAGATCGAGGTAATAGACCCCGACCTGGTCGGCCAGCAGCAGGCCCTTGTAGTTCACCGTGCGGGCGGAGAAGGAGGGCACGTAGAATTCCTGGCCGTGCTTGAGCTTCAGGGATTTGATGGCGTTGGCGGCGCGGCGGCGGATGATGTACAGCTTGCGCTCCAGCGCGTCGGTGACGAAGACGTCCGGGCCGCGACCGACGAAGACCATGCGGATGACCGGTTCCTTGGCACGAACCGTCGGCGACATCGGCATTTGCGCATTGACCGGCACATCGCGCCAGCCGAGCAGCACCTGCCCCTCGGCCTCGACCGAACGCTCGATCTCTTCGACGCAGGCGTGGCGCGAAGCGGCCTCCTGCGGCAGGAAGACCATGCCGACACCGTATTCGCCGAGCGGCGGCAGGACGATGCCCTGCTTGGCCATTTCCTCGCGATAAAAGCGGTCGGGAATCTGGATGAGAATACCGGCACCGTCACCCTGCAGCGGGTCGGCGCCGACGGCGCCGCGATGATCCAGGTTTTTCAGGATCAACAAACCCTGCTCGACGATGCTGTGACTTTTCTGGCCCTTGAAATGGGCAACAAAGCCCACACCGCAAGCGTCGTGCTCGTTGGCGGGATCGTACAAACCCTGCCGATCAGGTACTGCCGGTTCCATCACACGCATTCCTTCAAATAACTTGGCCGGTGAATAGGGGCCAATGATGACAACAGCCGAGCGTCATATATTTCGACCCGGCCAGTAGGAAAATTAGAGGCAACCATCAAATATACTGGCAAACCCCTGCCAATTCAAGATGCTGCAACGCACCAACACCGCCCGCCGCGAGCGGATTTTTCCCCGTTCAGGTGCATCGCGCCTCAATCGCCGCCGTGATCTGCTCGACAGTCGCCTGCTCCGCAACGACCGCCTCACCGACCCCGCGAAGGAGAACCAGGCGCAGCCTGCCATCCTGAACCTTCTTGTCGTGGCTCATCAGATCGAGATATTTTCCGGCGCCGAGTTGCGGTCCGTAGACAGGCAAGCCGGCCCGAAGAAATATTTTCTCTATCTGCGTCACCGCCTCGGCATCCAGCCAGCCCAGACGACAGGACAACTCCGCAGCAATTAGCGTGCCGGCAGCTATCGCTTCGCCGTGCAGCCATTCGCCATACCCCATCCCGGTTTCGATGGCGTGGCCGAAAGTGTGACCCAGATTGAGAAGCGCCCGCTCGCCGCTCTCCTTTTCGTCGGCCGCGACCACTTCCGCCTTGTTGGCACAGGATCTATGCACCGCATAGGAAAGCGCCGACTTGTCGCGTTCCAGCAGTTTGTCGATATTGTCTTCCAGCCAGAGGAAAAACTCCGGGTCCCTGATCAGGCCGTACTTGATAACCTCGGCCAGACCGGCCTTGAGCTCCCTGTCCGGCAGCGTATCCAGCGTGGACAGATCGGTGATGACCAGTTTGGGCTGATAAAAGGCGCCGATCATGTTCTTGCCGAGCGGATGATTGATCGCCGTCTTGCCGCCGACCGACGAGTCGACCTGGGACAAGAGGGTAGTCGGCACCTGGATGAAAGGCATGCCGCGCTGGTAACAGGCGGCGGCGAAGCCGCCCATGTCGCCGATAACGCCTCCGCCCAGGGCGATCAGCGTCGTTCCCCGCTCGCAACGGGCGCCCAGCATGGCATCGAAAACCAGGTTGAGCGTCTCCCAGGTCTTGAATTGCTCACCGTCCGGAAGGATCACCGGCAATACCGAAATTCCGCCTTTTTTCAGGGTCGATTGCAATCGGTCCAAGTATAGCGGCGCAACGGTCGTATTGGTGACCACCACGACTTTTTTTTGCCTGATGTGGGGCAGGATCAAGTCATCCTGCGCCATCACGCCGACGCCGATATGGATGGGATAGGAACGCTCGCCCAGGGCGACGTTCAGCATCTTGTTCATGACTTGCATAGGCGATTGAATTCCCTCAATAGATGGGACACCACGCCGGCAGCCAGCAGGTGTCCGCCGTCGACGACCATGTGCGCCGTTTCCCGGTAGAGCGGGTCCCGCGCGGCGTAAAGCTCTTCGAGTCGGGCCAGGGGATCGGCCACGTGCAACAGCGGGCGATTCCGGTCGTGCCGGGTACGTTCGTGCAGCAGCAGAGGTGGCACGTTGAGATAGACCACCCAGCCGGTATCGTGCAATCGCTGGCGGTTGTCCGGATTCAGGACCACGCCGCCGCCGGTCGCCAGGACGATGCCATCGGATTCGGTGAGCTCCCGTATGGTCTGCGCCTCCCGCCGTCGAAAGCCCTCCTCGCCCTCGATCTCGAATATGGTTGGAATCGGAACGCCCGTCCGATGAACGATTTCATGATCGGAATCGAAGAAGGGGCGCGCCAGGCGCTTGGCAATCTGGCGCCCGACTGTCGTTTTGCCGGCCCCCATGAGGCCGACGAGGTATATGTTGCGACGATTTTCCACGATCGGATTCTAGCCGACTAACGGCTGCGCACAAAAAAGCGGGGCCGGCAATGCCGGCCCCTTCATGGTCAGGGACAAAAACGATCAGTCGAAGCGCATTTTGTCGGAAATCACGCGCGGCGTGATGAACACCAGCAGTTCACGACGGGCGCCGGTGTCATTCTTGTATTTGAACAGCCATCCCAAAAAGGGAATATCGCCGAGTAGCGGCACCTTCTCGATGATATCCTGGTTGTTGGTGATGAACACGCCGCCGATGACCACGGTTCCGCCGTTCTCGACCACCACGTTGGTTTCGACAATCGAACTCTTGATCGGCGGGTTGCCCTGGATCGCCTTCGTCCAGTCCGGCTCCTCCTTCTTGACCACGAGCGCCATCCGGACAGTTCCCTCCGGCGTGATCTGGGGCGTTGCCTCCAGGGACAACTTGGCCGACTTGAAGCTGACGGTACAGACCTGACCAGCTGCGGTCGTCCCGACCCCCGCCATACATACCGTATACGGCACTTCCGTACCGTCTTCGATCTTTGCCTTGACATTGTTTGCGGTGATCACCCGCGGACTCGATATCACCTTGCCGAGGCCATCCGACTCCAGAGCCGCGATTTCAACGTTGAGAATCCGGGTCAAGGCCGAGTTGAACAGCGAAAAGTCCATCGTGCCGCCCGTTGATGTATAGGAAGGCAGGTTCACGCCGGCCATCGGCGTCTGCGTCAGCACCGCCGGGGTCACCGTCGAGGTCACCACGCCGTTGGCGATGGTTGTCGTCCCGGTCGCCGGCGCATAGGCGCCACCGACCATGTTGACCCCGCCGCCCAGGTTGATGGCCTTCGAATTGATCAAGCCCAGTTTGGCGCCGAGACTGCGGTTGAAGCTGTCGGTCGCCTCGACCACCCGCGCCTCGATCAGGACCTGGCGCGCGCCGACATCGATCGCCTTGATGAAGGAGCGGATTTCTTCCAGTTTTGACGGGATGTCGTTGATGAAAATGATATTCGACTGGGGGTCGGCGACGGCACTGCCGCGCTTGCTGAGTATGCGCTGGGCAGCGCCCGGTGTCCCCGGCGCCCCGCCGGCCGCCGCGCCGCCGGCAGCACCGGTCGGCGGCAGGCCGGCCAGCAGTCGGGCGACGTCGATCGATTTCTGATAGTTCAGTTGAAACTGTTCCAGCTTGAGCGGTTCCAGTTCGCTGATCTGCTGCTTCGACTCGAAATCCAGTTTTTCGCGGGTGGCGATCTCGTCCCTCGGGGCAATCATGATGATGTTGCCCTTTTTCCGCATATCCAGCCCCTTCTGCTGGAAGATGATATCGATCACCTGGTCGGCCGGCACATCCTTCAGGACCAGCGTCGTCGTGCCGGTGACCGTTTCGCTGATCACCGCGTTAAGATTCAACTCTTCGGCCATCAGGCGCAGCAGGGCGCGCACGTCGCCATTCTGGTAATTAATGCTGACCCGCGGCCCCTGGTAACCCACCTTGCTGCCCTGGACGAGCTTGTTCGGGTCCTCGACGACCTGCTTTACCTCGACGATGAACTGATTGTCGCTCTGGTAGGCATTGTGTTCCCACAGCCCCTTGGGCGTGATGATCATTCGGACGCTGTCGCCGAAGGCCTTGGTTTCGACGGAAGTGACCGGGGTGGCGAAATCGGTCACATCGAGTTTGCGGCGCAGGCGATCGGGAACGCTGGTTTTCATGAAATCGACGACCAGATTCGGACCCTGCTGGCGAATATCGATACCGGTACCGGTATCGCTCAGATCGACGATGATTCTGCCCTCGCCATCCTTGCCGCGGCGAAACAAGACATCGCTGATGGCGTGCCGGTGCCCGACCAGGCTTTCTTCGGCGAAACGCGTACTGCGCTGCGCCGAGGAGTCGGTCAGCCGGTCGATGGGGGAAAGCGTGATATACAGCGCCTTGCCGTCAAGACGGGTCTTGTAGTTCATGTTCTGAACCAAGTTGAGGACCAAGCGGGTACGGTCACCGACCTGGACCACGTTCATGCTGCGCAGATCACCCTGGTTGAAGACCTGGCTGTTCCTCCCCAAAGCATTCGCGGTCGACTGGAAATCCAGCGCGATCTTTGCCGGGTTGGCGACGCTGAATCCGGGCGGCGGAGAGGCCAGGGGTTCTTTCAAATCGACCCTGAGCGCCACCTCGTTTCCCTGTTGCGCAACATTAACCGCTTCGATGGCGTTCGTCGGCAAGGACTCCGCCCGGACAGGCGAAGATAAAGCAAGACAGGCCAAGGCTGCGGCCATCACGTAGTTGATCCATTTCATTTCTTGCTCCCCTCCTTGCTCTGCAGGTACAGCGAACTCTTGCGCTCGCTCCAGTCACCGGCAGAATCCTGTATCAATTCCCGCAATTGAACTTCCGTGTCCGTAACCTGCGTCACCATACCGAAATCCAGCCCTATGTAATCGCCGACCTTGACCTGCTTCACCTTGTCCTCGACCTGAATGACCGCCATCGGGCGCTTATTCACATTCAGGTATCCGATCATCTTCAAGGATTCGAGCGGATACTTCTCGAGCAGACTGTTGCGGATTTCCCGTGCCTCGAAATCGGGCTGAAAGGCCCCTCCCTTGCCGTTCGCCTGCCGATACTTCGATTCAGGCTCAATCTTGCTGGCCCTGAACGGGTCAACAATCGTCTCGACATCGTAGGGTACCGGCTCATAGGGCTTGACCTCCGGCAACTTGGGAATATTCCCGCGCATACCCGACGAATTCTCGGCCATCCACTTTTTCAGGTCTTCGTGATCGCTTCCGGAACAGGCGCCGAGCAGACCACAGACGGCAATGAGCAATATTCGTTTCACTTCTTCGCTCCTTGCGCAGCCTTTTTCTGCTTCGCCATCTCCGCTTCGTCCAGATAGCGGAAGGTCTTGGTCGTGGCATCCAGAGAAAGCACTCCACCATCCTTGACCGGCGCAATCGAAATGTTGTTGAGCGTGACAATTCGCGGCAACTTGGCTATGTCGGCGGCGAAGGCCCCGAAATCGTGATAGCTGCCGTTAATCCGCACCGTTATGGGTAACTCGGCATAGAAATCCTTGATCGACTCCTGTCCCGGTTTGAACAACTCGAATTGCAAGCCACGGCCCAAGCCGGCCTGATTGACCTCGATCAACAAGGCTTCGATTTCGGACTTGTCCGGAAGTTGTTTCAGCAAGGCGCCAAACGAGCGATCGATTTCGGCCAACTGCTGAATATAAAGATCCAGATTGACCGCCTGACGCTTCTTGTCCAGGTACTGCTGCTTGAGCGTTCCCTCTTCGTGTTGCTTGGTGTCGAGCTCCGCCAACTGATCGCTCCAGACGAACCACCACCCCGCCAGAAGTATGACGACAAACAGGCCGATCAATACCGTGACTTTCGGTATCAGCGGCCAGGAACCCGGATCATTCGGGTTCATCAACCGAAAATCGTCGACTATCGAACGAAAATCGATATCGGAAAGGGAGATTTTTTGCACGCTCATTTTTTCTCCTTTCCAGCTTCTTCCTGCTTGCTGCGGGTGAGCGTGAAGTTCATGCTGAACTCATTGATCCGGCGCCCGTTCAACACAACCGCCTTACTTTCGACCAATTGCGGCGCCCTCAGCCACTGCGATGCCTCGATATTGCGCATCAGCGCCGAAATACGCGCATTGGACTGGGCGTAACCGCTAACGCCGACCTTCAGTCCGTCCTGCTTGAGCGACTTGAGGTAGATACCCTCCGGAACCTGTTTGACCAGTTCGCTCAAAAGATAAACCGTTTCGCCGCGGTCGCGCTGCAGGTTCTCGATCACCTGCTTACGTGAAAGCAAAGCCTGGGTCTGCTCTTTCAGGTGCTTGATCTGATCCAGCTGTTTGTCGAGGACGGCAATTTCTTTCTTGAGAAAATCGTTCGCACCATCCTGGTTGCCGATGGCTGTGCCGATCAGCGTATAACCCGCGAATACGATCAGGAGGGCGAGTGCGGAGATGAGGCCCGCCAGCACGAAGAATTGCTCGCGCCGCGCCTTTTTCGCAGCTTCGCGATGCGGAAGAAGGTTGATACGGATCATAGCGGATCGAACCTCCTCAATGCCAAACCGCAGGCCACCATCAACGAGGAAGCATCGGCAAGCAGGTTCTTGGCGCGAACGCGGTCCGACAGCACCATGTTGGCGAAGGGATTGGCAATCAGCGTATTGACTTGCGTCCGGGTGGCGACCACCTCGTCGATGCCAGGAATGACTGCGCAGCCGCCGGCCAATATGATGTGATCGACCTGGTTGTATTGGGTCGAAGTAAAGAAGAACTGCAGGGCGCGCGAAACCTCGAGCGCCAGGTTCTCCATGAAGGGATTGAGCAACTCGATTTCATAGCCCTCCGGCAGATTCCCTGCCCGCTTGGCCGCTTCGGCATCCTCGAAACTCATCCCGTAGTGACGCACGATGTCCTGCGTCAATTGCCCGCCGCCGAAGGCCTGCTCACGGGCATAGACCTGCTGACCGTTGCGCAGCACGGTCAGATTCATCACGTTGGCGCCCGCATCGACCAGGGCAACAACCTGATTCTTCCCGGCCTCCGGCAACTGGCGTTCGATCAATTCGAAAGCGGCCAGTGCCGCAAACGATTCGATATCCACCACTGAAACCTTCAGCCCCGCCGAATCGGCGACCGCCACGCGATCTTCGACACGCTCCTTTTTCGATGCCGCAATCAGCACCTCCTGTTCGTCCGGGATGTTGGGCGCCGGTCCGATCACCTGATAATCCAGATTGACCTCGTCAATCGAGAACGGAATGTACTGATTGGCCTCGGTCTCCACCTGGGCCTCAAGTTCCTCTTCCCGCAAGCCGGCAGGGACGATGATCTTTTTCGTGATGACCGCGGAGCCAGGCAAGGCCATTGCCACATTGCGGGTCGACGTCCCCATCCGCTTCCAGGCACGCTTGACGCAATCGACAACACCTTCCAAATTGGCAATATTGCCATCGGATACCGCGTCCTTGGGCAACACCTCGATGGTGTAGCGCTCAACCCGATAGCCGTCCTTTCCGTTGGCGCTCAACTCGATCATCTTGACGGCGGACGAACTGATGTCCAAACCGAACAAGGAACGCGCCTTGGGATTTAACAACGCTGTGATATCGAAGCCCACCAGACCCCCAAAAAGTCCTTACGGAATACGAAGTTAGCAAAACTACCAATAATTCACTTCAGATGCTAACAATAACATTTGGAGGTGTAAAGCAATTTTACGGCATGGATTTCGCACGGCGTATAATCGGCGCCACGTAAATTTCGCCCGCCCAGATAATCGTGCCTTCATTGCCCCCCGCGCTGCGCTTCATACTTTACCCCGTCATATTCCTGCTTGGACTCGTAATAATCGGCGTGGCGATGGGTTTGATCACCCTTGTTCTCACCTACCCGAACCTGCCTTCGCTCGAAGCGCTGACCGATTACCGGCCCAAGATCCCCTTGCGAATTTTCACGGCCGACGGCTTCCTGATCGGCGAATACGGCGAGGAACGCCGTGCCGTCGTCGCCATCCAGGACGTTCCCACGGTCATGAAGCAGGCCATCCTGGCCGCTGAGGACGACCGCTTCTATCAGCACGGCGGCATCGACTACACCGGCATCGTGCGCGCCATCGGCGCCAACCTTGTCGGCGGCGGCAAGCGCCAGGGCGCCTCGACCATCACTCAGCAGGTCGCCCGCAACTTCTTCCTGACCGGCGAAAAAACCTACACCCGTAAACTCTACGAAGCGCTCCTGTCTTTCAAAATTGAAAGCAATCTGTCAAAAGATCAGATCTTCGAGCTCTATATCAACCAGATCTACCTCGGCCAGCGCGCTTACGGCTTTGCGGCGGCCGCACACATCTATTTCGGCAAATCGCTCAAGGACATTTCCATTGCCGAAGCCTCGATGCTGGCAGGCCTGCCCAAGGCGCCCTCCCTCTACAACCCGGTGGTCAACCCCAATCGGGCCCGCCTGCGCCAGCAGTACGTGCTACGCCGCATGCACGAACTGGGCTACATCTCGGCCGAACAGCACGAAGCGGCGCTGAAGGAACCGCTGGTGGTCAAGCGCGAACCTTCCGACTACGCCGTGCACGCCGAATACGTGGCCGAAATGGCCCGCCAGATCACTGCCGAAAGGTTTCCGGAGGATATCTATTCGCGCGGCATGAAGGTTTACACGACGCTGATCAAGGCCGAGCAGGAAGCCGCATACGCCAGCCTGCGCAAGGGCGTCATGGACTACGACCGCCGCCACGGCTACCGGGGCGCCGAATCCTATCTGGACATGAAGGAATTCAAGTCGGACCAGGATGAAGCAATCGACGAGGCCCTGCAGGACATTCCCGATATCGGCGACCTGGTTCCCGGCCTGGTGCTGGCCGCCGACACCAAGCAAATCAAGGTTTACCGCAAGGGCGGCGAAGTGCTGACCCTGAGTGGCGACGCCATGAAATTCGCCGCCAAGATGATCGACGACAAGGCGCCACCCAACAAGCGCCTGAAACCCGGCGCCATCATCCGCCTGCAAAAGGACGACAAAAATGGATGGCAAATCAGCCAGTTGCCTGAAGTCGAATCAGCGTTTGTCGCGGTCGACCCCAAAAACGGCGCCATCCGGGCGCTGGTCGGCGGCTTCGATTTCAATCGCAATAAATTCAATCATGTCACGCAAGCCTGGCGGCAACCCGGCTCCAGCTTCAAGCCCTTCATCTACTCGGCGGCACTGGAAAAAGGCTACGGCCCGAACAGCGTGATCGCCGACGAACCGATCGTCATTCCGGCCAGCCAGACCGGTGCTGCCGCCTGGGAACCGCACAACTACGACGGCAGGTACGAAGGCCCGATGAAGATGCGCACCGCCCTGGCCAAATCGAAAAACATGGTTTCGATCCGCATCCTGCAGGCGATCGGTACCCATTACGCCCAGGACTACGCCTCGCGCTTCGGCTTCGACCCGGCCAAGCATCCGCCCTACCTGACCATGGCATTGGGCGCCGGCTCGGTAACCCCGTGGCAGATGGTCACAGCCTACTCCGTCTTTGCCAATGGCGGTTACCGGATCAATCCCTTCATCGTCCGCGAAATACGCGACGGAACGAACCAGCTTCTCGCCCAATCGACGCCAAACGAGGCAGGCGAGGAAGGCATTCGCGCCATCGATCCTCGCAACGCCTTCATGATGGACAGCATGTTGCGCGACGTCACCATCTTCGGGACGGCGGCCAAGGCTTCGGTCGCCCTGAAGCGCCAGGACCTGGCAGGCAAGACGGGCACCACCAACGAGTATAACGACGCCTGGTTTTGCGGCTACCAGATGACCGTCGTCGGCTGCGCCTGGGTCGGCTTCGACCAGCCGCGCAAACTGGGCGACCGGGAAACCGGCGGCGCGGCCGCTCTGCCGATCTGGATTGGCTACATGAGCCGGGCGCTCAAGGACGTTCCCGTCATGCTGCCGCAAATGCCCGAAGGCCTGATCGCGCATGGCGAGGGCCGGGACCGGAGCTATATCTACGCCGAGAACGCAGCCAGGGAGAAATCGCCGGAAGAAGAGGAAAAATCGGCCGAACCCTTGCCCAAACCCGATCTCAGCGCTCCTCCCAGCGATTGATCAGCTTAGTGCGACGGGCTCGCCGGCCTGCTGACTGGCGAGCGTCGACAGCTTCTCCATCAACTCGGCATTGTCGCGTGTATCGCGCCAGGCAGTACCATCCCAGCGAAAGTGAAAGCCCCCGGCTCGCGCCGCAACCCAGATTTCCCTGGCGACGCCGTGGCGATTGACGATGATCTTGCTGCCGTCGTCAAATTCGATTTCCAGCACCCCACCCGCCGCCAGTTGGCTATCGACATCCGCCCCGCAAGCTTCGAGGCCGGCATCGATTCTGGCCAGCATCGCATCGGCGCGAGCATTGAATTCCTTGTCATCCATCGTGTTACCATCCCAAGCTTCGCAGACAGCGCCCCGAACATGTCCAGAATCGCTGCCCTACTGATTATCCTGAGCCTTGCCGCCTGCGGCATGAGGGGGCCGCTCGAACGGCCTCCCGGCCCGGCGCCGGAACCGCTGCTTGGCAACGCCAAGCCGGCCCCCAAGGATGTTAGCACGACCACCAGCCCCAAAGCCCCATGACCCACTTTGTCCTGAAGAACGGCGTCCTGCACGCCGAATCCGTCGCCCTGCCGAGCATCGCCGAACAATTCGGCACGCCGGCCTACGTTTATTCCCGCGCCGCACTGGAAGCCTCGCTCGACGAATTTCACGAGGTCCTGGGCTCTCATGCCGCCGGCAAAGGCGCGCTCGTTTGCTATGCCGTCAAGGCCAATTCCAATCTCGCCATCCTGAACCTCTTCGCCCGTCTCGGTGCCGGCTTCGATATCGTTTCCGGCGGCGAACTGCAGCGCGTGCTGGCGGCCGGCGCCGATCCGCAGAAGGTCGTTTTCTCCGGCGTCGGCAAAACCGCCGACGAAATGAGGCTGGCCCTGGAAGCCGGCATTTTCTGCTTCAATGTCGAATCCGCCTCCGAGCTCGAACGCCTGAACGAAGTGGCCGGCCGCTGCGGAAAGTCGGCGCCGGTCAGCCTGCGCGTCAATCCGAACGTCGACCCGAAGACCCATCCCTACATTTCCACCGGCCTCAAGGGCGCCAAGTTCGGCGTCGCCTACGACGGCGCACTGGCCCTCTACCGCCGACCGGACGACG
>JAJXVG010000065.1 GCA_021782315.1 Pseudomonadota bacterium | reverse complement strand
TACTTTCTTTTGCGTGGCCAAAAGACAGTAGCCAAGGCCACCCCCGGGTCGGCGCCGGCTACGCCGGTTCCCTGCGCTACTCGGTGCGAGCGGGGGCTGCGGAACTCGGGCTGCGCCCTCAGACAGTCCTCGCCCTTTTTCCGCTCGCGCCTGCGTTGCTCGGCACCTCTCAAGGGAGCCGGGGAGGCGTCCGTTGACGATGTGCAATCTTCTATTTTGGCTTTTTCTCCAGCCTGGGAGCTTGGGCATTTATTGTGGGTAATGGTTGGCCTAGCCCCGTTTTTCGGGCCCCGTGCGGAGCGCCGAGCAACGGAGCGGGGCCGGGGGCAGTCGGCGAGGACTGTTTGAGGGGCGCAGCCCCGAGTTCCGCAGCCGCCCGGCCCGGCGAGTAGCGCAGGGGAGTTGGCGTAGCCAACCGCGTAACCCGGGGTCGCCTTTTCTTTGGCTACTTTCTTTTGGCGACGCAAAAGAAAGTATGCCCGCCAGCAGGGCGGAAACCCAAGGTTGTCGCAAAGTTCCAAAAGCTCATTCAACGGAGCGCCTCCTCGGCCCCGGAGCCAATTCAACGAATCCCGCCAAAACCCCTTACGCCGCCGGCTGCAACTTGTGCCGCCACCCCGGAAAGAGGCGGTCCGCATCCTGCGGAAACGATTCGAAGGCACGGGCGAGTTCGCGGTGTTCCCTGGCCCATTCGACCGGGTCGGCGCCGGCCTTCCAGCAGTCGTAGGCCTGGCGCAGCGAGATGGCGCCGGCGGCCGGGCTGTCGATATGGCCGTAGGCGCCGCCGCCGGCCGTGTTGATGACGTTGCCGTGACCTAGGTTTTCGAAAAAGCCGGGCAGGCGCAGGGCGTTCATGCCGCCGGAGATGATCGGCGTCGTTGGCTTCATGCCGTACCATTCCTGGTGATAGACCGGGCCGTCGTAGCTGTCGCGCTCGATGATGTAGGCGCAGGCGCGGTCGTCCTTGTCGCCTTCCATTTTGCCGTAGCCCATGGTGCCGACGTGGATGCCGGATGCGCCTTGCAGACGCGACATCTTGGCCAGCACGTAGGCGGTGTAGCCGCGCTTGGAAGACGGCGAGGTGACGGCGCCGTGGCCGGCCCGGTGATAATGGAGGTACTGGTTCGGGTACTGGCGGCGGGCGGTGGTGATCATGCCCGGGCCGCCGACATAGCCGTCGACCAGGAAGGCCAATTTGTCGGCATCGGGGCCGAAGGCGGCCAGGGCGAAATCGGCGCGGGCGCACATTTCGTAATGGTCGTCGGCGGTGATGTTCATCGAGAACAGCTTGGCTTCGCCGGTTTCGTCCATTGCCCGTTTCATCGCGTCGTAAACCAGCGGAATGGTCTGCTTGAGCGGTGCGAAGGTCTGGTTGCCTTGCGGCTCGTCGTTCTTGATGAAATCGCCGCCCAGCCAGAATTCGTAGGCGGCCCTGGCGAAGGGTTCGGGGCGCAGGCCGAGTTTGGGCTTGATGATGGTGCCGGCGATGTAGCCGCCGTCTTTCACCGGGCGGCCGAGGATGCGCCAGAGATCGGAAATGTCCTTGGCCGGACCGTCGAACAGTTCGATGGCCCGGCGCGGCATGTAGAAATCGATCATCTTGGCGTTTTCGATATCACCCATGCCCTGGTTGTTGCCGATGGTCAGGGTCAGGAAGGAGGCCATCATCATCCGCCCGTCGGTGATGTTGCGGTCGAAGAGTTCGAGGGGATAGGCAATGCGCATGTCTTCGCCGGCCTCGTCGATGTGGTAGACCAGGGCATCGACCCCCTTGGTGAATTCGTCGGTGGTGCACACCTCGACATTGGTGCCGGTCGACGATTCGGCGGCGAAGTGGGCGGCGGCTTCGAGATAGCCGTGGCCGGCCTTGGGCTTCATCCTGTAGGCGCACAGGATGTGCCTGCCGCCGACGATCAGTTCGGCTTCGGTCAGGCTGAGGTCGGCATAGCGGTTTGACTGGTCCATCGTCTTGTCTCCTTGGTCGTTCGTCGGGAAAGCCATGGATCGCATGGTAGGCAGGACTATTGATAAATAACAGTCACGTATTTTTATTGGATAGGTAAGTGGTGATTGACCTGATTGCCCGGTACGGAATTCTTCCATTTCGCTCAGTACCGGCGATTTGTCGTTGGCACCGGCTTCCCCGGTCGCGGCAGATCGCTTCGTAGCGACAAGAAGGAAGCATTGTCGGCGGAGTTGACGGATAATTCGCCTTTGGCTGTAAGGCGTTGTTTTTTGCGATGGAATCGGCAGTGGCCCGGCGGCTTCCCGAGCACAGATAAAGGCACTATGAAAGACTATTACGGCTTGCTCGGCGTGGCGCCGGATGCGAGCAATGAAATCATCAAGTCCGCCTACCGGAAAAAGGCGGCGCAGTTCCACCCCGATCGCAACCCCGAACCCGACGCCGCCGGCAAGTTCCGGGCCGTACAGGAGGCCTACGAAGTCCTGGCCGACAGCGATCGCCGCAAGGTTTATGACGAATCCCGGCGCAGCAGCCTGATCGACGATCCGCTGGTCGTGGCGCGCGAAATCTGGTCCAGTCACCTGGGAAACATGCAAAAGTGAAAAAATCCTATTACTTCGACGAGTTGTCTGCCTCCTACGATGCCGAAATCCAGGACCTGCTGAACGATTCGGAAGGCAACTCCGCCCTCAAGGCGCGACTCGGGGAAAAGCGGCGGGAACTGAAATCCATCCTGCCGATGATCGAATTTGCCCCGGAGATGGTAGTGCCCGTTTTCTACGACGCCTTCTCGTTCGCCAATGGTGGTGCGATGGCCGCCGCCATCATGTGCGAACCGGATGAAGGCGATTTTCCGAGCTGGGACGATATCCGCGCCTGCATCAAGATAGAGGCCTGGGCCGCTCCCTACGTCACGGCCGTGCTGGCCGAGCCGGCCGGCGAGGGCTTCATGGTCGCCGCCGCCTGCCTGGAATTCATCCGCAAGACCGATCGCGGCGCGCAGCCGGTAGCGCTCAAGAAGGATGACGACGATGCGGATGACGGGGAGGCTGGCGACAGGGGCTGCTCCGACGACGATGGCGACGACGAGGATCGCGATCTGGGCGAGGCTGGTGACGACTGGTTGGGCGAGCAGGGCTTCGACTCGCTCAAATCCTGATCCGTTCGCTTCCGGCAGGCTGCATTCGAATTATTTGATAAGGCATGACATGACACACCCCGTTGTTCTCAAGACATCCCAACTGATACTGGCCGGCGACGTCAAGGGCGCCGAAACGGCCCTCGCCACCATTGCCGATACCGAGGGCGACGACGCCCTGGTCGAGATCCTCGACGACATCGCACCGAAGGACCTGCTCGCCGTCATGCGCGGCTTCGACGGGTCGAAGCAGTCGGTGGTCAACATGGTCGTCACGCCGGAACAGTTTGCCCGCGCCGTCGTTCTCGAAGTGCGTTACCGCGATCAGACCCATGCCGCCCTGCATGGCATGATGAATGCCGTCATTTTCCGCGACGAAGAGATGACTGCCGAGTATCTTGAGGCGATAGGCGAGATCGAAGGCGGTTATGAAGTGCTGGCCAATTACTTCGGCGAGCGTGACGACGAACTGCTGGCCTTTGCCATGTCCGGTGTTTTCAGTGAAGACTACGAGGCCGAGCACGGTCACGAAGCCAAATCGATCTCCTGGCTCAACGAAAAAATCGATGAACTCGACGAAGCGCTGCACGAAGGCAATTCGATAGCCGGTTCGCGCCCCAAGGTTTCCCGCTCGGAAATCGCCGACCGCGACTGGATGGAAACCGCCTGGGTGTTGCGTTACGAGTTGTCGGACATTTTCGAGCAGATCGTCATCACCCTGCGCGACCGCCTGCAGCGCCGCGTTGATATCCTTGAAGAGAGCGCCGCCGAGGCCAGCCAGCCCAAACAGGCGTCGGCCACGGCCGCCGAGGACGAAGAATCGGCGCTCTGAAAATGGATTCGGCGAAAAACACTATCGCGGTCGTCGATGGCCGCCCATTCTTCGAGAAAGCCGTTCGCTACGGCCTGGAACAGGGCATCCTGACTTCGGCGGACCTCGCCCGCATGGAAACCGACGGCCCGAAAGGCATTGTCCAGATTGCCGACCATTTCGGCACCGCCTATCTGCGCACCGATCTGGAAAGCGCCGTCGCCCGCATGGGCAACCTGATCAGCCTCTATCTTGAGGATTTCTCGAACGGCGATTTGCGCCTGGCCGCCACGTCCCTGCGCGACAACACGCTGCTCTCCCACTCGCGCGGCGGCTCCGAAATGCTCAAGCGCCTGCACGCCATGCCCGGCGACACCAGCCTGCATGCGCGCAAGGTCGACCCGCAGGCGCAGAAGATATACCTCAACGAGCGCAGTTTTGCCTTTCCGTTGAGCCTGGCCGCTTACCGGGCCCAGTTCGAACAATGCCGGGCCAACCAGATGCGCATCGATTTCGCCCGCTGGCTGGCCCGGCAACTCAAAGCCAGTCCGGACGAGTACGAGGACTACAGCGCCGAGGAGGTCATCGGCTCGGCCATGCTGCTTCTCCATGTCGCGCCCGGGACCCTGTCCCTGCCGTCGAAATCGGAATTCGTCAAATTGCTCGAAGCGCTGCGCAAAAAGACCTTCAAAGCCAAGCCGGCCACGCTGGATGCCTTCCTGCGCGATGCGCCGGAAGACTTCCGGCAAATGACCCGGCTGGCGATGGAAGAATTCATCGCCTCCGCCCTGCCTCGTCTTCGGTCGCCGGAAAAGTCGGCTGATGAAATCCTCCACGCCGAAGCGCAGGGCGCCTTCTTCGTGCGCGAGGCGCCGGAGGAGGATGTCGTAGCCTACGACAAACTGGTGGCCAGGGAATGGGTGCGCATCACCAGGGGCGATGCCGACGATCCCGCCGTGCTGGCCACCATCTTCCTCTGCGTCGCCACCGGCCACCCGCCGAAAGCCGCTGCCCTGCTCAAGGAGGCCAAAGCCATCATCGCCGCTTTCCGCGAGCGGGGCTTCGACGACAGGGCGGTGGAAAGCTTTGTCGATAGCCATGCCCCCTTCGAACAGCGCGAAGACCTGAAGTCGATGTGGTCGCAGGACCTGCGTCCGGATGCGGAAATTCACCTGGCCGACAACGATCCGCAGATGCCCGATGCCTACATGGAGCGTGCCCTGCGCTACTTCCGCCGGAATTGTGTGGCGAACTGGAAGGGCGGCAAGCGCTGAGTGCATGCCTTGCCGTTGCGAATGGCAGGGCGGGGAGTCGGTGAAATGATGTTCGTCAGGCGGACAGGCGCAGCAAATCGTCAAGGCCGACGTCGCCGAGATCGTTCAGGACGCTCAGCGCGCCGCTGAAGTCCTGGCCAGCGGTGTAGTCGTTGACCGTGACAAGGCAGCGCAATCCGGCGCTCAAGGCTGATTTCAGGCCGTTTTCGGAGTCCTCGATGGCCAGGCAGCCGGCGGCCAGCCGGTCGAGGCGGTCGAGAACCCAGCGGTGGATGTCGGGCGCCGGCTTCTTGGTCGGCACGACATCGCCGGCGCCGATCGCCGCGAACCAGCCGGGCGCCTCCTCGCCCAGCGTGGCGCGGAGCAGTGCCTCGACGTTTTCCGGCGAAGTGGTGGTGGCGATGGCCAGGCCGACGCCGGCCCGCCGCGCTTCGGTGATCAAGCGGACGATGCCGGGGCGCAGCGGTATCCGTCCCGCTTCGACTCGGCGGACATAATGCGCGGTCTTGGCCTGGTGCAGCTTCTGCACCAGATCGGCGAAATCGGGGCGGGCCGCAATTTCCGGGGCGTGAACTTCGGCGTAATGGCGGATGCGCTCCTTGCCGCCGGTGATGCTCAGCAGCCGGCCATACAGGACTTCGTCCCAGTACCAGTTCAGTCCATGTTCGGCAAAGACCGCATTGAAGGCGGGGCGATGGCCGTAGCGCTCGGTGTCGGCCAGGGTGCCGTCGACATCGAAAATCAGTGTTGGCTGTGGATGCATGCCGGCCACGATAGCCGGCGAGCCCACTGCCGACCAGTCAGGCTTTTTGAATCTGCGGATAAATCCCGCTTTAATAAAGCATGTCTTACCCGGGGCATAAGAAACTCTGACTGTTACTTAATTAACAAGTCACTTATCTTTACAGCCAATGCGGTAATACAAGAATGATTGGAGACAGCATGCAATTCGGTCGCACCACGCTCTCGAAATTCGTTATCGAAAACACCCGCTCCAGCCACGGCGAGCTCGGCGGCCTGCTCATCGACGTTGCCGCCGCCGTCAAAACCATCTCGGCGATGCTTGCCAAGGGCGCGCTGGCCGGTTACCACGGCGCCCTGGAAAGCACCAATATCCAGGGTGAGGTGCAGAAGAAGCTCGACGTCCTGACCAACGAGACCATTCTGCACCACTGCGAGTGGGGCGGCCAACTGGCCGGTATGGCCTCCGAGGAAATGGACGATCCCTACCGGATTCCCGAGGAATACCCGCGTGGTCGTTACCTGCTGATCTTCGATCCGCTCGACGGATCGTCGAACAGCGACGTCAATGTCTCGGTCGGCACCATTTTTTCGATCTTTTCCCGGCCTGCCGCCGGCGATGCCCAGGCCGCCGATTACCTGCGTCCGGGCAGCGAACAGGTGGCAGCCGGCTACGCCATATATGGCCCGTCGACCATGATGGTGCTGACCCTTGGCGATGGCACCCACGGCTTTACCCTGGATCGCGAAAACGGCAATTTCATCCTGACCCACGGCAATATTCGCGTGCCGGAAGACACCCGCGAGTTCGCCATCAACACCTCCAACGAACGCTTCTGGGAGCCGCCGGTGCAGCGTTATGTCAGCGAGTGCAAGGCCGGCAAGACGGGCATCCGCGGCGAGGATTTCAATACCCGCTGGATTGCCTCGATGGTTGCCGAAGTGCACCGCATACTGATACGCGGCGGCATCTTCATGTACCCGAAAGACAACAAGGACCCTTCGAAGGCGGGGCGTCTGCGCCTGCTCTACGAAGCCAACCCGATGGCCATGCTCATCGAGCAGGCCGGCGGGGCGGCGAGCACCGGCCGCCAGCGCATTCTCGAGGTGGCCCCGGACAGCCTGCACCAGCGCCTGCCGGTCATCCTTGGCTCGAAGAACGAGGTCGAGCGGGTCGAACGCTATCACCACGAATACGATAGCGGCACCGACCAGCCCTTCGTCTCGCCGCTGTTCTCGGATCGCTCGCTGTTCCGTGATCAGGCCTAACACTGCCCGGATCCCAGAATTCACATCCGCAGGAGACATTCATGTCCGTCAAGCACCCGATCATCGCCATCACCGGCTCGTCCGGCGCCGGCACCAGCACGGTAATGCAGAGCTTCCAGCATATTTTTCGGCGCGAAGGGCTGAAGGCGCAGATTGTCGAGGGCGACTCCTTTCATCGCTACGACCGCCTCGCCATGCGTGCCGAAATGAAGGCGCAGGAGGCACTCGGCAATCTCAACTTCAGTCATTTCGGCCCGGAGGCCAATCTGCTCGAGGAGCTGGAGCAACTGTTCGTCAGCTACGGCGAGAACGGCGGCGGCCAGGTCCGTAAATACCTGCACGATGCCACCGAAGCCGAACCCTGGCAGCAGGAAGCGGGCACCTTCACACCCTGGCAGGACATCCCGGACGACACCGACCTGCTGTTCTACGAAGGCCTGCACGGCGCCTGGGCCGACGAGCGGATCGACATTTCGAAGCAGGTCGATCTCTGCGTCGGCGTCGTGCCGACCATCAATCTCGAATGGATCCAGAAACTGCATCGCGACCAGAAGCTGCGCGGTTACTCGCAGGAGGCGGTGACCGACACCATCCTTCGCCGCATGCCCGATTACGTCGGCCACCTCTGTCCGCAATTCTCGCGTACCGACGTCAATTTTCAGCGCGTGCCCATCGTCGATACCTCCAACCCCTTCATCGCCCGCGACATACCGACCGCCGACGAAAGCATGGTGGTGATCCGCTTCGCCAATCCGAAGGGTATCGACTTTGAATACCTGCTGACCATCCTGCACGGGTCCATGCTGACCCGGCCGAATACCCTGGTCGTGCCCGGCGGCAAGATGGGCCTGGCCATGCAGATGATCTTCACGCCGATGGTGTTGCGCCTGATGGACCACAAGCGGCGGGCTTGAGAGACGATAAAAATGGAGCGAGACATGACCGAAACCACCTTCCGCCGCGAACTGGCCAATGCCGTTCGCTTCCTCGCCATCGATGCCGTCGACCAGGCCCGGTCGGGTCACCCGGGCGCCCCGATGGGCATGGCAGACATCGCCGAAGTGCTGTGGCGCGACCACCTCAAACACAACCCTGCCAATCCGCGCTGGCCGGATCGCGACCGTTTCGTGCTGTCGAACGGCCACGGCTCGATGCTCCTTTACGCGCTGCTCCATCTGACCGGCTACGATCTGGGAAGCGAGGACCTGAAGAAATTTCGTCAATTCGGCAGCCGCACCGCCGGCCATCCCGAAGTCGGTCATACACCGGGGGTCGAGACGACCACCGGGCCGCTCGGTCAGGGGTTGGCCAATGCCGTCGGCATGGCGCTGGCCGAAAAGCTGCTGGCCCGGCATTACAACCGGCCGGGTTGCGAGATCGTCGATCATCGGACCTGGGCATTCGTCGGCGACGGTTGCCTGATGGAAGGCATCAGCCATGAAGCCTGCTCGCTGGCAGGCGTCTGGGGACTCGGCAAGCTGGCCTGTTTCTACGACGACAACGGGATTTCCATCGACGGACATGTCGCAGGCTGGTTCCGCGACGACACCCCGGCCCGCTTTCGCGCCTACGGCTGGCATGTCGTCGGTCCCATCGACGGCCACGACCCGCTCGCCGTCGGCGCCGCCATCGCCGAGGCCAAGGCGGTCGTCGATCGGCCGACGCTGATCGTCTGTCGTACGCAGATCGGCTGGGGCTCGCCCAACAAGGCCGGATCGCACGACGTGCACGGCGCCCCGCTCGGCGCCGAGGAAAATGCCGCGACCCGTGCCGCATTGAACTGGCCGCATGCCCCCTTCGTCGTGCCGGACAGCCTGCGCGCCGCCTGGGATGCCCGCGCCGCCGGCGCTGTCGCCGAAGCCGCCTGGCATGTGCGGATTGACGCTTGCCGCCGCGAGCACCCCGAACTCGCCGCCGAATTCGATCGCACGCAATCCGGCGGCTTGCCGGAAAAATGGCCGGATATCCGCAGCGAACTGCTCGCTGCCGCCGGCCGCAGGGAAGGCGCCATCGCCACCCGCAAGTCCTCACAGAACTGCCTCGATTTCCTGATCGACCGGGTACCCGAACTGCTCGGCGGCTCGGCCGACCTGACTGGCTCCAACCTGACTGCCGGCAGAGGCAGCGTCCCCTGGCACGAGGCCGGCGACCGGCAGCCGAACTATGTTTCCTACGGCGTTCGCGAATTCGGCATGACGGCGATCATGAACGGCGTCGCCCTGCACGGCGGGCTGATTCCCTATGGCGGTACCTTCGCGGTGTTCTCCGACTACGCCCGCAACGCCATCCGGATGAGTGCGCTGATGCAGCAGCGTGTCGTCCACGTCCTGACCCACGACTCCATCGGTCTCGGTGAGGACGGCCCGACGCACCAGCCGGTCGAACAGGCCAGCAGCCTGCGCATCATTCCCGGCCTCGATCTGTGGCGTCCCTGCGATGAACTGGAAACCGCCGTCGCCTGGGCCGAGTCGCTGGAAAATCGAAACGGACCGTCCGCTCTCTTCCTGTCGCGCCAGAACCTGCCGCAATACGGTGGCGGTGCGCAGCGCGCCGAAGGCGTCAGCCGGGGCGGCTATGTGCTCTCCGACAGCGATCTGCCCTTGCAGGCGGTGATTATCGCCACCGGCTCGGAAGTCGCCATCGCCATGCAGGCGCAAGCCAAGCTCAAGGCCGGCGGTGTCGCCGTGCGTGTCGTCTCCATGCCCTGCACGCGGCGCTTCGACCGCCAGCCGGCCAGCTGGAAAAAGGCGGTGCTGCCGCCCGAAGTTTGCCGTATCGCCATCGAAGCCGGGCAGACCGATTTCTGGCGCAAGTATGTCGGCCTCGACGGCGACGTGCTCGGCATCGACCAATTCGGTGCCTCGGCGCCGGCTGCGGCCCTCTACGAACATTTTGGCCTGACTGCCGATAACCTGACCCAGACGGTCCTCCGCGCTATCGTCAGCGCCGGCGGCAGCGACGGGGATTTCTGATGTCCGAATCGATACCGGCCTAGTCGCCTCTACCCCAGTTCAGGCAGTTCCGAACGCCCGTCGATGCGGGCGTGACGGGCCTGCTCGCCCAAGAATTCTTAATCGTCAGGAGACAACACCATGCCTATACGGGTGGCAATCAACGGCTTCGGCCGGATCGGACGCATGGCCTTCCGGGCCATCGTCCGGGAAAAGGAGTTCGCGACCTGCGAGGTGGTCGCCATCAACGACCTGCTCGATGCGGATTATCTTGCCTACATGCTCAAGTACGACTCGGTGCACGGCAATTTCGACGGCGAAGTGGCGGTCGAAGGCAAGGATTTGCAGGTCGACGGCCGGCGCATCCGTCTCAGTGCCGAGCGCCATCCCGAGGCGTTGAAGTGGGGCGAGGTCAATGCCGATGTGGTGATCGAGGCGACCGGCCATTTCCTTGACCGTGAATCCTGCGCCCGGCATCTCGCGGCAGGTGCCGGCAAGGTGGTCCAGTCGGCGCCGGCCAGGGACGATACGCCGATGTTCGTCTATGGTGTCAATCACGACAGCTATGCCGGCGAAAACATCGTTTCGGCCGCCTCGTGCACGACCAACGGCCTGGCGCCGGTAGCCAAGGTCTTGCATGATCGCTTCGGCATCAGGCGCGGCCTGATGAGCACGGTGCACGCCGCCACCGCCACCCAGAAGACCGTCGACGGCCCTTCGGGCAAGGACTGGCGCGGCGGACGCGGCATCCTGGAAAACATCATCCCGTCTTCGACCGGCGCCGCCAAGGCCGTCGGCAAGGTCATCCCTGCCCTCGACAGCAAACTGACCGGCATGGCTTTCCGGGTGCCGACCTCCGATGTTTCGGTGGTCGATTTGACCGTCGAACTGGAAAAGGCTGCCAGCTACGAGGAAATTTGCGCCGCCATGAAGGCCGCCTCGGAATCCGGGCCGCTCAAGGGCGTTCTCGGCTATACCGGCGACAGCGTGGTATCCACCGATTTTCGCGGCTGTCGCCTGCCTTCGATTTTCGATGCCGGGGCCGGCCTCGCCCTCGATCCCACTTTCGTCAAGGTGGTGGCGTGGTACGACAACGAGTACGGCTACACCTGCAACCTGCTGCGCCTGGTGCGCCACATCTCGGCGGCGCCGAACCAATAATGCCGACCCTTTGCCTGCCCGGAAGCGCCGCGCTTCATCTCGTCAATAACGCTGCCAAGAAACATCAAGGAGACAAACATGGCTCTCATTTCCCTGCGTCAACTGCTCGATCATGCCGCCGCGCACGGCTACGGACTGCCCGCCTTCAACGTCAATAACATGGAGCAGGTCCAGGCCATCATGCAGGCGGCCGAAGCCTGCGATTCGCCGGTTATCCTGCAGGCCTCGGCCGGCGCCCGGAAATATGCCGGCGAACCCTTCCTGCGCAAGCTGGTCGAAGCCGCCATCGAGCAATACCCGGACATCCCGGTCTGTCTGCACCAGGACCACGGCACCTCGCCGGCCGTCTGCCAGCAGTCGATGCGCAGCGGCTTCTCCAGCGTCATGATGGACGGCTCCTTGGGTACCGACGGCAAGACGCCAAGCGGTTACGCCTACAATATCGAGGTGACGCGGAAGGTCGTCGACATGGCGCATGTCATCGGCGTCTCGGTCGAGGGCGAACTGGGCTGCCTCGGTTCGCTGGAAACCGGCGAGGCGCTTGAAGAGGACGGCATCGGCGCCGCCGGCAAGCTGGATCATGCGCAACTGCTGACCGATCCCGAGGAGGCCGCGGACTTCGTCGCCCAGACCGGAGTCGATGCCCTGGCCATCGCCATCGGCACCAGCCACGGCGCTTACAAGTTCAGCCGGCCGCCGACCGGCGAGATCCTCGCCGTCGACCGTATCAAGGCGATTCACGCAAGGATTCCCAACACCCACCTGGTCATGCACGGATCGAGCAGCGTTCCCCAGGAATGGCTGGCGGTCATCCGCCGGTACGGCGGCACGATCAAGGAAACCTACGGCGTGCCGGTCGAGGAAATCGTCGAGGGCATCAGGCACGGTGTGCGCAAGGTCAATATCGACACCGATATCCGCCTGGCGATGACCGGTGCCATGCGCCAGGCGATGGCGGAAAAGGTCGATGAGTTCGATCCCCGCGCCTTCCTCAAGGCTGCCGTGGCGGCGGCGCGCGACATCTGCCGTCATCGTTTCGAGGCCTTCGGCAGTGCCGGTCGGGCCAGCCGGATCAGGCCGGTCTCACTCGAAAGAATGGCTGCATCCTATCGCTGACCGCGATTGTTGACTCTGCGCTACCTCGCTGTTCCGGCCCGGCGGTGGCGCCGGCCGGAACAGCGACCCGCATCGCTACGACAGCATTCAGGCCCTGGCCGATCTCGCCTGAGTGACCATGCTGAGCCAGGAGAAGCCGAGCAGACCGGCCGACATCGAGGCGAGCAGGATGGCCATTTTCGAGGCGTTGATCACGTCGGGATTGTCGGCGAAGGCCAGGTTGGTGATGAAGATGGACATGGTGAAACCGATGCCGCCGAGCAGGCCGGCCCCGAAGATGTGACGCCACTGCAGGTCGCCCGGCAGGCGGCAGAGACCGGTGCTGACGGCGAGCAGACTGAGCAGGGTGATGCCGAGCGGCTTGCCGAGCACAAGGCCGGTGATGATGCCGGCGCTGTTGGCGCTGAGCAGGTCGCCTTGCCAGTCGCCGCCGATGACGATGCCGGTATTGGCCAGGGCGAAGATGGGCAGGATGACGAAGGCCACCGGTTTTTGCAGGAAATGCTCGAGTCTGTGCGATGGCGAATGGCTGTCCTCGGCCTTGGCGGAAAAGGGAATGGCAAATGCCAGCAATACGCCCGAGATGGTGGCATGCACGCCGGATTTGTGCATCAGGATCCACATCGCGACGCCGCCCAACAGGTAGGGCCAGATCGCCATTACCCGCAGGCGATTCAGCGTGAGCAAGCCGACGAAGACGGCGAGGGCGCCGAGCAGGTAGGCCAGCGAAAACTGCTCGGTGTAAAAGACGGCGATGACGATAATCGCGCCGAGATCGTCCATGACCGCCAGGGCGGTAAGGAAAACCTTGAGCGAAGCGGGAATCCGGCTGCCGAGCAGGGCCAGCACGCCGAGCGCAAAGGCGATATCGGTGGCCATCGGGATGCCCATCCCGGTCTGGGTCGGGGTGCCGCCGTTCAGGCCGTAGTGGATGAGGGCCGGCACGCAGATGCCGCCGAAGGCCGCGACGATGGGCAGCAGCGCATTGCGGATATTCGACAGTTCGCCGGTATAAAGCTCGCGTTCCAGTTCCAGGCCGACGAGCAGGAAAAATACCGCCATCAAGGCGTCGTTGACCCATTGCTCGACGCTCAGGCCGGCCAGTTGGAGGTGCCAGAAGCCGAGAAAGGTCGGGCTCAGGTCTGAGTTTGCCGCAGCCAGCGCGAGCAGGGTGCAGGCAATGAGAAAAATGCCGCTCGACTTCTCGGAGTCGAAAAAAGCCTTGAAGGTTTTGGAGAGACGAATGCTCGGCGCTCTACGCATGGATTTTTTCCCTTCCGGCCGCGGGTCATTCCGATTCAGGTTTGATCGATGCGAATTGGCAATGAACTCCGGACACTGATTAATGGTTGCTTGGTAAAAAAGCGAAGGGAACCGTCGGGTTCCCTTGGCCTGCCTGAGATGGGTGAAAGATGTCTATTTGACGATCTGGTTCAGCTCACCCTTGCTGTAACGGTCGGCCATCTTGTCCAGGGTCACCGGCTTGATCTGGCTGGCGCGACCGGCGCAGCCGAAAGCCTCGAAGCGGGCGAGGCAGATTTTCTTGGCCGCCTCGCGGGCCGGCTTGAGATAGTCGCGCGGGTCGAACTTGCCCGGATTCTCGACCAGGTAGCGGCGGATGGCGCCGGTCATGGCGAGGCGGATGTCGGTGTCGATATTGACCTTGCGCACGCCGTGAGCGATGCCCTTGACGATCTCCTCGACCGGCACGCCGTAGGTTTCCTTCATGTCGCCGCCGAATTCGCGGATTTCGGCTAGCAGTTCCTGCGGCACGCTGGATGAACCGTGCATGACGAGGTGGGTGTTCGGGATGCGGGCGTGGATTTCGGCGATGCGGTCGATGGCGAGGATGTCGCCGGTCGGCTTCTTGGTGAATTTGTAGGCGCCGTGGCTGGTGCCGATGGCGATGGCCAGCGCGTCGCAGTTGGTCTTCTTGACGAAGTCGGCGGCCTGCTCGACGTCGGTCAGGAGGTCTTCGCGGGTCATGTGGCCCTCGGCGCCGTGGCCGTCTTCCTTGTCGGCCTTCATGGTTTCGAGCGAACCGAGCACGCCGAGTTCGCCTTCGACGGAGACGCCGATGGCGTGGGCGAATTCGACCACCTTTCGGGTCACGTCGACATTGTATTCGTAGCTGGCGACGCTCTTGCCGTCGGCCTGCAGCGAGCCGTCCATCATCACCGAGGTGAAGCCGGAGCGGATGGCGGCCATGCAGACGGCCGGGCTCTGGCCGTGGTCCTGGTGCATGACGATGGGCAGATTGGGGTAGGCTTCGAGTGCGGCCAGGATCTGGTGGCGGAGGAAAGGCTCGCCGGCGTATTTGCGGGCGCCGGCCGAGGCCTGCATGATGACCGGGGCGTCGACCTGGCTGGCGGCTTCGCAGATGGCCCAGACCTGTTCCATGTTGTTGACGTTGAAGGCGGGCAGACCGTAACCGTTTTCAGCGGCGTGGTCGAGCAGTTGGCGCATGGAAACGAGCGGCATGGGGACTCCTGTTTGGTTGCTTGTTTAGTTGATCGGTCTATTTTACAGGGCTAGTGCAGTGCTGCACTAGGCGATTTGGTGCTCGCCGACCCGAACGATCTTCAGGGTGTTGGTGCCGCCGGTGGAGCCGATCGGCTCGCCGATGGTCAGGGCGATCAGGTCACCCTTCTCGACGACGCCACGGTCGATCAGCAGTTGCTCGGCTTCGGCCAGCAGCAGGTCGCGGTCGGTATGCTGCTGCTTCATCGACAGCGGGCAGACGCCGCGGTAGAGCACCATGTGGCCGACCGATTCGGCATCCGGTGTGAGCGCGTAGATGGGCACGCCGGAATTCATCCGGCTCATCCACAGCGCGGTCGACCCCGACTGGGTGAGGGCGGCGATGGCCTTGACCTTGAGGTGATGCGCCGTCCAGATGGCGGCCATGGCGATCGACTGGTCGATGCGGGTGAACACGCGGTCGAGGAATTCGCGGTCGAGGGTGATTTCGGCCGAACGCTCGGCCTCGATGCAGATGCGGGCCATCGATTCGACGACTTCGACCGGGTATTTGCCGGCCGCCGTTTCGGCCGACAGCATCACCGCGTCGGTGCCGTCGAGCACGGCGTTGGCGACGTCGGAGACTTCGGCGCGGGTCGGCACCGGCGAGACGATCATCGATTCCATCATCTGCGTCGCGGTGATGGTCAGCTTGTTCTTGTCGCGCGCCATGCGGATCATTTTCTTCTGCAAGGCCGGCACCGAGGCATCGCCC
>JAJXVG010000273.1 GCA_021782315.1 Pseudomonadota bacterium | reverse complement strand
CTACAAGGGCTGCGCCGTGCTGGTGGCCTACGACAAGCAGAGTCCGGACATTGCCCAGGGCGTGAACAAGGCCTATGACGACGACCTCGGCCAGGGGGCCGGCGACCAGGGCCTGATGTTCGGCTACGCCTGCGACGAAACCCCGTCGCTGATGCCACTGCCGATCTATCTGTCGCACCGTCTGGTCGAGCGCCAGGCCATGCTGCGCAAGGACGGCCGCCTGCCTTGGGCACGCCCGGACGCCAAATCTCAGGTCACCATCCGCTACGTCGACGGCAAGCCGCACAGCATCGACACCGTCGTGCTGTCCACCCAGCATTCGCCGGACATCAGCCTGGAAGACCTGCGCGAGGCGACCATCGAGCAGATCATCAAGCCGGTGCTGCCCAAGGAGTTGATCAAGGGCGACATCAAGTACCTGGTCAACCCGACCGGCCGCTTCGTCGTCGGCGGCCCGCAGGGCGACTGCGGCCTGACCGGCCGCAAGATCATCGTCGACACCTATGGCGGCGCCGCCCCGCACGGCGGCGGCGCCTTCTCCGGCAAGGACCCCTCAAAGGTCGACCGCTCGGCTGCCTATGCCACCCGCTACGTCGCCAAGAATATCGTCGCGGCCGGCCTCGCCTCGCGTTGCCTGGTCCAGGTCTCCTACGCCATCGGCGTCGCCGAACCGACCTCGATCATGGTCGAAACCTACGGCACCGGCCGGGTCAGCAACGAAACCCTGACCGCCCTCGTGCGCAAGCACTTCGACCTGCGCCCGAAGGGCATCGTCAACATGCTCGACCTGTTGCGGCCGATTTACCAGAAGACCGCCGCTTACGGCCATTTCGGCCGCGACGAACCGGAGTTCACTTGGGAAGCGACCGATCGCGCCAACCTGCTGAAATCCGACGCCGGCCTGTAAGGTCCGGAATCGCTACGAATAGGGGGGCCGGAAGCCTCCCTGTTTTGCTAGAATTGCCGGATATGCTAAAAAAAATCCCTGTCGAGCAGTTGAGGCTGGGCATGCACCTGGAGGCCTTTTGCGGCGCCTGGCTGGATCATCCGTTCTGGCGGACCCGCTTCGTGCTGAGCGACGCCGGGGATATCGCCCTGATCCTGGAAAGCCCGATCAAGGAGGTCTGGATCGACATATCCAAAGGCCTGGACAGCGAAATGCCCGACCAGCCCGGAACTGCCGAAGCGCTGACTGCCGAGGTCGTCCCGCCAGCGCCCCCGGTCGTCCAGGAGAAGGCTGATTTCAACGACGAAGTGAAGCGCGCCGCAAAAATCTGCGCCAAGGGCAAGGAAGCCGTCGTTTCCATGTTCCAGGAAGCCCGCATGGGCAAGGCCATCGAAGCCGAAGCCGCGGCGCCGCTGGTCGAGGAAATCTCCAATTCCGTCCTGCGCAATCCGGGCGCCCTGATCAGCCTGGCCCGCCTGAAGGTCGCCGACGACTATACCTTCATGCACTCGGTGGCGGTCTGTGCCCTGATGATCGCCCTGGCCCGCCAACTCGGCCTCGACGACCGGCAAACCCGCGAGGCGGGCATGGCGGGCCTTCTGCACGATCTCGGCAAGGCGATGATTCCGCTGGAAATACTGAACAAGCCGGGCAAGCTGACCGACGAGGAATTCGCCCTGGTCAAGACCCACCCGGAAGAAGGCCACAAGCTGCTGCTGGCGGGCAAGGGCATCAGCGAGATGACCAGGGACGTCTGCCTGCATCACCATGAAAAGATCGACGGCAGCGGCTACCCGCGCGGCCTCAACAGCGAGACGATGAGCCTTTACGCCAAGATGGGGGCCGTTTGCGACGTCTATGACGCGGTGACCTCGAACCGTCCCTACAAGGCCGGTTGGGACCCCGCCGAGTCGATCAAGCGCATGGCCGAATGGAAGGGGCATTTCGACCCGAGCGTCTTCCAGGCTTTCGTCAAGAGTCTCGGCATCTACCCCGTCGGTTCGCTGGTCCGGCTGGAATCGGGAAAACTGGGGGTGGTCGTCGAGCAGGGCGAGCAATCGCTGCTCAAACCCAGGGTCAAGATTTTTTTCTCGACCAGGTCGCAGGCCTACATCAAGCCGGAAACCATCGATCTGGCGCGCAGCCCGGAAAAAATCGCCGGCCGCGAGGATGCAGCCAAGTGGGGCATCAAGGACATCGATCGTTACTGGGCCGGCGACATTGGCTGAAACAGGTTTATAATCCTCGACCTACCGAGGGGCGCTGCAGGGGCGTAGTCACCAAACTCTCTCTCAGGCTCGGTTCTAAACTGCGCTCACCCATTTAATCCGTGCCGGGCACGGGATGCCGGGTGAGCATCCCCTCCCGGCCACAGTTCATCAGGAGCTTACTGTGGCTGAATTCAAAGACTGCGTTATCGCCGATATCAACCTTGCCGACTGGGGTCGCAAGGAAATCCGCATTGCCGAAACCGAAATGCCCGGCCTCATGGCCATCCGCGAGGAGTTCGCCAAGAGCCGGCCGCTCCAGGGCGCACGCATCACCGGTTCGCTGCACATGACCATCCAGACCGCCGTGCTGATCGAGACGCTGACCGCCCTCGGCGCCGAAGTGCGCTGGGCTTCCTGCAATATCTTCTCGACCCAGGATCACGCCGCCGCCGCCATCGCCGCGCAGAACATCCCGGTTTTCGCGGTCAAGGGCGAAACCCTGGTCGATTACTGGGATTACACCCACCGCATCTTCGAATGGGCCGATGGCGGCTATTCGAACATGATCCTCGACGACGGCGGCGACGCGACGCTGCTGCTGCACCTCGGCGCCCGTGCCGAGCAGGACATTTCCCTGCTTGCCAAGCCGGGCTCGGAAGAGGAAACCATCTCCATCTCAAAGGTGGCCTCCGTCAGCATCCGCACCGGCTTGATCTGGGCCGACATCCGTATAGAATCCAGCGGCGGCACTGACCCGATACTCAGCCACGGCCACGCCAAAGAGGACGCAGTGGCCGTCCGCGACCTTATCCAGCGCTACCAGCAGGCGGCGCAGCGCGGCGCGGTCGAGCCCGCTCCTTTATCTCCCCGAAGTTAAACGAATTGAGTACGTCCTTCCTGCTAAGGCCGACCCGGCGCGCCATGCTCAGGGACTGGCGCAGGCAGGCCCGCTGGCCGGCGGCGCCGGAAGGGCCGTTTGTTTTGTATCATTTGAAAGGGATGCGGAGCCCGGCCGTATCGGCCCGCCCCGGATCCGGACGATGATAAAGATTCTGGCGGTAGAGGACAACCCGACCATACTGGATTTCTACAGGGAATTCTTTACGGATGCGGGCTTCGAGGTGAGGACCGCCGAAGACGCTTTGTCCGCCATAACGCTGCAGCAGCAGATTAATGCGGTCCTG
>JAJXVG010000272.1 GCA_021782315.1 Pseudomonadota bacterium | reverse complement strand
GGTTTTTTGAAGCGCTGCCGTTTCCATTCCGGCGAAGGCAGCACCCCCTTGGATTCGCCTCCATCGTCCTTGCCGAGGTCGATGCCGGTACGCTGCCCCAGCCCGAGCGAACCCATGAACTTGGCGATACTGTCGATCCCCATGTCGTTGGCCAGCATGTAGTAGTAGGTATCGCACGACTGGACGATGGATTTGTACATATCGACGCTACCGTGGCCGCCTTTTTTGTCATCGCGGAACTGGTGGTTGCCCAGCGTATAGAAGCCGGGGTCGAAAATGGTCTGGTTGGCGGTGCGCTTGCCCAGTTCCAGGGCGGCCAGCGCCATGAAGGGCTTGAAGGTCGAACCCGGCGGGTAGGCGCCGTTGATCGCCCGGTTGACCATGGGTTTGCTCGGATGCTCGTTCAATTCCTTCCAGTTGTCCGGAGTGATGCCGTCGACGAACAGGTTGGGATCGTAATTCGGCGTCGAGACCAGCGCCAGGATGCCGCCGGTTGCCGGATCGATCGCTACCAGTGCGCCCTTCCGGTCGCCGAAGGCCTGCTCGGTGATCTGCTGCAACTTGGCATCCAGGGTCAAGGAGAGGTTGTTTCCCGAAACCGGCGGGATGCGTTTCAGACTGCGCAGGGCATGGCCGCCGGCATCGATTTCGACTTCCTCGTAACCCGTTTCGCCGTGCAGTTCGAATTCGTAGTGCTGTTCCAGGCCGGTTTTCCCGACATGGTCGGTTCCCTTGTAGTTGGCCTGCTTTTCCGACTCTTCGATCCAGTTCAGGTCGCGGTCGGTGATCCGTCCGATGTAGCCGAGGGCGTGCGAGGCGGTGGAGCCGAGCGGATATTGCCTGAACAGGCGTGCCTTGATTTCGACCCCGGGAAAGCGGTAGCGCTGGGCGGCGAATTTGGCTACTTCGGCATCGGTCAGGCGGGCCCGGATGGGAATCGATTCAAAATTCTTGGCTTCGTCGAGGACGCGCTTGAAGCGCTTGCGATCCTTGGGTTGAATGTCGATGACCGTAGCCAGCGCATCGATGGTGGCTTCGAGGTCGTCTACCTGCGAGGGGGTGATTTCCAGGGTGAAGGCGGAATAATTGTGGGCGAGGACGACGCCGTTGCGATCGGTGATGACGCCCCGGTTGGGAACGATGGGAATCAGCGCAATGCGGTTGTCTTCGGCGCGTGTCTGGAAAAAATCGTGATGGATGACCTGCAGCCAGACGAAGCGACCGAGCAGCAGGCAGAAGGCGAGAAGAACGCCGATTGCCGCGAAACCCAGGCGGAAGCGGAAACGGTCGATATCGGCTTCCGGATTGGTGAAATGGACCACGCGCAGCTCGCCTTGGCCCTAGATCGGCCGGTTCGGGTCCTGCTCGACCGGTCGGTACTGAGGCAGGAGCAGGATGAAGGTTGCGGGTATCCAGAGCAGCGTGGCGACGAAGGGGCCGGCAAAGTAGCCCCAGCCCGGAAAGTCGGCACCGACGGCCAGGCGCATCAAGGCTTGCAACAGCTGCGTCATGAACAACAGGGGCATGATCTGCAAGGCCTGCTGCAACAGGGGAAACCACAGGATGCGCCGGGATAGCGCCGAGGCCGTGTAAGCCAGCAGTACATAGGCAAAGCAATGCTGGCCGAGGATGGCGCCGTCGGCGACGTCCATCATCAGTCCGAGGACGAACCCCCAGCCCATGCCGACCCGACGGAATTCGCGCACGCTCCAGAAGCACAGTACCAGCGCTATCCAGTCGGGCATGCCTGGCCAGTCGGCGGTTGGCAGAAAATTGAGCAGGGCGGCGGCAAGCAGGCTGAAGAAAATGAACCAGGGTCGAACCGGCAGCAGGATGCGGGAAGATGAAAAGCTTGGCTGCATCAGTTTTCCTTGCCTACGGATTTTCTCTTGCCGCGCAAGCCGGATTTCTCGCCGCCGCCGCTTGGGCGGCCCGACGAAACCGGTGGGGCTGGCGGCAATGCCTGGCGCGGGTCGAGTACCATGACTTCGCCGAAATTTTCGACGCCGGCGATGGGCAGGCAGAAGATGCGGGCGAAGGAGTAGGCGCTGTCGCGTTCGATATTGACCACCTTGGCTACCGGGAAACCCGGCAGATAGGTGCTGTCCAGTCCCGAGGTGACCAGCACGTCGCCAACCTGGATGTCCGCGTTGGCCGGCATGTAGCGCAATTCGAGCTGGCCGTTGCCCAGCCCGAACACGATGGAACGTTGGCCGCTACGCACGACCTGTACCGGCACGACCTGGTCCTTGTCGGTGATCAGGGTGATTTCGGCCGAGAAGGGGAAGACCCGGGTGACCTGCCCGACAACCCCGGCCTCGTCGATGGCCGGTTGCCCGGCGACGATGCCCGCCTGTTGGCCTTTGTCGACGATGATCTTGCGCGAGAAGGGGTCGCGGGCCGAATAGAGAATCTGGGTGAGCTGGCCGCTGGCCTTTTCTCGTTCCTTGACAGCCAGCAACTTGCGCAGTCGTTCGTTCTCCGATTCCAGCTGTGCCAGGCGCTGCAGGTTCGGGGCGGTCGTCAGCTGGTTGTGCTTCAGTTCCCTGTTTTCCTGCTGCAGGCCGCGCATGCCCTGCAGGTAGCTGGCGGCGTAATCGACAAGGCTACCCGGGGTCTGGGCGACGCGCTGGACCGGATCGACGAGCAAAGCGATGCTCTGTCGCAGCAACTCCAGGCTCTTGAAACGCAGGTCGACGACGAAAATCGCCAGGGAAAGGGCGATGTAAAAAGTCAGAAGGGCCAGCGGTGCTGGCCCTCGCTTGAAAAACGGTGGAGGCGCGTGATCGATGCCGGCCATCGCTCAAATCTGGCAGCTTGCGTTCAAAGGTTTAGTCCGAGGCAAAAATGCTGCCCAGCTTGTCCATCTTTTCCAGCGCCATGCCGCAACCGCGGGCAACGCAGGTCAGCGGCTCGTCGGCAACGATCACCGGCAAGCCGGTCTCTTCCATCAGCAGACGGTCGAGGTCGCGGAGCAGGGCGCCGCCGCCGGTCAGCACCATGCCTTTTTCGGCGATGTCGGCGCCGAGTTCGGGCGGGGTCTTTTCGAGTGCCGACTTGACGGCGGAAACGATCTGGTTGAGCGGGTCGGTCAGGGCTTCGAGGATTTCGTTGGAGGAAATCGTGAACTTGCGCGGAATGCCTTCGGCCTTGTTGATGCCGGAAACTTCCATTTCCCTGACCTCGGCGCCCGGGAAGGCGGAACCGATGTTCTTCTTGATGTTTTCGGCGGTATTTTCACCGATCATCATGCCGTAATTGCGGCTGATGTAATTGATGATCGCCTCGTCCAGCTTGTCGCCGCCGACGCGGACCGAGCCGGCATAGACCATGCCGCCGAGCGAGATG
>JAJXVG010000064.1 GCA_021782315.1 Pseudomonadota bacterium | reverse complement strand
GTCAAGGTCGCCGTGCTGTCGACCTTCGAGCACCGCTCCTACGAGCTGGCCGATATCCCGATGATCTTCACGCCGCAGACCGATCTGGCGATCCTCAACTATATCGCCAATTACATCATCCAAA
This sequence comes from Pseudomonadota bacterium, assembly GCA_021782315.1. GTDB lineage: Bacteria > Pseudomonadota > Gammaproteobacteria > Burkholderiales > Rhodocyclaceae > Azonexus. Next base: position 15,652 of record JAJXVG010000064.1, on the reverse strand, counting down.
ACGGCAAGGTCAACCAAGCCTTTATCGATAAGCACGTCAATTTCAAGAAGAGTGCGACCGACATCGGCTACGGCCTGCGTCCGACCAATCCGCTGGAAAAGGATGCGACCAGCAACGGCTACCCGGGCGCCGACGGCAAGCCGAAAGGCGATCCCGGCAAATCCGACCCGATCACTTTCGACGAGTACAAGAAATTCGTTTCCGAATATACCGCCGAGAAGGTTTCCAAGCTGTCGGGCGTTCCCGAGAAAAGTCTCAAGGAACTGGCCGAGCTGTATGCCGACCCCAAGATCAAGGTCGTGTCCTTCTGGACAATGGGCTTCAATCAGCACACGCGCGGTACCTGGGCCAACAATCTCGCCTACAACATTCATCTGCTGACCGGCAAGATATCCGAACCGGGCAACGGCCCCTTCTCGCTGACCGGACAGCCCTCTGCTTGCGGCACGGCCCGCGAAGTCGGCACCTTCTCGCATCGTTTGCCGGCCGACATGGTCGTCACCAATCCGGATCACCGCAAGCATGCCGAAGAGTTGTGGAATCTGCCTGAAGGCACCATTCCCGGCAAGCTCGGCTACCACGCGACGGCGATGGCCAGGGCGCTGAAGGACGGCAAGGTCAATTTCTACTGGCAGATGTGCAACAACAACATGCAGGCCGGTCCCAACATCAATGAAGAACTTTATCCCGGGTGGCGCCGGCCGGAGAACTTCATCGTTGTTTCCGACCCCTATCCGACCGTCTCGGCGATGGCCGCCGACCTCGTTCTGCCGACCGCCATGTGGGTCGAGAAGGAAGGTGCCTACGGCAATGCGGAACGGCGCACCCAGGCCTGGCGTCAGCAGGTCAGGGCTCCAGGCGAGGCCCAATCCGATTTGTGGCAGCTCATGGAGTTCGCCAAGCGATTCAAGCTGGAAGACGTGTGGCCGGCTGAGCTTCTGGCCAAGGCGCCCAAGCTCAAAGGCAAAACCATGTTCGATGCCCTGTATGCCAACGGGCAGGTAAACAAGTTTCCGCTCAAGGAAACGCAGGCCGGCTTCGATAACGACGAGGCAAAGCATTTCGGTTTCTACGCACAGAAGGGTCTGTTCGAAGAGTATGCCTCGTTCGGGCGAGGTCACGGTCACGACCTGGCACCGTTCGATGCCTATCACCAGGCACGCGGCCTGCGGTGGCCGGTTGTCGGCGGCAAGGAGACGCTGTGGCGTTTCCGCGAAGGCTACGATCCCTATGTCAAGAAGGGCGAAGGCATCCGCTTCTACGGACAGAAGGACGGCCGGGCGGTAATTTTCGCGCTACCCTATCAGCCGCCGGCCGAGTCGCCGGACAAGGAGTTCGACATGTGGCTGTCCACCGGTCGCGTCCTCGAGCACTGGCATACCGGCACGATGACCCGCCGTGTTCCCGAGCTCTACAAGGCCTTCCCCGACGCAGTCGTTTTCATGCATCCCGACGACGCCAAGGCGCGCGGCCTGCAGCGCGGCATGGAGGTCAAGGTCGCGTCGCGTCGCGGCGAGATCACGCTGCGCGTCGAAACCCGCGGCCGCGACAAGCCGCAGCGCGGCCTGGTCTTTATCCCCTTCTTCGATGCCGGTCGCCTGGTCAACAAGTTGACCCTGGATGCGACCTGTCCGATTTCCAAGCAGACGGACTTCAAGAAGTGCGCGGTCAAGGTGACCAAGGTTTGACTACGAAAACGATCGAAAAAACGGCCGGTGGCGTAGCCCCGCTCGTTCATCGGAGGTAATGACTATGAGATTGATCACTGCTCTGGCCGTGGCTGCAGGCTTGCTCCTGGGAGGGGTCGGCAGCGCCGGCGCGCAGGAATTGGTACAAGAGATCGGTAAAGTGTCGATCGAGGGAAACACGAAGGTCGACATGTTCCGTCCGGAAAAGGACAAGGAAAGCATTCCACGCAACTTCCAGAAGCAGCCGCCGCTGATTCCGCATAGCGTGAAAGGCTACAACATCACGCAGAATTTCAACAAATGCATGGACTGCCATTCCAAGGCGCGTGCAGACGAGACCGGGGCCGTCAAGGTCGCCAAGTCGCATTACCTCGACCGGGATGACAAGAAGCTGAGCAATATCTCGCCCCGTCGCTATTTCTGCATGCAATGCCACGTACCGCAGTTCGATGCCAAACCGCTGGTCGAAAATACCTACAAATCGGCAGTCAAGGGGGGGGAATGATGAATCTGGATAAATTCACGCCCGCGTGGGTCAAGCGCATCGGATTGGCCACGGTACTCGGCATTTTCGTTGCGGGTATCGTTTTCTGGGGCGGCTTCAACTGGGCCCTCGAGTCGACCAACAAGGAGTCCTTCTGCATCTCCTGTCATGAGATGGAAGAGAATGTATTCAAGGAATATCAGAATACCATTCACTACACCAATCGGACCGGGGTGCGCGCGACCTGTCCCGATTGTCATGTCCCCAAGGAGTGGGGGCCCAAGATGATCCGCAAGATACAGGCTTCGAACGAAGTCCTGCACAAGATTCTGGGCAGCGTCGATACGCCTGAAAAGTTCAACAACAAGCGCCATGAACTGGCGCAGCACGAATGGGCCCGCATGAAGGCGAGCGATTCGCGCGAATGCCGCAACTGCCATCGCTACGATTACATGGACTACACCGAGCAGGGCAATCGGGCAGCGCGAATGCATCCCAAGGCCTTTGACGAGGGCAAGACCTGTATCGATTGCCACAAGGGCATTGCGCACCAGTTACCGGCCATCGATCAGCATATCGGCAAGCAGAACGAGGGTGCCGTCGAGATCTCGCACGGCGAAAAACCGGGAGAAGACGCCGCAGGGGAAGCGAAGCCCGAGAGCAAGTAAAAACGCTCGCCGCGGCATCTGGGCAAACCCGGCATTGCGCCGGGTTTGCCGTTTTGGCGTCGGGATACGGCGAGTGACGTATGGAAATTACAAATATTCACGCAATGGCTTGCAAATAGGGTCTCTCGGGCCAAGACTTATTCAAAAAGGTATGCTACTTTTACTGTGCTGCCGTTCCGACGGCCAGTTTTCTTAACCATTAACAGGTAACAGGAGGCACTTAGATGAATAAATCCGAGCTGGTCGAAGTTGCTGCAAAAGAAGCTGGTATTACCAAGGCTGCTGCCGACAAGGCGCTGTCCGCCATCATCGGTGCGGTGGTAAAGACCGTAACAAAAGGGGAGTCGGTAACTCTCGTTGGTTTCGGTACGTTCAAGTCCGCCAAGCGCGCAGCGCGCACTGGCAAGAATCCGAAGACCGGTGCAACGTTGAAGATTCCCGCCACTACGGTTCCGAAATTTACTGCCGGTACGGCTTTCAAGGCTTCGGTTGCGGCAAAGAAGACCGCCGCTGCCAAAAAGAAGTAATCCGGTGTTATGGAATGCGGGGGTCGTCTTTGACGGGTCCCGCTTTTTTAAGTCGCAATGAATAATCCAAATCCAGAAAATCCTCCCGAAAATCCAGTTGCCGTAGCGGCAGTGCCGCCCGTGGACAACCGTCGTCGTCTGCGTGACCTGCTTTCGATTCCCGAGCGAGATCGAACCGATGAGCAGTGGGATGAAATCATCGAGTTGGAGATCCAGCTTGCGCCCGGCAATCGTGCTTCCAGCAATGAGCCTCTCGGCGGTAATCCGGGGCGTGGCAACAATGCCATGTCGCATGGCAAACCAGGTGGTGGCGCCGGCCTTGGCCAGCAGCAGAAAAAGCACCGCCCCCGCACCAACAACAATCGCCGTCCGCGTCAGAACAAGCCGCCGTCCGGTGGCGGCACGCCCGTTTGATTCGTTTGTTTCGTGCGCCTAAAGCGGCATAATTGCCGTCATGCAGCAGTTTGATCTGATCATTGTCGGCGGCGGACTGGCCGGGGCCAGTTTGGCCCTGGCCCTGCGGAATACGCGTTTGCGTATCGCCTTGGTCGAGCATCGCCCGCCGTCTATGCCCGATGGATGGGATGGCCGCATTTATGCGGTCAGTCCGGCCAATGTCGATTTTCTCGAAGCGATAGGTGCCTGGCGGCATCTCGACGCTTCGCGCATGGCGCCGATTCGCGCCATGCAGGTGTACGGCGATGCCTCCGGTCGTCTGGATTTTTCGGCGTTCGAGACCGGGGTTTCCGAGCTGGCCTGGATCCTTGAGTCTTCACGGATGGCTTGCGAATTCTGGGAGAGCGCCCGGCGACAAAGCAATCTCTCCCTGTTTTGCCCGGCACGGCCGGGGTCGCTCGAGTTTCGCCAGGATGCCGCCGTTCTCCAGCTGGATGACGGTAGCCTGCTGTCGGCCCGCTTGCTGGTCGGTGCCGACGGGCGGGACTCATGGGTGCGTGAGCGCGCCGGCCTTGATGCGATCACCACCGCCTACGGCGAAAAAGGGGTGGTGGCCAATTTCGCCAGCGAAAAATTTCATGGCAACACGGCCTTCCAGTGGTTCGCGGAAGACAGCGTCCTCGCCTATCTGCCGCTGCCCGGCAAGCGTATCTCCATTGTCTGGTCGGCGCCCGATGCGTTGGCCGACGAGCTCTGCGCGATGTCTCCCGAGTCGCTGAGCGAACGCGTTGCCGCGGCCGGCAATTTCGTTCTGGGCGGACTCGAAATGCTGACCCCGCCGGCAGCCTTTCCCCTGCGCCTGATCCGCGTTCCGCAGACCGTGGCGCCACGATTGGCGCTGATCGGAGATGCCGCGCATGGCATTCACCCCTTGTCCGGACACGGCATCAATCTCGGCTTTCAGGATGCGAAGCTGCTCGCCGATCAACTGGCTGCAACGCAGCCGTGGCACGATATCGGTCAACTGCGTTTTCTCCAGCGCTACCAGCGCGCTCGTCGCGAGGAAACCGTTTTGATGCAGACCGCCACCGATGGCTTGCGCCGTCTGTTCAGAGCCTCTTCGCCCGGTTTGCGCCCCTTGCGCAATTTCGGGATGAGTCTCGGAAATCATCTTCCATTAATGAAAAATGCCCTGGTGAGATATGCTCTCGGCGTCCTATAGGAGAATCGCATGTTGAAAAGAATTTTGCCGCTCGCGTTGTTGGCGATGCTTGGCCTGAATGCCTCGGCCGACGAGGCCGAGATCAAGAAATCGATGGAGGCCAAGCTTGGCACCAAGGTGGAGAGCGTCACCAAGTCCGGTTACATGGGGCTCTACGAGGTCTACGCCGACGGCAATATTTTCTATACCGACGAGAAGATGACGGCCATCCTGGTCAGCGGTCAGCTCATAGACGCCAAGACCATGAGAAACGTTACCGATGAGCGCATGAAAAAGCTGACCGCGATCAAGTTCAGCGAGTTGCCGCTCGATCGCGCCATCAAGATGGTGCGCGGCGACGGCAAACGCGTGCTGGCAACTTTCGAGGATCCCAACTGCGGCTACTGCAAGCGCCTGGCCAAGGATCTGCAGAAGCTGGACAACGTGACGATCTATACTTTCCTGCTGCCCATTCTTTCCGAGGACTCGGTTCATAAATCGAAGCAGATCTGGTGCTCCACCGATCGCGCCAAGACCTGGACCGAGTGGATGCTCGAAGCGAAGGCGCCGGCCGGTCGCGAAGATTGCGATGTCGGTGCCATCACCAAAAATCAGGAGTTTGGCCGCAAGCTCAATATCACCGGGACGCCGACCCTGTTTTTTGCGGATGGCGAACGCGTTCCCGGTGCCGTGCCGCTGGCGCGCATCGAGCAGAAGTTCAGCCAGATCAAGTAAGCGGGGTTCCTTCCGAAACGCCGGAGTTCGCGCATGACATCGGCGACGGTCTTGGCTTCTGGAATTCGAGGGTATGATTCCGGGATGGACAAGTCCTCATCCCGACGGCAATTGGCGCGCGCATTCGGGCCACGCTTCCGGCTGGTGCTCTTTTTTTTGCTGACCTGGCTCGGTGTGGCCGTGTTGCTGGTTTTTTTGCTCAACGAGGGGCGTCGTGAGGCGGAACGCAAGGCGCAATCCGATGCGCTGGCGGTGTCCACGCTTCTCGAAAGCGGACTGGCGGCAATCCTGGGGCGTGTTCAAGGCGATCTCGACTATCTGGCCGCGACGCTGCCCGGGGATGCGTTCAATCCGGTCTCGGTCGGGCGTTACCGGGAAGCGCTGAGCAACGAGTTGACCTTGCATGTCGGCCGTTTTTCCGATGTGCTCGGCTTTCGCGTCATCGATGCATCGGGCGATTTTCTTTATGCTTCGAATCCGGCACTGCAGGCGGCAGGACCGGATGATCGCGCCTATCTTCCTGCGCTGGCCGCAACTCGGGGGGGGGTGCCGTATTTCTCCGAAGTGGCCCTTGACAAGACTTCGGGGCGCCCGCTCCAGGCGATTGCCGTTGCCGTACGCGACGCCAGGGGCAACTTGCTGGGCGGGGTCGTGGCGCTCCTCAATCTTGACGACCTGGCCCGGACCTTCGACCCGCTAGCGCTTGGCGCCAACGGTGTCATCTCGGTTCGTCGTGTCGAGGATGCTCGCCTGATTCTTCGCCGGCCGGCCGGTCCGGACACGATTGACCAGGCGCCGGTCGATGCGGTTTTACAGGCGCAACTGGCCCAGGGTGGGCGGCAGGGACTGGCGGGCTGGCGAGTGGCCGGCGACGGGGTCGAACGCATTTATGCTTTTCGGCGCCTTGAACGCTATCCCCTGTATGTGACGACCGGGCTGGCGACTTCCGATTATCTCGCCGAATGGCGTCAAACTTCGGCGGTGGCCGGCGTTTCGGCGCTCCTGCTTTTCCTGTCGCTTTCACTGGTGCTGGTCCGGCTGGTGCGCGCCGAGAAGGAAGAGGGGGCAATCTCAGCCAGGCTGGCTGAGAGCGAGGCTCGCTATCGCATGCTGGCGGAGAACAGTCATGACGTCATCTGGACGCTGGATATCGCTACCCGGCGTTACACCTATGTCAGTCCGTCGATTGCCGGGATGTGCGGATATTCGCCGGAAGAGGTGATCGGGCATATGCTCGATTCGCGCCTGACGCCCGAATCGGCCGAACGCTTGGGGCGGGATATCGATCAGCGCCTGCGCAGGATCGCGGCCGGCGACAAGGCGGCCGGCGTGGTGCTGAGCGAGCTGGATCAAGTCTGCAAGAATGGCGACGTCATTTCGACGGAGGTGGCGTCCAGCTATCTGCTCGATGCCGAAGGCGTGGCGCACACCATTTTGGGGATTACCCGCAATGTAAGCGAACGCAAGGAGGTGGAACTGGCGCTACGCGAAACGAATCGGCAGTTGCATGCCCGGATCGAGGAAATCGGCCGCCTGCAGGTCGCCCTTCAGGAATTGGCAGTGCGCGATAGCCTGACCGGGTTGTACAACCGGCGCTATATGGACGAGACGCTCGAGCGCGAGGTTTCCCGTGCGCGCAGGGAGGGCAATCCGCTGTCGCTGGTCATGCTGGATATCGATTATTTCAAACGGGTCAATGATACCCATGGCCACCAGGTGGGCGACGAAGCCCTGAGAATGCTGGCGGGAATACTGTTGGCCGATATTCGTGCGGAAGACGTCGCCTGTCGCTATGGCGGCGAGGAGTTTCTCATTCTCTTGCCGAACATGCCGCTCGATACGGCCATTATGCGCGCCCAGGCGTGGCGGGGGGCGGTCGAGGGGATGTCCGTCTCGATGGGCGATTTCAATATCGCCTTCACCATTTCCCTTGGGGTGGCGGCCTACCCCGAGCACGGAAAGGCGCCGGACGATCTGACCCGGTGTGCCGATCAGGCGCTCTATCGCGCCAAGCACGAAGGCCGTAACCGGGTCTCGGTCTATTCGGCCTGAATCCGCAAATGCCGGCTGTTGCCGGCCACCTGCCCGCTTCCCGCATGGGCTCCGCTTCACATCGCATCGGCGGCCCGGGCTTTAATCCACATCAAATTCGCCCCACTCCTTATAAGTCACTTTAAGTGTCTATCTTCCCGCGTTGATTTTTAAGGGAAAAATTTTCATGAAATCCTTGTAGAAAACATCTCTAAGTCCTTGTTGCGTAAGAAAAAATTGTGATTTTTCTATTGACGATGGGCGGTTGTTGTTCTAAAGTGGGTAAACGTGTTGAAAAGTGGGTAAACGGGGGTTATTGGCGGATGTTCGAGGGCGCTACGGCACTCAGTCTGGATGCGAAGGGGCGGCTTGCCATACCGGCAAGGCACCGCGAGTCCCTGCTCGCCGCCGCTGAGGGTGGTCTGGTGCTGACAGCGCATCCGCATCGTTGTCTGCTGCTTTATCCGTCGCCGGCCTGGCAGCCGATTCGCGACCAGATTCTCAAGGCCTCCAGCCTCGATCCGCGTGCCGCCTCGATCAAGCGCGTACTGGTCGGTAATGCCCGTACCGAGGAGCCGGATTCGGCAGGGCGTATTCTCATTGCGCCGGAATTGCGCGAGTACGCGCAGTTCGAAAAGACGGTCTACCTGGTCGGCATGGGAAGCCATTTCGAGATCTGGAGCGAGGCGGGCTGGAAGCAGCAGAACGTTCTAGCTGTCGAGGCCTTGTCCGGGGATCTGCCGCCCGGCTTCGGAGACCTTGTCCTGTGACCGGCGGTGCCGCCCATGTGACGGTACTGCTCGAAGAGGCGGTAGGTGCCCTGGCGATCGAGGCCGGTGGTGTCTATGTCGACGCCACCTTCGGGCGCGGCGGCCATAGCCGTCGAATTCTTGCCGCGCTCAATGAAAAAGGCCGCCTGGTGGCGGTCGATCGCGACCCGCAGGCTGTCGCGGCGGGGGCGGCCATTGTCGATCCGCGTTTCTTGCTGGTTCATCGCGCCTTCGGGGAGTTGACCGAGGCCGCTGTCGAGGCCGGCATCGAGCGGGTGGATGGGGTTTTATTTGATGTGGGAGTGTCGTCGCCGCAAATCGACGACGGGGAGCGTGGCTTCAGCTTTCGCTACGACGCGCCGCTCGACATGCGTATGGATACGACGCAGGGCGAAACGGCGGCCGAGTGGTTGGCGCGGGCCGAGATAAGAGACATAACGGAGGTTATTAGAAACTATGGCGAAGAACGGTTTGCTTTCCAGATTGCAAAGAAGGTTGTGGCTGCTCGGGTCGAACAGCCAATTGTCACAACAGGCCAGTTCGCGGCCCTCGTACGCGAGGCCGTGCGCACCCGTGAGCCAGGGCAGGACCCGGCGACGCGCAGCTTTCAAGCTCTACGGATTCATATCAATCAAGAGCTCCGCCAGCTGGCGGTAGCGCTGCCGCAGGCGCTCGACCTGTTGAAGCCGGGTGGCCGGCTGGTGGTGATTTCCTTTCACTCGCTCGAAGACCGTATCGTGAAAAATTTCTTGCGCGAGCAATCGATCGCCGACGATTTGCCCAAGGGCTTGCCCTTGCGGGCGGACCAGTTGCCGAAACCGAAGCTGCGCCTGGTCGGGAAAATGCAGAAACCTTCCGCCGCTGAAATTGCCCGGAATCCGCGGGCGCGCAGCGCCGTGATGCGGGTGGCAGAGAAGTTGTAATGCTGCGTTTCAACATAGTCCTCCTGATGGTCGTCGTTATCTGCGCGCTGGGTGTTGTCACCTCTCAGCACCGCGCGCGCAAGTTGTTCCAGGCGCTGGAGGGCGAGCAGGAGCGGGCGCGTCAGTTGGACGTCGAATACGGCCAGTTGCAGCTTGAAATGTCCACCTGGGCCAATCATCCGCGCATCGAGAAAATCGCCCGCGAGCGTTTGCACATGGTGACGCCGGATTCGACCGTGCGCCCGGCCGCGGCGATGCCGAAAGGGGGGCGCTGATGGCTGTTCGCCGCCGCCCGCAACGCGGTCATCGATTCACGGAAAGTCCGGTTCTGCAGTTGGCATTGCAGGGTTGGCGTTCGCGCACCGTCGGGCTGATGCTGATGGCCGCCTTTCTTGCGTTGGTGGCGCGCGGCTTCTATCTTCAGGCGATTCACAACGATTTCCTGCAGGAAAAGGGCGATTCCCGCTATCGCCGGGATATCGAGATTTCCGCTTCGCGCGGCAAGATCGTGGATCGCAACGGCGATATGCTGGCGGTGTCGACACCCATGAAGACGATCTGGGCGATACCTGCCGATGCCAGGACCATGAACGGAGAGCAGAAGCGCCAGTTGGCCGGAATGCTCGATTTCAGCGTGCGCGAACTGGATGGTCGAATCGCCACCGAGAAGACCTTTACCTACGTCAAGCGCCAGGTTTCGCCGGAGACGGCGGAACAGATTGCGGCCTTGAAGCTGCCCGGCATCCACCAGGAAAACGAGTATCGCCGCTTCTATCCGACCGGTGAAATGACCGCCCATGTCGTCGGTTTTACCGGGGTTGACGACAAGGGACTCGAAGGCGTCGAACTGGCCTTCCAGGGAAGCCTGCTTGGGCATCCGGGCAGTCGTACAGTGATTCGCGACCGGCGTGGCGCCATTGTCGAGGACGTCGGGGCGAGCAGGCCGCCGCAGGATGGCAAGGATGTCCGCCTGGCGCTCGATTCGAAGATTCAATATCTGGCCTTCAGTCAGCTCAAGGCAGCAGTCGAAACCTATAACGCCAAGGCGGGCGGGGCCATCGTCATCGATGCGCGCAGCGGTGAGATCCTGGCGCTGGCCAACTGGCCGACCTACAACCCGAATAACCGCGAGCACCTGTCCGGCGCGCAATTGCGCAATCGCGCCATCACCGATACCTTTGAGCCGGGGTCGGTGATGAAGCCGTTTACCATCGCGCTGGCGCTGGAAAAGGGCAGGGTTCAATTCGATACGGTGATCAATTGCGCGCCGGGCCGGATGACCATCGGCAGCGCGACGATATCCGATGCTCATCCGCACGGCGCGCTGACCGTGGCGCAGGTCATCCAGAAATCATCGAACGTCGGTACCGCAAAGATCGCCCTCGGCTTTCAGCCCAAGGAAATGTGGGAGAATTTCGATAACGTCGGTTTCGGCGAGGCGCCGCATCTTGGTTTTCCCGGCGAGGTCAACGGGCGCTTGCGGCCGTGGAAAAGCTGGCGGCCGATCGAGCAGGCCACCATGTCCTATGGTCACGGCATCGCGGTCAGTCTGATTCAGTTGGCGCGGGCCTATACCGTATTTGCTCATGACGGCGAGTTGATGCCCTTGTCGCTGACCCGGGTCGACGACCCGGCGCCGCACGGCGTTCGCGTCTTCTCGTCGCAGACCGTCCGGGAAGTGCGGGCCATGCTGGAAATGGCGGTCCAGCCCGAAGGTACCGCACCCAAGGCGAGGGTGGCCGGTTATCGCGTCGGCGGCAAGACGGGGACGGCCTATAAGGTCGAAGGCGGGGTCTATGCGCGCAAGTATGTAGCTTCCTTCGTCGGCATCGCGCCGCTCAGCGATCCGCGCCTGATCGTCGCCGTCATGATCGACGAACCCTCGGGCGGCGCGCATTTCGGCGGCGACGTGGCCGGTCCTGCATTCTCGCAGATTACAGGTGGCGCCTTGCGTACGCTCGGGGTGCCGCCCGATGCTCCGCTCCAGGTGGCGGAAGTTCCTGCCGAAAGGAGCAAACTGTGAGCACGCCGCGCGCCATACTGGATCGCCTGGAGGCGATGGGGATAACACCTGCCGGCGTCGCCGACGACAGCCGCCAGGTTTTGCCGGGTGACGTTTTTCTGGCCTATCCGGGCGATCAGGCCGACGGCCGTCGTTATATCGGCGACGCCGTGGCCCGCGGTGCCGTCGCCGTCCTGTGGCAACCGGGCGACGGCTTCAACTTCGCTCCGGGTTTTCCTGCCGTCACCGCCAATCTGCCCGTCGAGTCCTTGCGTTCGCTGGCCGGTCCCCTGGCCCATGCGGTCTACGGTCATCCCAGCGAGGGCCTGTCGCTGATCGCCATTACCGGGACCAACGGCAAGACAACGATCAGCCAGTGTCTCGCCCATGCCTACCCGAAACCCTGCGCCGTTATCGGGACCCTGGGTGCCGGCTTCGCCGGCGAACTGGTCGAAACCGGCTTCACGACGCCGGAAGCGACGACCCTGATGCGTTATCTGGCCCGTTTCCGGGCAGACAGGGCCGCCGCCTGCGCACTGGAAGCCAGTTCCATCGGCATCGAAGAGGGGCGCCTGGACGGAGCCCGGGTCGATGTTGCGGTATTTACCAACCTGACACGCGATCACCTCGATTACCACGGCACGATGGAAGCCTACGCGGCGGCCAAGGAAAAGCTATTCCGCTGGCCCCGCCTGCGCACCGCGATCGTCAACCTGGATGATTCCTTCGGACTCAGGCTGATGCGCGAAACGACGGCGATGCGGGTGATCGGTTACGCGATCGGCGAGGCGCGCCGCGCCTTCCCCGCCCTGATCCGCGCCGAGAACCTGGTCGACACCGCCGTCGGTCAGCGTTTCTCGCTGGTCCTGCCGAACGGCCGGGCCATGGTCGAGACGAACCTGGTTGGACATTACAACATCTCCAACCTTCTTGCCGTGGCCGGCGTGTTGCACGATGCCGGACTGCCGGCCGGCGAAGTCGCCGGCCGCCTGTCCGAACTGACGCCGCCGCCCGGACGCATGGAGCGGCTTGGTGGCAAGGGGGAGCCATTGGTGGTGATCGATTACGCCCATACGCCGGACGCGCTGGAAAATGCCCTGGGCGCCCTGCGTTCCGTGGCCTCCGCGCGCGGCGGCCGCCTGTGCGTCGTCTTCGGTTGCGGTGGCGGCCGCGATCCGGGCAAGCGCCCGCAAATGGGTGAAGTCGCCGGGCGACTGGCCGACCGTGCGCTGGTGACCAGCGATAATCCGCGCGGCGAAGCGGCGCAGGCGATTATCGATGCCATCGTCGCCGGTATGAGGCGGGCCGAAGTCGAGTCCGACCGCGCCGCGGCGATCGCCCGCGCCATCGCCGAAGCCGCCGAGCAGGACGTGATCCTGCTGGCCGGCAAGGGGCACGAGGTCTATCAGGAAATCGCCGGCGTGCGTTACCCGTTTTCCGATGTCGAGCAGGCGCGGACGGCGCTTGCCCTGCGTCGCCCCAAGAAGGAGGAGGCGGCATGAACTGGCTGCTGTCGCAAGTTGCCCTGGCCGTACAGGGGCGCATGATCGGCGCCGATATGCGCCTGGAAGGCGTCTCGACCGATACACGCACCCTGGCCGAAGGCCTGCTGTTCATCGCCTTGAGCGGCGAGCGTTTCGATGCCCACGATTTTCTCGATCAGGCCGTCGCGGCGGGGGCAAGCGCCCTGCTGGTCTCGGATGAAAGCAAGTTGCCAGTCGGCGTCTCAGCGGTCGTCGTCGACGATACGCGCCTCGCTCTCGGTCGCTTTGCCGCGGCCTGGCGCGCCCAGTTCGCGCTGCCGGTGATTGCCGTCACCGGCTCGAACGGCAAGACGACGACCAAGGAGATGATCGCCTCGATTCTCAAGGCCGCCTTCGGTGCCGCCGTGTTGTCGACCCGCGGCAACCTGAACAACGATATCGGCCTGCCGCTTACCCTGCTCGGTCTGCGCGCCTCGCATCGTGCGGCGGTCATCGAAATGGGCATGAACCATCCGGGCGAAATCGCCTACCTGGCTCCCATCGGTTCGCCGACCGTCGCCCTGGTCACCAATGCCCAGCGCGCCCATCTCGAAGGCATGGGGGACATGGACGAGGTGGCGCGCGAAAAGGGCAGCATCTTCGGCGGCCTGCAAGCGAACGGCATTGCCGTCATCAATGCCGACGACGCCTACGCCTTCTTCTGGCACGGCATGGCCGGCCGGCATGCCGTGCGCACCTTCGCCATCGACACGCTCGCCGATGTGCGGGGAAGCGTCCGCCAGCACGGCCTGGAAATCGCCATCGAATTGAGCGCGCCGGAAGGCGAAGCGGCGATCACCCTGCATATTCCCGGGCGCCACAATGCGCGCAATGCCGTGGCCGCCGCCGCCGCCTGCCTTGCCGCAGGCGTGCCGATGGCATGCGTGCAGGCGGGGCTGGAGGCCTTTCCCGGCGTCAAGGGCCGCCTGCAGCGTCGCGCCGGCAACAAGGGAGCAGAAATTCTCGACGACACCTATAACGCCAACCCGGATTCGGTGCGGGCCGGCATCGATGTTCTCGCCGCCACCATCGGCCGCAAGCTGCTGGTCCTCGGCGACATGGGCGAAATCGGCGAGGCCAGCGGCCAGTATCACGACGAGATCGGCGGTTACGCCAAGAGCCAGGGCGTCGACCGCCTGTTCGCACTCGGCGACGCTGCGCAACAGGCGGTGCGCAATTTCGGCGACGGCGCCCGGCACTACTGCCATATCGACAAGCTGATCGCGGCGGTCGACAGGGAATTGGGCCCGGATGCCACGGTGCTGGTGAAAGGTTCTCGCTTTATGAAAATGGAACGTGTCGTGGATGCTCTCGCCGCACCCGCTGCCGCCGAGGAGAAAAACTGATGCTGCTGGCACTTGCCCAATGGCTCGCCCAGGACGTTCGATTTTTCAACGTCTTCAACTACATCACGCTGCGCGCCGTGCTGGCGACGATGACCGCCCTGCTCATTTCGTTTGCCGCCGGTCCCGGCGTCATTCGCTGGCTGGCCGCCAAGAAGATCGGCCAGGCGGTGCGTAGCGACGGTCCGCAGACCCATCTGGTGAAATCCGGCACGCCGACCATGGGCGGCGTGTTGATCCTCATTTCGATCGGCATCACCACCCTGCTTTGGGGGGACCTGAGCAACAAGTACGTGTGGACGGTGTTGATCGTCACCCTTGGTTTCGGCATCGTCGGTTGGTACGACGACTGGAAGAAGGTCGTTTATCGCGATCCGAAGGGCCTGTCGGCGGCCTGGAAGTATTTCTGGCAATCCGTGCTCGGTCTCGGCGCCGCCCTGTTCCTGGCCTTTTCAGCCAAATCCGGCTGGCAGACCGAGCTCATCGTTCCCTTTTTCAAGACCGTCGCCTACCCGTTGGGCATCGTCGGATTCATCACCTTGACCTATTTCGTCATCGTCGGCACCAGCAACGCGGTCAACCTGACCGATGGCCTCGACGGCCTCGCCATCATGCCGACGGTGATGATCGCCGGCGCCTTTGCCATCTTCGCCTACGTTACAGGTCACGCCGTGCTCGCCAAGTACCTGTTCATCCCCTACGTGCCGGGGGCCGGCGAACTGTGCATCCTGCTCGGGGCGATTGCCGGGGCCGGTTTGGGTTTCCTGTGGTTCAACGCCTACCCGGCCGAGGTCTTCATGGGCGACGTCGGCGCCCTGTCGCTCGGTGCGGCGCTCGGTACCGTGGCGGTCATCCTGCGCCAGGAAATCGTTTTGCTGATCATGGGCGGCGTCTTCGTCGTCGAAACCCTGTCGGTCATGCTGCAGGTCAGTTATTTCAAGTACACCAAGAAAAAATTCGGCGAAGGCCGGCGCATCCTGCGCATGGCTCCGCTACACCACCATTTCGAGCAAACCGGCTGGAAGGAGACCCAGGTCGTCGTCCGTTTCTGGATCATCACCATCATGCTCGTCCTGGTCGGGCTTTCTTCGTTGAAGTTGCGCTAAAAATGGATATCAGGGGCAAACGCGTCGTGGTCGTCGGACTCGGTGAGTCCGGGCTGGCGATGGCCAAGTGGCTGTATCGCCAGGGCGCGCTCGTCCGGGTTGCCGACTCGCGCGACAACCCGCCGAACGTCGAAACCCTGCAGCGCGTCGCGCCGGGCGCCGAACTGATCGCCGGGCAGTTTGCCGCCGCCACCTTTGCCGAAGCGGATATCGTGGCGCTGTCGCCGGGCGTAGCCAAGGCGACGCCGGCGATCG
>JAJXVG010000063.1:12321-15888 GCA_021782315.1 Pseudomonadota bacterium | reverse complement strand
CGGGGCGGGGCTCGAGACCATGGGGGTAACGACTGTCCGGGACCTTCGCGACGCGGACACCGGAACCATCAGATCACGCTTCTCCGTCGTCCTTGAGCGGACGGTGCGCGAGCTGAGGGGTATATCCTGCCTTGCGCTTGAGGAGATGGCTCCCGACAAGAGGCAGATCATGGTCTCGCGCTCTTTCGGCAGCAAAGTGTCAAACCTCGGAGCCTTGGCCGACGCCGTGGCCACGCACGCCACAAGGGCCGCCGAGAAGCTGAGAGAGCAGGACTCGCTGGCCGGCGCTATCGTCGTCCAGATCCGGACCAGCCCGTTCTCCGAGAACGCGCCGCAATACCATCGCTCCGTGACCGTTCCCCTGCCCGAGGCCACCGCGGACACCCGCGTCATCGTCAGGTGGGCCATCCGCGGGCTCAAATCGATTTTCCGGCCGGGCTACGCTTACGCAAAGGCCGGAATCATGCTCGTGGAGATCAGGCCGAGGACCTCGGCCCAAGGTGATCTCTTCTCGAACGGCGGCGCGTTCCGGTCCGAGGGGCTGATGGCGGCCATGGACGCCATAAACGCAAAATGGGGCAGGGGGGCTCTGCGACCCGCATCCGTGAGCTCCGACCACTCGGCGTGGGAGATGGCTCGGGGGCGCCTCTCGCCCGGATACACGACGGATTGGACCGGCCTTCCCGTCGTGAAGGCCCGTTAGTTGCCTTGGCGCTCCAGCATTCCCGAAAGAGTCTCCAATCCCTGCCTCAGGCTCTTGGCGCAGTCACTCCCCTCGGGGCCCGCCTGATCCGCTCCATCCAATGCCCATAGGCAGAACTCGGCCGAGAGGGCTGCCTTCTCGACGGTGATCTTCCCGTCAGCCAGTCCTGCCATGATTTGGGGAAGCAGACCTGCAGCCGCCCGAAGACGGTTGAGGGCCGTGGAAGGGATGATGTCAGCCATGTCGCGGATGTGTCCTTGTTGTGTCCTGTTTTGTGTGGTGCGATTTATATTGTCAAATAATCAATGACATAAAAATCACTCAAGGATAGTGGCGCATCATCGGCGTGTGCTTGGCGAGTTGGGATTCTCTGAATGCCTGCGTCGTGTCCTGCCGCATATCCTCTTGGCTGCCGGCTGCTTCCGTGTTTTTGCTCATTGAGTTTAAATTGATTTCGCTGTTCTACAGGTGTCTACACTTTGGTTTTTGGCGTAGCTTTCGAGCGCTATTTTTAAAACCTACGCCGGGGCGTGGACATGGGGTGCCCACCCTGCCGATAGACTCGTTCCCGGAGAGCATATCATGCTCGCCAAGCCCATTCGGCCGATGTAAAGGAAAGCGGGGCCTGGCGGAACAATTCGGGCCTGTTGCCTTACTGGCGGCCCTTTGCAACAAGGGGAGAGCGCTTTTCCCGCTGGGCTACAATTGCAGGGGCAGGTCAGTCCCATGGGACGACTTTGCTGGCCGAAGCTCAAACTGGTTCATCTGCCGCAATACTGGAGGAAATTCATGTCCGAGAACACCGCCCACAGCCTGGCCACCCGGGCCATTCATGGCAGTAAGCAGAAGGACGCCCATGGCAGCCCGTACCCGCCGGTCTACAACACCACGACCTTCGCCTTCGCCTCGACAGCCGATCTCCTCGATGTCGTGGACGGCAGGAAGCCCGGCTCCCTCTATACCCGCTATGGCTTGAATCCCACCATCTTCGCCCTGGAAGAAACATTGGCCGGGCTGGAAGGCGCCGAACTGGCCTGGGCCTTCTGCTCCGGCATGGCGGCGGAAACGGCGCTCTTCCTGAGCCACGGTCGGGATGGCATCATCTGCATCGGCGATGCCTACGGCGGCACTCTGGAACTGCTGGCCGCCCAATTGCCGCTGCTCGGCATCAGGACCCATTTCATCCTCGGCAGCGAAATCGACCGCCTGGATGAATTGCTGGTCGGTGGCGCCAAACTCGTCTTCTTCGAGACGCCGACCAACCCGACGCTCGAACTCTTCGATATCCGCGCCATTGCCGCCAAGGCCCATGCCCACGGCGCCCGGGTGGCGGTGGACAACACCTTCGCTTCGCCGGTCAATCAGCGGCCTCTCGAACTCGGGGCCGATTTCGTGGTGCATAGCGCCACCAAGTACCTGGGCGGCCACAGCGACCTGACGGCCGGCACCCTCATGGGGACGAAGGAATTGCTCCTGCCGGTCTGGAACTGGCGCAAAAATCTGGGTTCCATGCTTGCCCCGGAAACAGCCTCCTTGCTCTCGCGCAGCCTGCGGACCCTGATCGTTCGGGTGCAACGGCATAACGCCTCGGCGCAGGCCGTCGCTGAAGCCATGCTAGGGCATCCCGGGGTTTCCCGGGTGTTTTATCCCGGACTGCCGGAATTCCCTGGCCATGCTCTGGCCAAGGGGCAGATGCATGGTTTCGGGGGCATGTTGACCATCGAGATCAAGGGTGATGTTGCCGATGCGACCGGGGTTGCCGATCGCCTGCGCCTCTTTGCGCTGGCCCCCAGTCTGGGCGGTGCCGAAAGCCTGGTGACTCAACCCCGCACCACGACCCACCATGGATTGACGCCGGAAGAGCGCGCCCGGCGCGGTATTTCCGACACCATGTTGCGGCTCTCCGTCGGCCTGGAAGATCCCGACGACCTGATAGCCGACCTGGAGCAGGCCTTGCGATCATGAGGAAGGGCGACAGCGCCGCCGTGATCTTCGATCCGCTGCCTCGCGCAGCGGCCACGGTGCGCCGCTCTATGGCAGTGGCGTCGGGCCGCCGGGTTGCGTCGAACCGCTCCGCCTTCAATAATCCGGCCCGCCAAGCTGCTGTCTGATCGATCGGAATTGTTGTAGGCTGGAAGCCATGTTCTCCATCATCATCCCGACTCTCAAGCAGGCCATTACGCTATTTGCCTTGGTCGAACCCTTGGCGGTTATTCCCATTTTCGTGGCCGCAACGCAAGGGCTGAATTATGCCGCCAAAGTGCGTTTTGCCAGGACGATCGCGCTTACGGTGACGATTGCTCTGCTCATTGCAGCATTTCTCGGGATGCCCTTCCTGACGCTGCTCGGTGTCTCGCTTGGGGCCATGCAGGTGGGCGGCGGGGTCATCGTCCTGTTGTTGGCCATTGCGATGGTCCTTGGCAAGGAAACGAGCTTCAAGGGCATGCCGCCGACGGCAGGCGCTCCGGAAATGCCCGGTGCCTCCATCATTCCCCTGGCCGTCCCCCTGCTGGCCGGGCCGGCGGCGTTTAGCTACGTCATGGCCAACAGCGCCTGGCATCACCCCTCGGACTTGATTCGGGTCGTGCTGCCTATTCTGATCGTCGGCTTCATCTGCTGGATGACCTTTCGCATCGCCTGCAGTGCCGAGCGCCAGATTCGCAAATCGACGCTGGACCTGGTCGAACGCGTCGGCGGATTCATCCTGGCATCGATTGCCGTCGAGATGATGGCGGTCGGATTGCGCAGCCTGTTCCCGGCCCTCGGCATTTCCTAGTGTAGTGTTGCACGCTCTCCGGCACTTAAAACCTTGTCTTTTCGGCCATGGCGGCGTTGCAAATCCGCGCGATACCACTGGGTATCGC
>JAJXVG010000063.1:0-12311 GCA_021782315.1 Pseudomonadota bacterium | reverse complement strand
GTATCGCTGTGCTTTGCGCCTTGCCCTGACCAAAAATCCTTCAGTTTTAACTGTGCCATCAAGAGTGCAACACTACACTAGCGAAATACCCGGCCCTGTCGGTTCTCGGTGAATGCCGGGGCCGCCAGGGAAAGTACTTCTGCGGCGGGCCGTGGCCTATTGCCTGATTTCCCGGGTATTGCCGGGCGGGCCGTATTCGCCGGTACTGCGGAAGGGGTTGATGTCGAGGCCGCCGCGGCGTGTGTAGCGGGCGTGTACGGCGAGCGACTCGGGGGCGCAACGCCTCAGGATGTCGGTGAATATCCGTTCCACGCATTGTTCGTGGAATTCGTTGTGATTGCGGAAGGAAACGATGTAGCGCAGGAGCCCGGCGCGATCGATCGGGCGGCCGCGATAACGGATGACAACCATTGCCCAGTCCGGCTGACCGGTGACCAGGCAGTTGGATTTGAGCAGGTGGGAAAACAGCGTTTCTTCGACCGCTGGCCCGCCCTCGTTGTTGAGCTGTTCGGGGGCCGGCTGGTAAGCGGTGCAGGCGATGTCGAGATCGTCGAGCAGAATGCCCGGGGGAATGCCGATGGCGGCCTGCGGGCGGGCGGCCAGCGGTTCCAGCGCGAGTTGGATTGGTTTGCCGGCGGCAGCGGAAAGGTCTTGAAGCAGAATGGCGGCGACCGCCTCGATACTGTCGAAAGCCGTCTGGTTGAACGAGTTCAGGTAGAGCTTGAAGGACTTCGATTCGATCAGGTTCGGGCTGTCGGCCGGGATGCGGAAATTTCCCACGGCGACGACCGGCTTGCCCCTGGTGTTGAGCCAGGAGAGTTCGTAGGCGTTCCACAGGTCTTCGCCGACGAAAGGCAGGGCGTCGTCGGCAATGCCGAGTTCGCTGCGCTTGTCTTGACGCGGTATGGAGTAGAGCAGTTCGGGAGCGTAGCGGTTCGGATAATCGGTGGCCTTGCCCAGCGGCGAGGCGGCACCCGGATCGGTGGCGGCGTTGGATGGCTTCATGGCGGTGGATTTTACACTGGGGCTCAGGGCAGCTTCAGTTCGATCAGATGCGGGCCACCGGCCCGCAGCGCGGCCGGCAGACTGTCGCGGAAGGTATCGAGGCAATCGGCCCGGCGGTAGCCGAGCCCGAAACTTAGTGCCGCATGTTCGAAATCGATCTGCTGTGGCGTGCGCCAGCCGAGTTCGAACTCGGGCAGATTGCGCTGAGGCAGATGATCGAAGATGCCGCCGCCGGCGTTGTTGACCACCACAATGATCGCGTTGCGTCCCTGGGCGAGGGCCAGTCCGCCCAGATCGTGCTGGCAGGTCAGATCGCCGACCAGGGCAACGATATGGCCGCGGGTTGCGGCGATGCCCATGGCGGTCGACAGATTGCCGTCGATGCCGCTGGCCCCGCGATTGCCGTGAAAATGGATGCTTTTGCTGCCGCTTCCCGAATCGCTGTCCATTTGGCGGATGGCCAGGGAATTGCCGACGAACACGGCGGTATCGTCGGCCAGCGCGGCGAGCAATACGGCGACGTGACTTTCCTTGGCCCGCGCCTCGGCGCCTGATTCCAGGTCGGCGAATCTTTGTCGCCAGCCGTTGGGTGCCGGCAGAGGGTCGGCCGTGATCAGCGCGGCGCAGAAATGCAGCGGATCGGAACGCAGCAGATGGCTTAGCCGATTGCTCGGATCGCTCCACCTCGGCCATGGGTCGACCAGGGCATGGGTCGAGCCGGTGCCGGTCAGGTAGTTTTGCAAGTGGCGCGTCACCGGAAAGGCGCCGAAGCGCAAAACCCATTCCGGGGCGAGGCCGGCGGCGGTGTCAGGATCGGCAAGCCAACTGTTGTAGCGGACGCAGAGGTTGCTCCGGTCATGCCGGCCGAAGCGCATGCCGGACAGCGGTTCGGCGAGTATGGGGCAGTCCAGGTTTGAGGCCAAAGCGGCAATGGCGTCGCGGGTCTCGGCATTTGCGGCCATCTCGCCGCAGACGATGAGGCCGGGGCGGCCGCCGATGCGTTGAGAAAAATCTCGAACGTCCTTCGGCGACGGTAACAGGGCAGGGGGCGAAACGCGGATCATCTCCGGGATGTCGGCCGGGGGCATCGCTGACGACGGCAGCAGGGGTTCGCGGAAAGGCTGATTGATGTGCACGGGTCCGGGCAGAGGCCACTGCGCCTGCTCGCAAGCTCTGGCCGCGAGACGGTGCAGATAGCCCGGGTCGAACCCCGGTTCGGGGGTTCCCGGCGCATGGCAGGCGCGAACATGGGGGCCGAACAGGCCGATTTGGTCTATCGTTTGATTTGCTCCGCAGCCCTGCAGTTCGGGCGGACGGTCGGCAGCGAGAAGAATCAGCGGAACACCGGCCTGGCTGGCCTCAATGACGGCAGGCAGCCAGTTGGCCGGCGCCGTGCCCGAGGTGGCGAGCAGGAGC
This sequence comes from Pseudomonadota bacterium, assembly GCA_021782315.1. Classification (GTDB taxonomy): domain Bacteria; phylum Pseudomonadota; class Gammaproteobacteria; order Burkholderiales; family Rhodocyclaceae; genus Azonexus. The sequence continues at coordinate 9,890 of JAJXVG010000063.1, read as the reverse complement.
GGCGGCCGTCGACTGCTCTTGGCGATGCCCAGGGCGAAAAATGCGGCGCTGCGTTCATCAATGGCGATATGGCAGCGCAGTCCGGTTTGCCGCAACATGGCGAGGGCCAGCGGCGTCGAACGCGATCCCGGAGAAATGACCGCATCGCTGACACCTGCCGCGACAAAACCGGCCAGTATGGCCTGCGACCAGCAATAATTGAGCGTACCGTTATCGAGCATTGTTCCCGCGCCGAGCCAGAAAGCATCAAATTGTAGTCGCTGTGGGCCACACGCAACCACCTGCCCATGCTATTATCCGCCCCTTGTTGCCATCCGCCGAGTTCGGGATGCGCTGAAAATGGAGTGGTAGTTCAGTTGGTTAGAATACCGGCCTGTCACGCCGGGGGTCGCGGGTTCGAGTCCCGTCCACTCCGCCAGTTATCGAATACAGTTTGTATCAAGTCATGTCAAAAGCCGCATCCCTCAAGGGTTCGCGGCTTTTTGTTGTGCGCCAAGCATGGGCGCACTCCTGCGGGTGCAACTCCCGCCGTAAGTTGATTACCGCGAACGAAGTGAAGCGCAACTGTATGATGGCGCGCGAGAAAGGTTGGATTTAAGTACCTATTCTTGTTTCGGCGTTTGCCTTGTCGAATCGGCGACTAATTGCCGGATCACCCCTTCGGCCGCATCTTCGATCAAATTCAGCACATGTTCGAAACTTTGCCCGAAGGTAGTATAGGGATCGGGAATTTCCTTTTCCCCAAAAGCCCGCGCGTAGTCCGACAACAGCCTAATCTTTCTCTGCTGTTCTTCGGTTGCCAAGCGACGCATGTTGTACAGGTTGTTCCTGTCCATCGCCAGGATCAGGTCGAAGTCTTCGAGATCCTGCCAGCCGATTTTGCGGGCTCTAATCATTGAGAGGTCGTATCCCTTGTCCATGGCGACACGCTGGCTACGCGCATCGCTGGCTTCGCCGACCCGGTAGCCGTGGGTGCCGGCCGAAGCAATATCAACGCTGTCCTCTAGGTGATTTTCGCATGCAAGTTTGCGCAGCACGGCCTCGGCTGTCGGTGAACGGCAAACATTGCCCATGCACACGCAGAGGATTCGAAAGGGGAGTTTCATGTAACGATAGAAGCAGCACGCTAATCTAACCATACACTCTATCACCATTGCCTGACGCTCGATCGCTGTCTTCTATGAAATTTGATTCACGTCAAATATTGCTATGTTCGTATCACGATTGCGGTATTTTTTAGGGTTCATCTGCGCCGATATCATCGATATGCAGATAAATCAAGGGCACGTAACATGAACGCCATGTCGAGTCGGGTGTGCAGTGGCCACGAACCAGCTTGAATCAGGATGCAATCTGGACGCAAGGCAAGCGGAATACCCGAAATAACCGGTAAACTTCGGTTACCTCTGTACACGGTAAATACAGCAACCCGATTTTCTGATCGGAAGGTTTTCTGTGCTCCAACGTTTGCGTACCTTCGTCTGGCAATACACGATAGTTTTTGCGACCTTGATCGGCTGTGCCGGAGCGCTGCTCACGATTGGATTTCGTGAAAGCATTTTCGCAATCGAACATTGGATATTCGGTCGAAACGATGGCCTGGTCGGCATCGCCAGTGGGCTTCCATGGTGGCTGCGCCTGATTTCCCCAGCGATAGGCGGAATCGCAGCAGGCTTGCTGCTGCACTGGGCACAACGATTCGCAAACGAGGAACACGCCGGCGACTACATGGAAGCCATCGCTTTGGGCAATGGCGATCTCGGCGTGCGCTACTCGATATTGCGTGCCTTGTCCTCCCTGGCAACCGTAGCCAGCGGCGGAGCCATCGGTCGTGAAGGGCCAATGGTGCAATTGGCGTCACTCGCCGGGTCGCAGTTCGGACGGTGGTGGAAACTGCCTGTTCCGCGACGCCGGCTCTATGTTGCCTGCGGCGCCGCTGCTGGTATCGCGACAGCCTATAACGCGCCAATCGCCGGTGCGCTGTTCATCGCCGAAATCGTGCTGAACTCGCTGGCCATCGCGAGCCTAGCACCTTTGATCGTTTCCGCCTTCACCGCGAATCTGGTGGTGCGTGAACTGGCCGGCTATGGTCCGACCTACCATATGCCGCTGATCACTCTCATCCATGACCGAGAAATAGTCGCCTTGCTGCCTTTGGGTCTGATCGCCGGGGCGTTGGCGCCGCTTTATCTGACCTTGCTCGACCAAGTGCGTGCGATATTCGGGCGCTGGCATTCCCCATTGTGGCTCAAGCTCGGGGCCGGTGGCCTGCTGGTCGGTGCAATATCGGTAATAAACCCCGCGGTCTGGGGCAACGGCTATAGCGTGGTGAATTCCATTTTGCAGGGTGACTGGGGTCTCAAGGTGCTGCTTGCGGTGCTCTTCTGGAAGTTGTTTGCCGTTGCTTTCACCACCGGGTCGGGCGCCATCGGCGGCATCTTTACCCCGACACTGTTCGTCGGCGCCGTGATAGGGGCCTTGTTCGGCGGATTGGTGCAATTCGTGTGGCCCGGCCTAGTACCCGTTCCGGCTGCGGTGGTGATCGGCATGGGGGCTTTCCTTGCCGCCTGTACCCATGCACCTTTGATGTCGCTACTGATGATGTTCGAGATGACGCAGAACTACGGTCTCTTGGTGCCACTCATGGCGTCCTGCGTCCTAGGGTATATCGTTTCGCGCTCGTTTCGCGGGCGTTCTATTTATTCGGTGTTGCAGAACAACTCGCAGTCGGCGCCGGCGCTGACTATCGCCGCCGATTTGCTGCGCCCGGACCCGCCGTCCATCCGACCCGGGGAGAGTTTGCGGGTACTGGAAGCCATTTTTCGGTCCAGCCGCTGGCAACATACTTACGTTGTCGACCATGAGGGGCATTTCCATGGAGCGATTTCGCTGCACGACTTCCGGTTGCTGTTGATTGAACCCGGCAATCCCGAAAACGCCTGGCCAGCAAGTTTGCTACGTGGTGATTATCCGAGGGTGCAATTGGAGGCACCGGTCTGGGACGTGCTTGAAACATTCACCCGTCATTCAGGAGAACGCCTGCCTGTGCTTGACGCCGGTGAAAAACTGGTCGGCTACGTTGCCAAATCCGACTTGATCCTCCTTTGTCGAGACTTCCTCGCCAAGATTTGACGCCCCCTGTTTTTCGACTGGAATTGTAATGGCGACTTGTTTCTCGTTCGAACAGACAACTGGCCGATGCTGTCCGTGATACCTGAACAAGGCGACTATATTCGGTGATCGCTTGCAATGAAATCGGACGCTCAACGCGGTCTATGTGGTTCATGCCGGATCATCGCTAGCGGAGTCGAATAGGCCCCGCCGATGTTTTTGACGGCAATTCCCGGAACATTTGTTTGTCCTGTGCCAAGATATCGGAGCGGGGCGCCTCTTTGAGCGGCAGATTTTATGGTTTTTCACGTCGTTGAGGCGTACGTAGCGGAGATAGGCCGGGGGATCGATATCGATGAGCGATTCAAAGCTATCTGGGTGAGTCAGGCGGGAAGCGCTGGCAACGAGGCTATGTGTTTCAATATCAATAGGCTCTCCGGCGTGCTCGTGGAAGAGCCGGTGCGGAAAATCTGATGGGGCATTCAGTTATCGTGCCAAGCGTGGGTACATCGTTTACATTACCGCCAAGCTCGCCAAATTTCCGTTGTCATCCATGCGACATTTTTCTCTGAACACCCAGATACTGATCGGCTGCCTGCTTGGAGTGGCGGTGGGCGTCGCGTTGAATATCCCGGACCTTGCACCGTTTCACTCCCCGGTTTTGTACGGGGCCAAATTACTGGGGACGCTGTTTCTCGATCTGCTGCGAATGATTTTGATCCCCCTGGTCTTCTCGTCGATTGTCGTCGGCGTCGCCAATCTCCAGGCCCATCACAACATGCACAAGGTATGGGTGACCACCCTGTGTTTCTTCTTTCTCTCGACGGCGCTGGCGATTCTCATCGGCCTGGGGGCGGCGACGATTTTTCGGCCAGGCGAGGGCATGCGTCTGGCAATGTTCGCCGATGCCACCCGGACCTTCCAGGCGAGGCAGATGCCCCTGTCCGATTACATCGCGCAGTTTCTCCACGGCATGTTCCAGAATCCGATCAAGGCCCTGGCTCAAGGGGACATATTGGCAGTCGTCGTCATTTCGATATTTCTTGGCGTGGCGATGGTGGTCGGCGGCGAGCGCTACAAGAATCTGCGCACCCTGATCCAGGAACTGCAGGAGTTGTGCCTACGCATCGTGGGCTGGATCATGCGTCTTTCCCCGATCGGGATTTTCGCCCTCATCCTGCAACTGGTGGCGACACAGCAGAGCGCGTTGTTTTCCAGCCTGGCTGAATTCATCGCCGTGGTCATCGGCACGACCCTTTTTCACGGTATTCTGGTCCTCCCCCTGATTCTCTTCATTTTTACCCGCATCACGCCGATCCGGTTCTGGCGAGGGGCGAGAGAGGCGCTGGTCACCGCTTTTGCGACCAGTTCCAGCGCCGCAACACTGCCCGTAACCCTGCGCTGTGTCGAACAGCACCTGCACCTGAGGAAGGATATCGCCAATTTTGTCATACCGCTGGGGGCTACCGGGAACATGGACGGCACGGCGCTTTATGAGGCCGCAGCCGCGCTTTTTGTGGCCAGACTGGCCGGCATAGAACTTGATATGGCGCATCAGCTGGTTATCTTTTTCGTGGCCATGCTCGGCGCCCTCGGCGCGCCGGGGATTCCCAGCGTCGGCATGCTGAGCATGGTGCTGGTCCTCGAATCGGTCGGGCTGCCGACCGAAGCCATCGCCTTGTTGTTGCCGATCGATCGTCTTCTCGATACGGTGCGCACGGCGGTCAATGTCGAAGGCGACATGATTGTCGGTTTGATCGTCCAGGAACTGACCACCGAGAAACCCGAAGCTGCTTAGTTCCTGTCGGCCTCGCTCCGGGTTATCCCCAGCTTTGATCGATGGCATTCCCTGCTAAGGTTCAATTCATCCGTCTACAGGGTTTGGCAGCAGTGTCTCTTGAACTGATCTACATCGTCGCCGCGATTATCGTCGTCGCCATTATTTGGCTGGCAATTCGCAATACCAGGCCGCCTCGCGACTGATTCCGGATCGCTTCGGAGCCGTTAGGGGTTGATCCCGCATTGGGCGAGGATGGTGCGGATACTCCGGCTTAGATGCTTGTCTCGGTGCATGACGATCTGGAATTTTCTTTCCAGGTTCCAAAAAGGCGTCGATACCGGCGCCAGCCAACCGGCCTGGAAGGCATCGCGCAACTCGAAAATCGACAGGCAGCCCATGCCGAGCTTCGAGCGGACGCACTGCCGAATGGCCTCAGGCTGTTCAAATTCGAAATCGACGCGGGGGCTCAGGGTGGCGCTGGCTACGGCCCGGTCGAATACTTCGCGGGTGCCGGAACCTTTTTCGCGCAGTACCCAGGAAACGTTACGGATATCCTCCTGGGTGGCGCTCTTGCCGGCCAGCGGATGGTCCGGATAGGTGAAAACGCTCAGGCGGTCATGGCACCAGACGAACTGCCGCAATCGCTCGTCCTTTACCGGACCTTCCACGAATCCGATGTCGATTCGATAAGCCAGAACATCGGCAATCACCTGTTCGCTGTTCTTCAGCAACAATTGAATTTGGTTGCGGCTGTGCCGCCGCTTCAAATCGGCCAGTAAAGGCGGTAATAAATGATTGCCTATGGTCAGGCTGGCGCCCAGGCGCAGGTCGAAGCTGAAAGCCGAGTCTCTCCCCTCCGCCTCGATTTCACGAATTCGATCGAGCACCTCAAGTGCCTTCGGCAGTAATTGGCGGCCAGCTTCGTTCAAAATCAATTGGCGGCCGAAGCGGTCGAACAGACGGATGTCCAGTTGCCGCTCCAGGTCGCCCAGGGCCATGCTCGCCGCCGACTGCGTCATGGCGACCGATTCGGCGGCGCTGGTGACCTGGCCATGGATCGCGATGGCGGCAAAGATCTCGAGTTGGCGCAGGGTGATTTTCATCTGCAAAACTGATTATTTGTATAAAAATTATCTGTTGTACAGATTTTAAGCTGCCCATTATCGTTTGTCGTGTTTATTTGCAAAGGATGTGAACATGGCAACGTGGGGCAAGGCATCGGCGGGTCTATTTCTGGTCATGGCTATCGCCGCCCTGGCCTATGGCGGAGCGCAATGGGACGGCGTCAAACAATACGGGCTTAGCCCGTTGATTTTGGCCATACTTATCGGTGCGGTGGTCGGCAATGCCGTTCCGCGACTCGGTCAGGGCAACTTCAGATACGGATTGTCGCTGGCCCAGCGCCATTTTCTGCGCTCCGGTGTCGCTCTGTATGGTTTCAACCTGAGCTTCCAGCAGATCGTCCAGGTAGGGGCGACCGGCATTCTGATCGATTTGTCGATGGTCGCATCGACGCTGCTTGCCGGGTGGTACATCGGCCATCGCCTGCTTAGGATGGACGGCGAAACCGTCCTGCTGGCATCGGCCGGCAGTGCCATCTGCGGCGCGGCGGCAGTGGTGGCGACGGCTCCCATGCTCCGGGTCGACGCGCGGCTGGTGGCCGATAAGAGTGCTGTTGCTGTGGCTTCGGTAGTCGTGTTCGGCAGCTTGGCAATGTTTGTCTATCCGCTGATCTATGCCTGGATGGGTGACGGCTATTTCGACTTCGGCATTTACGTCGGCTCGACGGTCCACGAGGTCGCCCAGGTCGTAGCCATCGGCAGCGCGCTGGGCGAAGAACTGGTGCGCCATGCCGTCATTGCCAAGATGATCCGGGTCATGTTGCTGGTGCCTTTCCTGCTGATTGTCGGCTGGTTCGTCACGGGCAGGAACAAGACAGGGCAGCGCGCACCGGTAGCCATACCTTGGTTTGCCGTCTGTTTCGTCGCCATAGCCGGGGTGAATTCCCTGTCGCTGCTGCCCGAGTCGATTGTCGTCCTGCTGCGTTTATCAGGTGCGCTATTGCTCACGGGGGCCATGGCCGCACTCGGCATCGACACCAACCTGGCACGCATGCGGCAGGCCGGGGTCAAGCCGCTCTTGCTGGGGGCAGGCCTCTTTCTCCACCTCGTCCTGGTCGGTGGATTCGTTAACTGGCTTGCCGCCTGAAAGGCAGAATTTTCAGCGCGGCCGGAACGATGGCTGGTCAAGTCGGCTTTAATCAGTGTGTGGGTCGCCAACGACGCCGTTGGCGGCCAGCCTGTCTATCTCCGCGTTCGACAGGCCGAGCGCGGCGAGTCGTTGGCGTGTGTGTTCGCCGAGCAGCGGCGGCGGACTTTGGATGCGTCCCGGCGTTCTCGAGAGGCGCGGTGCTGGCGCCGGTTGTTGTACGCCGGCCAGGTCGACGAAGGCCTGGCGAGCCCGGTTGTGCGGGTGCGACGGTGCATCGCCCATGCTCAGCACCGGCCAGACGCAATCGTCGGTGTCGTCAAATAGAGCGCACCAATGGTCGCGCGGCGCCGTCCTGAAAATCGCCGCCAGACCTTCCTTCATCCGTGGCCAGCGCGAGTTGTCGTATTGCTCGCCGTTGAAATCGGGATCGCCGGCCAGCCCCAGGCGCTCGATAAAGGTCTTGAAAAACTGGGGTTCAAGCGGACAAACACTGAGCCATCTGTCATCCGAACATTGATAGACGTCGTAGAAAGGAGCGCTGGAGTCGATGGCGCAGCGGCCCCGCCATTCGCCCAGGGCTTCGAGGTTGAACAGGCCGTGTGCAAGGAGGGCGGCTCCTTCGCACATGGCGGCATCGATTACCTGTCCCTGAGCAGAGCGCTGGGTTTCGATCAGGGCGCAGGCGATGCCCCAGGCCAGCATCAGGCCGCCGCCACCCATGTCGCCGACCAGGGTCGGCGGCGCCCAGGGCGCTCCGCCATGGCGACGTCCGGTATCCAGCACACCGGCAATCGCCGCGTAATTGGCATCGTGCCCGGCCCGCGGTGCGAGCGGTCCGGTTTGCCCCCAACCGGTCATCCGGCCATAGATCAGGCGTGGATTCAGCGCCAGGCATTGGTCCGGACCGAAACCGAGTCGTTCCATGACCCCGGGACGAAACCCCTCAATCAGCACGTCGGCATCGGTGATCAGTTTGCGGACCAGGCTCTTGGCTTCCGGATGCTTGAGATCGATACACAGCGACTGCTTGCCGCGATTAGCCACGGCCTTGCGCCCGCCGCCGAAAAGTTGCGAGGCAAAGGTTCCGCCGGCGCGTTCGAGCAGGGTGACTTCGGCGCCCATGTCGGCGAGCAGCATGCCGCAGAATGGGCCGGGACCGATGCCGGCGAATTCGACGACCTTGATGCCGGCCAAGGGGCCGCGTGATTGGTTTTCGGTATTTATTGACATGATCTCCGGACGGGAAAAATCGGCTGCAGTGGAAACATATCACCCAAACGGGTTTGGGGCGGGAGATTCTCCCGTCTGTACGCCGACGAGTGTAGGTCGTTCCTGGCAAGGACACTGTCGTAGCCACGACAATTCCTCGTCGCCTGCCATCCGGAAACTTTCCAATGATAATTAGTAAGTGCTAATATTTTTCGATCGCCGCCCCCGGTGCCCGATGCGGCATCGGTGATCCTGGCGGAAATGGAGATTGGCTTTGAAAAGACGCTATTGGGTAGTTGCCATCCTGTTGTTTCTCGTCGGCCTCGACTGGTATATCCGGGCGCCGGACTCGCGCTCGCGACAATTGACCGCAGTCATCGAAACACAGGCTGGTCCGCAACTGAAAAGCTATCCCTACAAATTCTGGGTCATGCGGGTCGACGGTACGACGGCGGTGCTGAGCACTCCACGCAATTTCGACGTTCCCGCCTTCAAGGCACTGGCTGTTCTCTACCCGGAAATCAATACCAAGGACGCCAATAATCCGGCATTCATCGCCGTCGAGCAATTACTGGGGCAGGTTCAGTCCGAGGCGCGGGCGATCGTGCTCGCCCAGCCCGGCATCAAGGCGGTCAGTTGGGAACTCGATCGCGAGTGGCTGGGCAAGCACGGCATCGAGGTGCCGGACAAGCCGTGAGCCGGCAGGTGATCCGATAAGGGGCGTAGCCTCCCTTATTTTGCCCTTGGTCGCTTGGCCGCAGGCCTGCCGGCCTGGCGTTTCGAAGCTTCGTCGAAACCGACCCAGTTGCCTGGCGCTTTCTTGCCGCCACGGCCGCCGGCCGGTTTCGGTTTTTTCGGTTTCCTGGGTGCCGCCGCGCCGGTTGCCGGAACGCGATGGTCGGGTTCGAAGCCGGGTTCTTCCTCGCGGTCGATGGGCTGCTTGATCAGCGTTTCGATGGCGGCGAGGAGGGGGGCTTCGTCGGCGCAGACAAGGGAAATGGCTTCGCCGGTGGCGCCGGCGCGGCCGGTGCGGCCGATGCGATGAATATAGTCCTCGGCGACGATAGGCAGGTCGAAATTGACCACCTGCGGCAGGTCGTCGATGTCCAGCCCGCGGGCCGCGACATCGGTGGCGACGAGGATCTGCACCTGGCCGGTCTTGAAGCTTTCCAGGGCGCGCAGGCGGGCCGCTTGCGGCTTGTCGCCGTGGATGGTGTCGGCCTTGATGCGCTTGGCTTGCAGGATGCCGACCAGTTCGTCGGCGCCGCGCTTGGTCTTGACGAAAACGAGCACCTGGCCCCAGCGCCGGTCCTTGCGCATGAAGAGGAAGAGCTCGGTCTTGCGTTTCTTGTCGACCGGCACCACCCACTGCTTGACCGCCTTGACGGTGCTGTTGCGCGGGCTGACCTCGATGCTCAGCGGATTGTGCAGGCGGGCCTTGGCCAGGCTGCGGATGACTTCGGAAAAGGTGGCGGAGAAGAGCAGGGTCTGCCGCTGCCTGGGCAGGGCGGCGAAGACGGCGTCGAGTTCGTTCGAGAAACCGAGATCGAGCATGCGGTCGGCCTCGTCGAGGACGAGC
>JAJXVG010000062.1 GCA_021782315.1 Pseudomonadota bacterium | reverse complement strand
ACGAGGAGATCGCCGGCCTGCTGACGCGACGCATCACGGCGATGATTTCGGGCATTCATGCTTTCCAGAGGGGCGACCGGACGCGTCGCCTGGACGCCCGTTCTTCCGACGAGATCGGCGAACTCTCCCGCTCCTTCAATCACATGGCCGACTCTGTCGAGGAATCGTTCAAGCGCCTGGAAGAAGCAAAGGAAAAGGCCGAGGAGGCCAGCCGCCAAAAATCGGCTTTCCTGGCCACAATGTCGCACGAACTGCGCACACCGCTCAACGGCATACTCGGTTTTGCCGAACTGCTCAGGTATGAAACCGCAAACCCGGAACATCACGGCTATATCAATATCATCGAGCAGAGCGGCAACCACCTGCTCAACCTGGTCAATGAGATCCTCGATCTGGCCAAGATCGAATCGGGTGAAATGCGCTTCAGCCGCATACCCACGTCGCTGAGCGAAGTAGTCACCGAAAGCGCTGCCGGCCACCAGGTCACCGCCGAGGCCAAGGGCCTGAAATTCGAGCTGACCCTGGCCGATGACCTGCCGGAGGAAGTGATGACCGATCCGACACGCCTGCGCCAGATACTGAACAACCTGCTCAGCAACGCCGTCAAATTCACCAGCGCCGGGCAGATCGGCCTGTCGGTCAGACGGAGCGGTCATGAAATCGCTTTCGCCGTCCGCGACACCGGTCCGGGCATTCCGCCCGAAAGCCGCGACATGATTTTCGAAAAATTCAAGCAACTGGAAAATTTCCTGACCCGCGAACACAGTGGGACCGGGCTCGGCCTGGCGCTGGTCGAGCAACTGGCCGAACACATGGGAGGCCGCGTCACCCTCGAATCGGAACTGGGCGCCGGTTCGACCTTTACCGTTTACCTGCCGATGGATAAAGACAATGGATGAGCCGCGCCACGCCATGGTCGTCGATGACCACCCGACCAATCGTATCCTCGCTGCCACACTGCTCAGAAAGCAAGGCTGGACGGTCGTCGAGGCCGAGAATGGCGAACAGGCGCTGACCCGGGCAGGACAGGATCCGCAGCTCCGACTGATCCTGCTCGACATCAGCATGCCCGGCATTTCGGGCGAAGAGACCTGCACTCGCCTGCGGGCCGCCGACACCTCGCCGGCCCGGCACATCATCGCCTACACTGCGCACGCCTTCCCGGAAGACATCGAACGCCTGCTGACAAGCGGTTTCGACAGCGTCCTGGTCAAGCCGATCAACCTCCAGCGACTGCATCAATTGACGACAAATTTGAAATGACCGGGCCATACTGTGACAAGCATCCGGATATCGGCGGGCAGGTAGGCGTATAATCCGGCCCCATGTCTGAAATCAACACCTTAGCCGGCAACAGCGCCGACGCTCCAGCTGCCGAAGCAGCTCCCGAAATCACCTTCGCCGACCTCGGCCTGGCGCCCGAGCTTCTGCGTGCCGTCCTCGACGAGGGCTACACCAAGCCGACGCCGATCCAGGCCCAGGCCATTCCGCTTATCGTCAGCGGCAAGGACATCATGGGCGGCGCCCAGACCGGCACCGGCAAGACGGCTGCCTTCACGCTGCCCATCCTGCAACGCATACTGCCCTTCGCCAGCAGCAGCCCGTCACCGGCCAAGCACCCGGTACGCGCCCTGATCCTCGCGCCGACCCGCGAACTGGCCATGCAGGTCTACGAATCCGTCAAGTCCTACAGCATCCACACCCCGATCCGCGCCATGTGCGCCTACGGCGGCGTCGACATCAAGCCGCAGATCGCCGAACTGAAGAAGGGTGTCGAAATCCTCGTCGCCACCCCCGGCCGACTGCTCGACCACGTCGAGAACAAGAGCGTCAGCTTCAATTCGGTGCAGGCACTGGTCCTCGACGAAGCCGACCGCATGCTCGACATGGGCTTCATTCCCGACGTCACGCGCATCCTCAAGATGCTGCCGGCCCAGCGCCAGAGCCTGTTGTTCTCGGCCACCTTCTCGGAGGAAATCAAGCGTCTGGCCGACACCATGCTGCAGTCCCCCGTGCTGATCGAAGTGGCACGCCGCAACCAGGTATCCGACACCATCACTCACCGCGTTCACCCGGTTTCGGAATACGGCAAGCGCGGCCTGCTGACCAAGCTGTTGCGCTCCGGCGAAATCCGCCAGTGCATCGTTTTCATGCGCACCAAGCAGGGCTGCTCGCGCCTGACCCGTGAATTGCAACGGGCCGGCATCAAGGCCGACGCCATTCACGGCGACAAAAGCCAGCTCGACCGCATCAAGGCGCTCGAAGCCTTCAAGGGCGGCGAAACGCACGCCCTCATCGCGACCGACGTGGCCGCCCGCGGTCTCGATGTCGACGATCTGCCCTACGTCATCAACTACGAGTTGCCGCACACCCCGGAAGACTACGTGCACCGCATTGGCCGCACCGGCCGGGCCGGCAAGACGGGCAATGCCATTTCGCTGGTCAGCGCCCACGAAGTCTGCTACCTGGTCGATATCGAGAAGCTCATCAAGCGCCCGATCGAGCAGATCGAGGTCGCCGGTTTCGAGCCGGAACCCGAATACGAATACCCGCCGGGCAACAAGCGCCGGCGCTCAGCCCCCCCGCCGACCAAGGCCCCGGTCGCCCAGCGCTCCGATCGTTCGGAACGCCAGGACCGCGGCGATCGCGACCGCCGTCCGCCCCGCCGCAATCCGATGATCGCAGCCGACGGTTTCGATTTCAGCAAGCCCTACGAGGACAATTCGCCGCGCGGCGAAGTCCCCGACTCGGCACAGGCGCCGACCAGGGTCGATCCGCACAAGCCGAAACGGGTGGTTGCCGCCCTGCTTGGCGGCCTCGGCCGAAAATAAGCATTCGGGCACGGGCGAAAACGGCGCCTGGGGCGCCGTATCGTCTCGCTGATCGATTCAGGTAGGCAAGGCTGGCTTCTCGGGCAAGGCCTCGACCAGTTTGACGACAGCCACGGAAATATTGTCGCCCATTCCCTTGCCTCGCTCGCGCGCCTTGTCGATCAGGGTTTCGCAGGCCAGGCGGGCCGAATTGCCGGCCACCAGTTTGCCGAGTTCGGCATCGTCGAAATAGGCCCACAAGCCGTCCGAGCAGAGCACGAAGGCGTCGCCCGGCGCCAGGTCGCTGGTGCCGTCTATGGAAATTTTCGGTTCTTCCTGCCCACCCAGCGAGGCCAGCAATACGTTGCGGTTGGGATGGGCCTTGGCCTGCTCGGCAGTGATTTTCCCGGTGGCAATCAGATACTCGACGTAGGAATGGTCGACCGAGCGGGTGACCAGCCGGGTTCCGCGAAAATGGTAGAGGCGGCTATCGCCGCAATGCCCCCAGGTCATGCGACCCGGCTGCAGCAGCAACATGACGGCGGTGCTGTGAGGATCCATTTCGTTCATGAAGCGGGATGCCTTGATCATCGTGTGCGCTTCGCGCATGCTGCTCTCAAGCATCAGCTGCGAGTTTTCGTCCTTCGCCGAAAACTGGTCGAGATTGGTTTTCGCCGTGTGCACGACCTGCTCGGCCGCCAGCGCTCCGCCGGTGTGGCCGCCCATGCCGTCGGCGACTACCGCCAGCGCCACGCCGCGCTTGCGGGCATGGGCCAGGATGGCGACGCGATCCTGCTGCTCCTTGCGATCTCCCTGATGCTGCGCCGCACAGGCATCGACTGCTATAGGCATCCTTCCTCCCCGAGGAGGGCAAGATTACCATGAATGGCGCCGGCAGCCGCCGACAGGCTGTCGATGTACTGGTCGGGACGAAGCATTTACAGCCCTGCGCTGCCCCCGAAACGCTCGAGGACGATGTCGACAAATTCCGGCAGCGCCTCTTCGCTCAGCCCCAGTTCGGGCAGCACCTCGCCCTTGAGGCCGTCCCATTCCGGATGAGCTACCCGCAGGTCGCGATAATAGATCTCGATGGCAAGCTGGAGGATGGCGACCATGCTGCGTGCCTCGTGCAGGCCGATCTCACCGATGACATGGTGATAGCGAATGGCATCGCAGATAAAATCCGGCAACATCCAGTGACGGGCGACAAGGTAGCCGACGACGCAATGATCGGTGTTGAATTTGCGGTCCTCATCGCTCAGGTCGACCCAGACACCCTGCGTACCGAGGCGCATTTCGGCGCAATAGTTCGGAAATCGCTGCATCAGCAGCAACACGCCGCAATCGTGAAAAATGCCGGCGAGGTAGGCCTGGTCGGGGAAGATATTGCAAACGGCGACCCGCTCGTCGGCGATCAGCATCGCCAGTTGACCGATGGCGTGCGAACGTACCCAGAAGGTCTCGTAGACCTGCCGGTTTTTCTTGATGTCGCTTGCCCCCGAAAGGGCGATCGCCTGGACCAGGTTGAACGTCTGGCGGACACCGACCGCATGCAGGATCTCCTCGATCGAAGCGAAGGGCTGGTGCTGCTTATATGAGGAATTGCCGACCACCTTGAAAAGCATCGCCGTCAGCCCGGGATCCTTGTTGATGACACGTGCCAGCAGGCGGACATCGAGTTCGCTGCGCTTCATCAGCTGGCGCAGTTCGTCGAGGACGCGGGGCTGGGCCGGGATCTTCAGGCCGTATTCGAGCAGGCGCTTGATACGGGAAGCGTCTTCGGGCGCAAATGTCTTTACGATGTCAAATACCGATGCTGTTTTTCCGCTCACGCCAGAACCTCGTCGATCAATTCTATCCAGTGCCGTACCGGCAGCACGCCCGCCGCCTGCAGGTGGGTCAGGCAACCGATATTGGCGGTCGCCGCCAGGGCCGGGCCGCCGGCACTCAGGGCCGCCAGCTTGTTGTCGCGCAAACGGCCGGCCAGTTCCGCTTGCAGGATGGCGTAGGTGCCGGCCGAGCCGCAACACAGATGACTGTCGGCGACCGGCGTCAATTCGTAGCCCGCAGCCTGCAGCAAGGCTTCGATGTCACCGCGTATCTGCAGGCCGTGTTGCAGGGTGCAGGGCGAATGAAAGGCCAGCTTGCCGCGCTTGTCGAAACGTGCGGCAAGCTGCGGCAGAAGCGCATCCCGTTCGAGGCTGAGGATCTCGGCCGGATCGCGGCAGAGGGCACTGATCCTGGCCGCTTTTTCCGCGTAATCCGCATCGTCGGCCAGAATGCGGCCGTAATCCCTGACCTGAACGCCGCAACCGGAGGCGGTGACGACGATGGCTTCGACGCCGCCTTGGACCTGCGGCCACCAGGCATCGATATTGCGGCGCATGTCCTTCCCGGCACCGTCCAGGTCGTTGAGATGAAAGCGCACGGCGCCACAGCAGCCGGCCGGTGCCGCCTCGAACAGTTCGACCCCCAAGCGGTCGAGGACGCGGGCCGTGGCCGCATTGATATTCGGCGCCAGTGAAGGCTGGACGCAGCCGGCCAGGACCAGCATGCGGCGGCCGTGGCCGACCGCGACCGGCCACGGCGCGCCGACGGCCGGGGCGGCCGGGAGTTTTCCGGCCAGCGTCGCGGGCAGCAAGGGTCGAAGCAGGCGGCCAAGCTTCACCGCCGCGCCGAACAGGGCCGGGCGCGGCAGCACGCTGCCGAGCAGGCGGCGCCAGGCGGCCTCGGCCAGCGGACGCGGCAACTTCGCCTCGAGCACCTGCCGCCCGACGTCGAGCAGATGGCTGTATTTGACCCCTGAAGGGCAGGTCGTTTCACAGGCACGACAGGTCAGGCAGCGGTCGAGGTGGCTGCGCGTCTTTGCGCTGACCTGTTTGCCTTCAAGCAGCTGCTTGATCAGGTAGATGCGGCCGCGCGGACCGTCCAGCTCGTCGCCGAGCAACTGGTAGGTCGGGCAGGTCGCCGTACAGAAGCCGCAGTGCACGCACTTGCCCAGGATTTCCTCGGCCGTCCGGCCGGCCCGGGTGGCGCGCAGATCCTCGGTGATTTTGCTGTCCATCGGCGCCTTCCCTAGAACTCGGCGTACAGGCGGCCGGGGTTGAGGATGCCCTTCGGATCGAAGGCTCTTTTCAGGCGACGATGCAGGGCGAGCAAGGCCGGCGCCAGCGGCGCGAAAGCGCCTTCCCGGCAACGCATGGATTCGGGCGCCCGGTAGAGCACGGCATGACCGCCGAGGCGGACGGCGGCATCGCGCACCGCCTCCGCTTCGCCGTCATACCAGCGTTGCGCCCCGCCCCACTCGATGGCGCGCAGTTCCCGGAGGCCGGGACAGGGAGCGGCCGACGGCACGGCCAGCCGCCACAACAGGCTGCCGGCGAAGGCGGGATGGCTTTGCTCGCGGACCGAGTCCCAAAGAAGTTCCGGATTCATCGCGGCCTCCCCGCCCAGTTGGCGGCGGGCCGCCTCGACCGCCGCCCGGGCGCCGGAAAGACGCAGGAACAAGCGATCGGCGTGCCAGAAAGAGGCCGAAATCGGCAGGGGCCGGCCGCCCCAGTCGTTCAGGCGGCCAATGGCCTCGGCCTCGGCGCAGGCGAAAACCAGCGTCGTCTCGAGCGGCGGCCGGGGCAGCACCTTCAGCGTCACTTCGGCGATCACGCCGAGAGTGCCCATGCTGCCGGCCAGCAGGCGCGAGACATCGTAGCCGGCGACGTTTTTCATGACCTGCCCGCCGAAATTCAGGACCTGACCGCAGCCGTCGACCAGCTTCACGCCGAGCACGAAGTCGCGTACCGCGCCGGCCTGCTGCCGACGCGGGCCAGACAAGCCGGCGGCGACACAGCCGCCGACGGTGGCTCCTCCAAATAGCGGCGGCTCGAAGGCGAGCATCTGATCTTTTTCAGCCAGGATCGCCTCGATTTCGGCCAGCGGCGTCGCGCAGCGGGCGGTGAGGTAAAGCTCGGTCGGCTCGTAGGCGACGATGCCGCGACAGCCCGACAGATCGAGCAACTCGCCGGCCAGCATGCCGCCGTAGAAATCCTTGCTGCCGGCCCCGCGCAGGCGCAGGGGAATCGCCGCGTCGTGGGCGGCGCGGACGGCGGAAACGATGTCGTCGAGTCCTGAGCAGGGCGGCATCAGAAGCGCTCCAGTTCCGGAAATTTCAAGTCGCCGCGATGGACGTGCATGCGGCCGTATTCGGCGCAGCGGTGCAGGCTGGGCACGGCCTTGCCGGGGTTGAGCAAACCCCTTTCGTCGAAGGCCGCCTTGATGCGATGAAAGGCCTCGATTTCCGGTGTCGCGTACTGGACGCACATCTGGTTGATCTTCTCGATGCCGACGCCGTGCTCGCCGGTGATCGAACCGCCGAGCGCCACCGA
Source organism: Pseudomonadota bacterium (assembly GCA_021782315.1). Taxonomy (GTDB): domain Bacteria; phylum Pseudomonadota; class Gammaproteobacteria; order Burkholderiales; family Rhodocyclaceae; genus Azonexus. Next base: position 8,723 of record JAJXVG010000062.1, on the reverse strand, counting down.
CAGTTCGAGGATTTCGGCGCCGAAGGCCTCGGCCCGTTGCCAGTTGCCGGGCTGCGAGGCGTCGTACATGATCAGCGGATGCAGGTTGCCGTCGCCGGCGTGAAAGACATTGGCGCAGCGCAGGCCATATTTTTTTTCCATGACGGCGATGGCCGAAAGCATTTCAGCCAGGCGCTTGCGTGGAATCGTCCCGTCCATGCAGTAGTAATCCGGCGTGATGCGGCCGACGGCCGGAAAGGCCGCCTTGCGCCCGGCCCAGAAACGCAGGCGCTCGGCTTCGGACTGCGAAACGCGGATCTCGCTGGCCCCCGCCGCGCTCAGCACCCCGGTGACGCGGGCGATTTCCTCGGCCACCTCCTCCGGCGTGCCGTCCGACTCGCAGAGCAGGATGGCCTCGGCAGCAAGGTCGTAGCCGGCCTTGACGAAGGGTTCGACCGCCGCCGTCGCGGCCTTGTCCATCATTTCCAGCCCGGCCGGGATAATGCCGGCGGCGATGATGGCGGCCACCGCATCGCCGGCCCGGGCGACATCGGCAAAGGAGGCCATGACCACCTGCGCCAGTTCCGGCTTGGGGATCAACCTGACCGTCACCTCGGTGACCACGCCGAGCATGCCCTCGGAACCGATCATCAGGGCCAGCAGGTCGTAGCCGGGCGCATCGGGCGCTTCCGAACCGATCTCGAAAACCTCGCCCTCGATGCTGACGACGCGGATGCGCAGGACGTTATGCACCGTCAGCCCGTATTTCAGGCAATGCACGCCGCCCGAATTTTCGGCGACATTGCCGCCCAGCGTGCAGGCGATCTGTGACGAGGGATCGGGCGCGTAGTACAGGCCGAAGGGCGCAGCCGCCTCCGATACCGCGAGATTGCGCACGCCGGGTTGAACGACCGCCAGCCTTGCCAAGCGGTCGATACGCAGTATCCGGTTGAAGCGGGCCAGCGACAGCACGATGCCCTGGGCGTGCGGCATGGCGCCGCCGGACAGCCCGGTGCCGGCGCCGCGCGCGACGACCGGCACGCCCAGCCGGTGACAGGTGCGCAGAATGTCGATGACCTGCGCCTCGGTTTCCGGCAGACAGACCGCCAGCGGCAATTCGCGATAGGCGGTCAGGCCGTCGCATTCGTAGGGACGCAAATCCTCCTCGCCGACCAGCAGGCAGTGCTGCGGCAAAAAGCGGCGAAGCTGCCGCTCAAGATTCGCCGGATCGACGCAGCATTGACTATTGTCACTCTTCAACATATTGCTACTTTAACCCATAAGCACCCGGCCAACAGCCATCGCGGTCGCGACGCGCATCTCCGGCTAGCGCCCGGCGCCGGCCGCTATCGGCAGCCAGCCGAGGCCGGCTTCCGTCGTCGTCAGCGGCTTGTATTCGCAACCGACCCAGCCGTCGTAACCCAGCCGGTCGAGCCGGTCGAAGAGGAAGGGAAAATTGATTTCGCCGCTGCCCGGCTCGTGCCGGCCGGGATTGTCGGCGATCTGGATGTGGCCGATACGCCCGATATTGGCTTCGATGCAGCGGGCCAGATCGCCCTGGATGATCTGGGCATGATAGAGGTCGAGTTGCAATTTGACATTGCCGCGGTCGATGGCGTCGAGCATGCGCAAGGCCTTGTTCACGTCGTCCAGCCAATAGGCCGGCATGTCGATGCGGCTGTTGATCGGCTCGATGGTCAGCGTCGCGCCGATGGTGGCCAGGCGGTCGGCGGCAAATTGCAGGTTGGCGATGTAGGTTGCCTCCATTTCGGCCTCGTCATGCCCGCTCCGCTTCAAGCCAGCCATGCAGTGGAGGCGCGGGCAATCGAGCACCATCGCGTAGTTCAAGGCCAGCTCGACACTATCGGCAAACTCGCGGCGGCGATGCGGCAGGCAGGCCAGGCCGCGCTCGCCTGCCGCCCAGTCGCCTGGCGGCAGGTTGAACAGCACCTGCTCGACATTGGCCGCCTTGAGCCATGCGGCCAGCTCCGGAGCCGGCCAGTCGTACGGAAAGAGATATTCGACCCCCTGAAAACCGGCTGCCGCAGCCCGCCGGAAGCGTTCGCCGAAAGGCAGGTCGGTGAACAGGAAGCTGAGGTTGGCGGCGAACTTTGGCATGGCGACGACAGTCTGTAGGAGGCCTGAAAGTATAATCCGCACTCACCCTGGAGAAAGCAACCGTGAACGACACACAACGCAAGGGCAATCGCCTCTCGAAGATTGTCACCCGTACCGGCGATGCCGGCACCACCGGCCTCGGCGACGGCAGCCGGACAGGCAAGGACAGCCTGCGCATCGACGCCATCGGCGAAGTCGACGAACTGAACTCCGGTCTCGGCGTGCTGCTCTGCGAAGAGATGCCGGAGGCCATGCGCGCCGCGCTGCTCGATATCCAGAACGACCTCTTCGATCTCGGCGGCGAACTCTGCCTGCCCGGCATGGAAGTCATGAAGGATGCCCAGGTTGCCCGCCTCGAAGCGCAAGCCGAGGCCTTCAACGCCGAGCTGACCATGCTCAAGGAATTCATTCTGCCCGGCGGCACCCGCGCCGCATCGCTCGCCCATCTCAGCCGCACCGTCTGTCGCCGCGCCGAGCGCGCCATGGTACGCCTGCACGCCGCCGAACCGCTGTCCGATGCCGCCCGCCGCTACATCAACCGCCTCTCCGACCTGCTCTTCATTCTCGGTCGCGCCCTCAACCGCGCCGGCGGCCGCGGCGACGTGCTCTGGCAAAAAGGCAAGAACGCCGCATGAGCGCCTGCGTCATCGGCCACGTCACCGTCAAGGACGCCGACAAGTGGGCCCGGTACCGCGCCCTGGTGCCGGCGACGCTGGCGCCGTGGGGGGCCGAACTGCTTTTCCGCGGCCAACTGGCCGGCATCATCGCCGGCCGGCACGAGCACACCGACACGGTGGTCATCCGCTTCCCCGATCTGGCAGCAGTCGACGGCTGGCAGCAATCCGCCGCCTACCAGGGACTGATCGCACTGCGCCAGGAAGCGGCCGATGTCGATCTGCTATCCTTTGCCGATCCGGATCAATGATAAAGGCATGCGATGAATTTACCCCTTTTCTCCACCCTCACCCTTTCGCTCGACGGGCATATCGCCGACATCCACCTGAACAGGCCGGACAGGTCGAACGCAATGAGCGAGGCGATGTGGCAGGAAATTCGCCAGGCTTTCGACTGGGTCGATGCCACCCCTGAAGTCCGCGTCGCCATCCTCGGCGGGGCCGGCCGGAATTTCTGCGCCGGTATCGACCTGGCCATGCTCGGCGGTATCCGGCAGCGCATCGCGCATCAGGATGCCGCCCGCAGCCGCGAAGCCTTGCGCCGGCTGATCCTCGACCTGCAGGATTGCCTGAGCAGCATCGAACGCAACCGCAAGCCGGTGCTCGCCGCCATCCACGGCGCCTGCGTCGGCGGAGCGCTCGACCTGGTGACCTGCTGCGACATGCGCTATGCGGCGGCGGATGCCGTCTTTTCGATCAAGGAAATCGATATCGGCATGGTCGCCGACGTCGGCACCCTGCAACGCCTGCCCCGCCTGATCGGCCAGGGCATGGCCCGCGAACTGGCCTACACCGGCCGCCCGGTCGCCGCCGAAGAAGCGGCGAGACTGGGCCTGGTCAACGCCTGCTTCGGCTCGCCAGCCGAACTGGCGGCCGGGGTCCGCCAGATCGCCCGGACCATCGCCGCCAAATCGCCGCTCGCCGTTCGCGGCACCAAGGCCGTGCTCAACTACAGCCGGGACCACACGGTCGCCGAGGGACTCGATCATGTCGCCGGCTGGAATGCGGCGATGCTGCTCTCGGCCGACCTCGACGAAGCGCTTGCCGCCGGGAAGGAAAAACGGGCGCCGCGCTTTGCCGATTGACCGGCTAGCTGGGCGCGGCGCGGGAACACGCGCCGGTCTCTAGCGTTCGGCCGCCAGTTCGAGCCTGGCGTCGATCTCGCCCAACTTGACCCTGACCGCCGGCGCGAAGATGTCGCCCTTGGCCGGGTCGGCGCTGCCGCTCCGGGAAATCTTGGCGCTGACCAAGACCTCGTTGTATTGCGAGATAGTGCGTCCAGGCAGCAGCGCGCTGCTGTCATCGAGACGGAAGCGAACCGGCAAGTCGGTGGCCCTGTATCGGGCGACGGCCAATGGCGGGCCGCTGCCATCCGGAGTCCGGGCAACGACGAAGACCGTATCGCCGGCCGAAACCTTGCCCTTGAACTTGCTATCCAGGGTAATCTCGCCGCCCACGGCGGCTGCCGGATCAAGCGCCTGGGATGAAAGGGCCGGAGTTCCTGAAAGCTTCTCCCTGGCCTCTGCCAGATTTGCGTCGGCCAGGCCGGCATACATCGAACCGGCGGGCGCAGCCTCTTTCAGGGTCGACCATGCCGCAATCGCCGCCCGGTAGTCGCCGCGCGCGTACGCCTCGCTGCCGACCAGGGCCAGCGTCTTGAGATGGGTCGGATCGAGGGCCATGGCCTGCTTGAGCAGCCGGCGCCCCTGATCGTCCCATTGCTGTCCCTGCGCCATGACATGGTTGTCAGCCCAATCGGCCAGAAGGCCGGCCTCCGCAGGCAACAGCGGGGCAGCCTTTGCATAGGCCGCATCGGCCTCAGCAAAGCGTTGCAGCTTGCCGTAGGTTTCCCCCAGCAGTCGCCAGCCCTTGCCGTTTTTCGGATCGGTCGACAACTCCCGGGCAAGGCTTGCCGCCTGTTCCTTCAAGTCCGCCACATCGGCATCGGGCGACGACTGCGCTGAAATTGAGCCCCGCTCTTCCGACGCCCCCCGCTCTCCCTGCCCCAGCTTGCCTGCCCCGGACAACCCCCAGAAAACGCCAGCCAGCACCACCGCAGCCAAAGCAAGCGACAGCAGATAGCGGGTACCGACCGGACGCTTCGGCGCAGCAGCCTGCTTATCGAACGTCGCCTTGCCTCTCCGCTTGGCATTTTTTGGCCGATCGCCCGTCGGCTCATCGCTCTGTCGAAGCGAATATTTTTCGAAGCCCCATAGCATGATCAGGGTCAGGGCAATGCTGGCAAGAGCGATACAGATGAGTAGCATGAAAATGATCCGAAAGATATGATGCGGCGGCGACGCTCCCTCAACCCCTGCGGCGAGGAGAGCAGGCGGCGATCGGGCGATGTGCGCCCCGCCCTTTGCCCCAGGCTCCACTTTACCCGATCCCATTCTCGAATGTCGGCATGAATACAGGCTTTCCGCCTCGTTCCGAGCCGAACGGAAAGGCGGCGTATCAGGCATAATCGACACATGGAAAGCGCTGAGAAACAATTGATTCAACCGGTACGCGCGGTTACCGTCCTGAGCCTGTTGACCATCGTTGCCATCCTCATCAGCGTTGTGCTCCTGCTCTGGGACCTCCGCACGAAAGAGCTTAATCGGGCCGTTCTGGCGGCGGAAAGCATCGCCCGCATGCTGGATGAACAGACCAGTCAGGCCATCAACGGTGTCGACCTGATCCTGGATGGCATCCAGGAGCGCCTGCAAACCAACTATGGCGAACAACTGGCACTGGATACACCGACTGTACACCTGCTTCTTGCGGCCCGGGTTTCGAGCGCCGAGCAGGTACGGACACTGTTTCTCGTTGATCGCGACGGCACGGTGGTGAATAGCTCTCGCGTCGGTGCCATCGCGGTGGGCGCATCGGTACGCGACCGTCCCTATTTCCAGGCGCTTGCCAATGGTCCATACCATGGACTCTTCGTCGGGAGTCCGGTCCTCAGTCGTCACGACAACACTTGGCGCATGCACCTGGCCCGGCAGTTGACCGACCATGATGGCCGCTTCCGGGGAATTGCCGTAGTCTCGTTGTCGCTGCCTTATTTCGAAAAACTCTACAACCTCAGCAAGCTGGACCTGGATCGTCCGATCTCGCTTTACATGGACGATGGAACCCTGATCGCCAGCAACCCGCACCGGGAAACCGAGATCGGAAAGAAGGCCCCGGAATTCGTTAATCGACGGGAAATTTCGCGCGACCAGGAACTCCTGCTCTACGGATACTCGGCGGACAATGGCAAATCGACCGCCTATGTACTGGGCAAGATAAATCGCTTCCCGCTATGGCTCAGCGTCAGGCACGATGAGGATGAGGCGCTCGCCGTCTGGCGCAATACGGCGATGCCGATCGCCGCGGGCGCCATCGTCGTCTGCCTGTTTATCGGCCTGGTGGCCATGGCCCTGGCCACTGAACTGCGCCGCAAGGAGCAACTCAGCCTGGCCCTGATCGACGCCGATCATCGCTACCGACTCACTGTCGACTCGGTACGCGACGCCATCGTCGGCGTGGACGAAAAAAATCATATCGTCCTGTTCAACCCTGAAGCCGAGAGGATGTTCGGCTACAAAGCGGAGGAAATGCTGGGGCACTCCCTGGACCAACTCATTCCCGAAAGCAGCAGGGCGCAGCAGCACCTCCTTGAAGACCACTCGGCTGACGAAGGTGCCTGGCAAACGCCCGGGCCCGGGCGTCTGGTCACGGGCATGCGCGCCGACCGTAGCGAGTTTCTGATCGAGTCATCGATTTCGCAGACAGCGATCGGCAACAAGCGGCAGTTTACCGCCGTGCTGCGCGACGTGACGGAACGACAGCGCCAGGAGGACGAACTACGCGAAATGAACCGGCAACTCCGCAATCTGTCGGCAACCCTGGAAGATGTCAGGGAACGCGAACGGCGACGTATCGCCCATGAACTGCACGATGAACTGGGGCAACAACTGACCGGACTCAAACTCGAATTGTCCTGGCTGGGCAATCGTATGCGTGAAGGGCACAGCGGCGGCGTAAATGACATCGTTGCGATGGGCCGGATGCTCGATCACGCGCTGGCCTCTGTACGACGAATTTCCTCCGAACTCCGCCCCCAGATTCTCGACGATCTGGGTTTTGGCGAAGCCGTCCGCTGGCTGGCCCAGGAAACCACACGCCGGATTCGACTCGACATCCACGTAGACCTTCCTGCCGCCCACCTTGTCGTCGATGACCAGCAGGCGATCGGCCTTTATCGCATCGTCCAGGAATCGCTGACCAACATCGCCCGCCACGCCAGGGCCAGCGAGGTCTCGATCAGCCTGACGACAGACGATACGGACATGCTACGATTGACTATCAGCGACAATGGTCAGGGGTTCCAGGACGGACAAGGCAGCAACATAGGCCTGGCCGGCATGCGCGAACGGGCCAGGGCCATAGGCGGCGAATGTCGGGTGACGGCCAGCCCGGGCGCCGGCGTCACCGTCGAAGTTCTCCTGCCGCTCGAAATACCGGAGATAGAAAAGGAAACCTCATGACCATCGAGGCGTTAATCGCAGACGACCATGCCATCATTCGCGACGGACTGCGCAAGTTGCTGGCCGACACGCCGGACCTGCGGGTAAGCGGTGAGGCAGCCGACGGCAACGCGCTGCTTGATCTGATTCGGCAGCGCCATTGGGATATCCTGCTACTCGACCTGTCGATGCCGGGTCGAAATGGCCTGGAGTTGATCCGCCTGGTGCACACTGAACAGCCGAAGCTGCCGATTCTCATTTTCAGCATGCATCCCGAAGAGCAGTACGCGGTCCGCGCCATTCGCGCCGGGGCATCCGGCTACCTGACAAAAGGGAGCAGCACCGACCAGATTTTGCCGGTTATCCGCAAGGTTGCCGGCGGCGCCATGTTCATCAGCCCCAAGGTGGCGGAATTGCTCGCCACCGACTTTATCCGGGGGCCGGACGACGTACCGCATACCCGCCTGACCGACCGCGAATTCGAGATCTTCAGCCGTATCGTCCACGGTTGCAGCCCTGCCGAAATTGCCGCAGAACTGTCGTTGAGCGCCAAGACCGTCAGTTCGCACAAGTCGCACATCCTCGAGAAGATGGGTTTATCCACCCAGATTGACCTTTTGCGCTACGCCATTGTGCACGGCCTGCTCGACCCCGCCTACGAACAGGGTTCATAGGCACGGCGAGCGGCACCCGCGACGCATCGGGTTCCCGGGGATCTCGAAGCGAGGAAGTTAGCGAAGACCCGAAATCAGCGTTGGAAATCCCGATCGACCACCAGCCTCAGTTTATGCTCGCCCAGGCTGACGGTCGCAGCCTGGCTCTGCAGGTCGCCCTCCCTGGCGATGGCGTTGCCGGAACTGGATATACGCGCCTCGACAATAAGCCTGGACTGACTGGAAAGCGCCCTGTCCGGCATCATGGCCGAACTGTCGTCCAACACGAAAGCGTAGGGCAGATCGGAGACATGCGCCTTGGCCACGGCCAGAGGCATGCGCGAACCGTCCGGCGACCGGGCGACAACGAATACCGTGTCACCAGGCGACGTCCGGGCTGCCAGCGCCGGCGCCAGTTCGACGCGACCGGCGACCGACCTGCCCGGATCGACCCGGGCATTCGAGCGGCGCTTCGCTTCGGCAATGCCGTCGACCAGCATCTGACGATCCGGCGACTCTTCAGGCACGGCCTTCAAGGCACGCTCCCAGAGAACGGCTGCGTCCGGATAATCCCGCATGTTGAAAGCCGATGTCCCGGCCAGCCAGAGGGCGACGAGGTGGTTGGGATCAAGGTGCAGCGCCTGATTGATCAGCGCCATCGGCTTGCCATCGAGATGCCCCCCCGCCTGCGCGGCCAGCAGATCGGCATATTCGGCCAGAAAATCGGGATCGCCCGACATGCTCGCCTCGGCCTTGCCATAGGCCGCAGTCGCTTCATCGATCCGGCCCAGGGATTTGTATGA
>JAJXVG010000271.1 GCA_021782315.1 Pseudomonadota bacterium | reverse complement strand
ATCAAGGTCGTCTTGCCGGCACCGTTCGGCCCGAGCAGGCCGTAGACGCCGCTGGCCGGAACGGCCAGCGTGACTTCGTCGAGCGCCGGACCCCGGGCGTCCCGGTAACGGTACGAGACGCCATCGATGCGCAGCATCAGGCGGCGCGACGCAGGTCGCGGAAGAAGGCCTGCTCGCGGTCGGCGATGGCGCGCAGCCTGGCGGCCAGGGCGGTCGGTTGCAGCGGGTCGCGGTCGCGGATCATGCGGGCGGTGGCCAGGGCGAATTCGCGCCACTCGTCGCCGATATCGATCAGCCTGTCGGACAGTTCGTCGAGGCCGGGGCGGGCCAGCCGCTCGGCGGCTTCCTGCAGGAAGGAGGCATAGATGAAGCGGAAACCGCCGCCGCCGGTGCCGATTTCTTCCTGCATGCGGACCACCTGGCCGATGAACATCTTGCTTGCCGCCGGATTGCCTTGTCCGTCGAGTCGTTCGACGGCGTTGGCCAGGCGGCGGATGCCGCGCACGCCGATGATCGGTATCGGGGAATCGAGCAGGATGCGCGTCGTTTTTTTAATGGCCTTGGGCAGAACCCTGGCCCAATCGGGTTCGAGCGGCTTGCCTTCCGGATAGTAAAGGAGGCCCCGGGGGGCGAGCACGCCCTTGGCGAAACGGGCCCGGCGCAGGTCGGCCGGGGCGCAGGTGACGGTCGTTTCGACCACCGGGTCGGAGAGCAGGTAATCGCCGCTCGCCCGGTCACGGCCATAGGCCAGGATATTGTGGGCGTTGAAATGGAAACGCAGGTCTTCCGGCATATAGGGCAACCAGAACACCGAGGTCTGCATGCCGACCAGATTGCCGGCGTCGAGCAGTTCGTCCAGTCGCCTTTCGCCGGCTTTCGGGCTGCGGAAGGTTTCGAAGCGCATCTTCAGGCCGAGCGGTTTCTGCAGGCCCTTGATGATGAATTTCGGCGGCATCCGGTAGGCGACCAGCGGCAGGCCGTTGATCTTGATGATCGGCAGGTAGGCGAAGGAGAGCGCCGACGACAGGCCGAAAGCCATCGCTTCCGACATCGGCAAGCCATGGTGGCGCAGCATCGAGGACATGACGCCGCTTTCGCAATGGGAGGCGTGGCTGTGCTGGAATGCCATCAATCGACCTTTTTCAGTTGCTCGATGCTCAGGCCCATGGCCTCGCCATATCGCCCGAGCAGGCCGGCCGACAGGCCCGCAAAGATGTCCGGCCGGAAATGGCGGCGGATGCGCCACTGCCACAGGCCGGTCACTTGCGACAGCAGCGGCACATCCATGCGCACCCGGTGCATGTGATATTCGAGCGGCGATGTCCGGCCGGCCAGGACGCGTCGGCGGGCGTCTTCGGCCTGCCGGTCGAGGTCTTCCACGGCCTGCCGGGTAACGATTTCCTCGACCTCCCAGCCGGATGACTGGACGATGTGCAACCTGCCGTCTTCGCCGCGGGCGTAGACCGCCTTGCGATGGCCGGCCAGGGTGCTGTTGCCTTCCTGCGGGACATCCTTATCGAGCATGGTCCACCGCCGTCAGATGCATCAGCGAGCCGGTGAAACGGCCGCTTTCCGGGATGAAGCAGAGCAGGCGGTCGCCATGCGTCAGGCGGCCGCTTTTCAGTAATTCGTCGATCATGATGTAAATCGAGGCCGACCCCGTGTTGCCGCGGGTCGACAGGTTGGTGAACCATTTTTCCTCGGGGATGGGGAAGCCGACGGCGGCCATGCAGCGGGCCATCGGCCGGCGAAAATATTCCGAAGACATGTGCGGCAGGAACCAGTCGATATCGTCAGCCGTCAAGGCGCTGTTCGCCATCAGTTTTTCCAGCGACTTGCCGAGCGTCTGGTCGGCGACGGCCTCGTTGAGCAGGCGGACGTCCTGTTTGACGGTGAAGATCGAGCGGCTGTTCCATTCGGTCGGAGAGTATTCCTGCCAGCCTTTCAGGCTGCCGTTGTCGAGTTTTTCGGCCCCGGCATACATGCAGGCCGGCATCGAATCGGCCTGCGACAGGATGCTGATCCAGTCGATGGCGAGCGACAGGCCCGATGGTCTCGGCTCGCCTTGGAGCAGGAAGGCGCCGGCGCCGTCGGACAGCATCCAGCGCAGAAAATCCTTTTCGAAGGCGATTTCCGGATTGGCCTCCAGTTCGGCGACGCGGTGCGCCGATTCCGCCTCGAAATTGCGCGCGTGCAGGCCGAGGGAGGCCAGTTCGGAACCGGTGGCCACGGCATTTTTCGTCTGACCGCTGAGGACCGACAGCCAGGCGTATTTCAGGGCGGTGATGCCGGACACGCAGATGCCGGCCGTAGACACGACTTCGCAGGCCGGGATGCCCAGTTCGCCATGGACCATGACGCCATGATTGGGCATGAGCTGATCGGGCCGCGAGGTGCCGGTGACCAGGCATTCGATCTGGTTCGGAGAAAAATGGTCGCAGGCCAGGCCGCGGACCGCTGCCGCCGTCAGTTGGGCGTTGGTGTGAGTCGCCTCGCCGGTGAGCGGATGAATGGCGTAGTGCCTGCTCCGTATGCCGTTGTTGCGCAGAACGATGCGGCGGGCGCGCGACGGCTTGCCGCCGACCATGCCGAGCAGTTTCTCGATGTCGTCGTTGCCGACCGGCGCATTGGGCAAAAAGACCGAGGTGCCGTTGATGTAAACCTTGCCGCTAGGGTGCATATTTTTGTAGGTTGAATTCCTGCGAGCCGGAGGGCAGTTCGAGTTCGGCCTTGAGCCGTTCGAGTCGCGGCCTGAGCAAGGGGTAAAACAGCCATTGTAACAAGAGGCTCAAGGGAACGACGGTCAGAATCAGGGCGACCAGATAGATAGCGAAAAGCAGGAGCATGGGTCGTCGCCGCCACTGCCCGCGTTTGCCGCACAGCCGGACCAACTTGGACCAGACCCGGAAGGCACGCAATCCGGCCTTTTCGCTGATCGCCAGGCGCGGATCGACCGTCACGGCGCACAGGCCGGTCAGCATCGGCTGTCCGGAGCGCTCGTCGTCCCTGTCCAGCCCCGCCGCCAGTGCCAGTCCGAAACGGCCGGCCTGGCGTATCTGTTCGGGCGAGACACCGGCCGGCGGCAGGCCGAAAAAAGCATCGCGCTTGCCGGTCCACATCCAGCGCGGCGTCGTGATGAAGGTGGCCAGGGGGTGGCCCTGGTCTACAAAGGCGAGATGGTCGATCAGGCGCCCGCCGGCATCGGCGATCAGGCCTTGCATCGTCGCCTGCGCCGAGAGCCACATGTTGCGGCAGGCGACCAGCGTGACGACGGGCCTGCCCGCGATCAGCCGCCGGCCTTCCCGGCTTTTGAGAAAGGCGGTCATCGGCAGGGCCGGGGAGAGATACCAGACCTGGTAGGTCAGGACGAACAGATCGAACGGTGCCTCGG
>JAJXVG010000270.1 GCA_021782315.1 Pseudomonadota bacterium | reverse complement strand
CTGACCGGCCTGGAACAGGACAAGATCGTCAGCGAGTACAAGGACGTCATGGCCAGGATACTCGACCTGCTCGACATCCTGGCCAAGCCGGAACGCATCACCGAAATCATCGTCGGCGAACTGACCGCCATCCGCGACCAGTTCGGCGACGAGCGCCGCTCCGAGATCGTGCTGCACACGCAGGAACTCGGCATCGAGGATTTCATCACGCCAACGGACATGGTGGTCACCCTCTCGCACGGCGGCTACATCAAGGCCCAGCCGCTGGCCGACTACCGCGCCCAGAAGCGGGGCGGACGCGGCAAGCAGGCGGCGGCGATCAAGGACGAGGATTTCGTCGACCACCTGTTCGTCGCCAATACGCACGATTACATCCTGTGTTTCTCGAACCGCGGCCGCTGCTACTGGCTGAAAGTTTACGAAGCGCCGCAGGGCAGCCGGAACAGCCGCGGCAAGCCGATCGTCAATCTCTTCCCGCTGGAGGAGGGCGAGCGCATCAATGCCGTGCTGCCGGTCAAGGAATTCTCCGACGACCAGTATGTCTTCATGGCCACGGTCATGGGAACGGTCAAGAAAACGCCGCTGTCCGACTACTCCAATCCGCGCAAGGCCGGCATCATCGCCGTCGCCCTCGATGAAGGCGACTACCTGATCGGGGTCGAGCTGACCTCCGGGCAGAGCGATATCGTGCTGGTTTCCGATGCCGGCAAGGCGGTCTGGTTCGACGAGGAAGACGTTCGTCCGATGGGTCGTGGCGCCCGCGGCGTCCGCGGCATGCGCCTGATGGAAGGCCAGTCGGTGATTTCCCTGCTGGTGGCCGAAAGCGATCAGCAAACGGTGCTGGTGGCGACCGAAAACGGTTTCGGCAAGCGCACCGTCCTCGCCGACTTCCGCCATTCCGGCCGCGGCACGCAGGGTGTGCGCGCCATTGCAGACAGCGAGCGAAACGGTAATATAGTCGGCGCCAAGCTGGTCAACGACGACGACGAAATCATGCTGATCACTACCGGCGGTGTCCTGATTCGTACCCGCGTCGCGGAAATCCGCGGCATGGGGCGGGCGACCCAGGGGGTGACGCTGATTTCGCTGGACGATGGCGAGAAACTGGCCGGTCTGGAAAAGGTCGCCGAATCGGTGGTCGAAGTCGAGGCCGAGGGCGAATCCGGAGGCATCCTGCCGGCAGCGGGCGACATTGCGGCGGATGAAGGCGAAGCCGAAAACAACGAAGGCGGAGAGGTCTGATGAGCCGTATCTGGAATTTCAGCGCCGGTCCGGCTGCGCTTCCCGAGGAAGTCCTGCGCCAGGCGCAGGAGGAAATGCTCGACTGGCATGGCGCCGGTTGCAGCGTGATGGAAATGAGCCATCGCGGCAAGGAGTTCATGTCCATTCTCGATCAGGCCGAAGCCGACCTGCGCGAGTTGCTGGGCATTCCCGAGCAGTACAAGGTCCTTTTCCTGCAGGGCGGGGCGACGCAGCAGTTCGCGCAGATCCCGATGAACCTGTTGGCCGGCCGTTCGGCCGACTATATCGTGACCGGTTCGTGGTCGAAGAAGGCATTCAAGGAAGCCCAGCGCATCGGTAATGTTCGCTGCGCGGCGACGACCGAAAGCAGCGGCTTCACACGCCTGCCGGTGGCCGAGGAAATCAAGCTCGATCCCTTCGCCGCCTATCTTCACGTCTGCACCAATGAAACCATCCACGGCGTCGAGATTCCGGCCGAGCGCATCGCCGATACCGGCGTGCCGCTGGTCGCCGACATGTCCTCGCACATTCTGTCGCGTCCGGTCAATGTCGAGAAATTCGGCCTGATCTACGCCGGCGCCCAGAAGAATATCGGCCCGGCCGGCCTGACCCTGGTCGTCGTCCATCGCGACCTGCTCGGCATGGCGCCGCTTAACGTTCCGACGGTCATGGATTACGCGGTGATGGCCGAGAATGGTTCGATGCTGAATACGCCGCCGACCTACGCCATCTATTTGGCCGGCCTGGTTTTCCAGTGGCTGAAGCGGCAGGGCGGTCTGACCGGGATGGCTGCGGTCAACGCCGAGAAGGCGAGGCTTCTGTATGCCGCCATCGATGATTCGGCCGGTTTCTACAGCAACCCGGTCGATCCCGATTGCCGCTCGGCCATGAACGTGCCTTTCGTGCTCGCCGATGCCGGCCTCGACGCCGCTTTCCTGGCCGAGGCCAAGGCGGCCGGCGTGCTCGGCTTGAAGGGGCACAAGTCGGTCGGCGGCATGCGCGCCTCGATCTACAATGCCGTTTCCCTGCAAGCCGTGCTGGCGCTGGTCGGCTTCATGAACGATTTCGCCAAACGCAACGGTTGATGCCATGAGCGACCAGCACGAATTACAAAAGGCCCTGGCCGGCGTACGCACCGAAATCGACGGCATCGACGGCGAACTGTTGCGCCTGCTCAATGCGCGGGCCCGTTGCGCCCAGAAGGTCGGGGTAATCAAGGCCGAACACGGCGAGGCTGGTCACATCTATCGTCCCGAGCGCGAAGCGCAGGTTCTGCGCCGCCTGCAGGACACCAATCCCGGGCCGCTATCCGGCGAAAGCGTCACCTTCTTCTTCCGCGAGGTGATGTCGGCCTGCCTGGCGCTGGAAGAGCCGCTGGGTATCGCCTTTCTCGGGCCGCTCGGTTCCTTCACCGGCAGCGCGGCGACCAAGCACTTCGGCCATGCCGCCCTCCTCTTGCCGCAGGCTTCGATCGACGACGTCTTCCGCGAGGTCGAGTCCGGTCATGCCCACTACGCCGTGGTGCCGGTCGAAAACTCGACCGAGGGCGCGGTCGGGCGAAGCATGGACCTGCTGCTGTCCACCCAGCTAAAAATCTGCGGCGAAGTGGTGCTGCGCATACACCAGAACCTGCTTACCCGCGAAAAGGATCTCGCGGCGATCACCAAGGTTTACTCCCATGCACAGTCGCTGGCCCAGTGCCACGAATGGCTGAACCGCAATCTGCCCGGCGTGCCCCGCGTTTCGGTGGCAAGCAATTCGCTGGCGGCCCAGATGGCGGCGGCCGAGCCGGGTGTGGCGGCGATTGCCGGCGAGGCGGCGGCCGAGCATTACCAGTTGCCGAAACGGGTCGAGAACATCGAGGACGAGCCGAACAACACGACGCGCTTCCTGATCCTCGGCAAGCACGATGCCGGCATCTCCGGCCGCGACAAGACCTCGCTGATCATGTCGGCGCCGAACCGGACCGGGGCGCTGCACGAATTGCTGCTGCCCCTGTCGCAGGCCGGCGTTTCGATGAGCCGCCTGGAATCGCGCCCGGCCAGGAACGCCCTGTGGGAATACGTCTTCTACGTGGATATCGAAGGCCATCGCGAAGAGCCGCAAGTCAAGGCGGCGCTGGAAAAACTGCAGGCCTACTCGGCCTACCTGAAGATTCTCGGGTCCTACCCGGTCGCCGTTTATTGAACTGCTAAACTGATG
>JAJXVG010000269.1 GCA_021782315.1 Pseudomonadota bacterium | reverse complement strand
CTGCTGTGCCGAATCAGCATTGTGCATCAGCACGCTTTCGGTCAATTCGATGATCAGCTTGTTGGCGGGAACGCCGGTACGCTCGAGTACGCCATCGATAAAGTGAACCAGGTGGCGCTGAAAAAAGCTGCTTGCCGAAAGATTGATGCTGATGGTGCCGCATTCCTGACCTGCCGCTTGCCATCCGCTGATCAATTCGCAGACCCGGCCGATCAGCCACTCGCTGATCGGATGAATGAGTCCGCATTCTTCCGCTAGCGGAATGAAGCGATTCGGCGTAATGAAACCGAGCGTCGGGTGCTGCCAGCGCAGCAGCACTTCGGCGCCGACGATTCGACCGTTGGCGGCAGAGATTTTGGGTTGGAAATAGGGTTGCAACTGTCCTTCCTGCTCCAGGGCTGCGCGCAGACCGCGTTCGAGGACAAGGCGCTCGGCTGCCTCGTCGTCATGTTTGGGGTCGAAGAAACTGACGGCGGCGCCATGCTTGTTGGCCGAATGTAAGGCGACGAGCATGGCCCGGCGGATCAGTTCGGTGCTGTCCGAGGCATCGTCCGGGTAGTACGAAATGCCGATGAAGGGTGAAATGAGGACTTCGTCGCCGAGCAGAAGCATCGGCCGCCCCAGATTCTCGTGCATATCCTGGGCAAAACGGTGGATAAGCTCTCTTTCCATGGAAGCGGGCAGGGTGAGAATAAAGGACTGTTCGTCGTAGCGGGCGAGCTTGGCGTCGAGCAGGCATTCGGCGGCGATTGCGTATTCTTCCGGCGGCGATTCCAGTGTCGACTTGAGTCGGCTGGAGAGGGCGCGAATGGCCCCGTCCGAAACATTCTGGCCGAGTATGGTCGACACCTCGCGCAGATTGCCGAGATGAATGAACAGGATGGCTATCTCGGCTTTTGCGTTGCCGGATTCCATGTCGCGCTCAAGCAGCTCGATCAGGCGATCGCGGTTGTTCAGGCCGCTTACAGGATCGTGCCAGGCCAACTGGCGAATTTTTTCTTCCTGGGCGACACGTTCGGAAATATCCTGGGTAAAACCGTTTGCTCCCACGTAGCGCTGTTTGTCGTCAAACTGTGGCGTGCCCCGTTCATGGACGTGATGCCAATGAGAATTGTTGCTCGTGCTGCGCAAGCGATAGTCGAGCTGATAGGGGCGGCCGAGGCGCATTTCCGCACGGCAGCGAAGCAAGGTGGCGCGATCTTCGCGGTGGATGCGCGCCAGCAGCCGCGTTTCCGAGAACGGGAACTGAGTGGCGGCGACGATATCCAGATATTCCTGCGAGGCGGCGACGATGTCTCCGTTCTGATCCATGTGCCAGTTGCCCAGGTGGGCAATCTGCTGCGTCCGGATCAAGGTGTTTTGGCTGTCGACAAGATCCTTGAAGACGGAGGAAGAACGTAGCAGATAACGTACACGATGCGGCAACAGCGGAATATTCAGAGGTTTGGTGATGAAATCGGTAGCGCCGCATCCGTAGGCTTCGTCAATCGAGGTCTGGTCGTCGAGCGCGGTCAGCATGATGATGGGCAGGTGGGTCAGGCGGGGCATGGCGCGAAGGATGCGGCAGGCCTCGAAACCATTCATGCCGGGCATCAGGACGTCGAGCATCAACAGATCCGGGGTTTCCCCGTCGCTGATCGCCTTGATCGCATCCTCCGCCGAGACGAAAATGGTTACCTCGAAATTGTGCCGGGCCAGCACGGACTGGGTGATGGTACGCATCACCGGTTCGTCATCGACGATCATGATTTTCGGCTTGACGGTAGCGTTCACGATGAAGCCCCTTCCATTTCGGCCAGTAGTTTCTTGCCTGCCAGTTCAACCTGAATGAATTGTTCGAGAATTCGAGGCAGCAGTTCCTGGGTGTTATCGATTTCGGCGTTTCGTGCCGCCTCTTCGGCTTCCTTGCACAATGCTGAGAACTGCTTGAGACCCAGTGCAGCACTCGAACTCTTGAGATTGTGTACGGTTCGGGTTACCAGTTCGAGATCAAAGTGTTGACTGGCTCCGTTCAGAACAGCTGCATGTTTTTCACCTTCGTTGAGATAGGAATGGATGATTCCGGGAATGATTTCTTCGGCTTCCGGTCCGAGGCCGGTGCGCAGGTCGAGCAAATCGAATTCGACAGCGCTGTCGGATTTTTCGGATTCTGCCGCGACGACGGCTGCTGCTGCGGAGGCCGGATCGGTCGATGTCCTGTCGTCGGTGGGCAGCCAGCGCTGTATTGCAGTGCGGATTCGATTGATGGTGACGGGTTTCGAGACATAGTCATCCATGCCGGCTTGCAGGCACATTTCACGGTCCCCGGCCAGTGCATTGGCAGTCAATGCGATAATGGGCCGGCGGGGTTTGCCCTGCCTGGTTTCATTTTCGCGAATATGCCGGGTCGCCGTCAGTCCGTCCATGACCGGCATCTGCACATCCATCATGATCAGGTCGAATTCGTCGGTTTCCAGGATGTCCAGCGCCGCCTGGCCGTTGGCTGCATGGCGGACGGTGCAGCCCAGGGAGGTCAGGATTTGCCTGAGAATCAGGAGATTGGTGTCGTTGTCCTCGACCATCAGTACATGTGCGTTGAAGGATGGGGGGGGAGGAACGTCCGGTGCCGTCTTTTCTTCCGCCACCAGGCCCCATAGTTTCGCCAACGCGGTCCACAGGGCGAGATCGCCGAAGGGCGAGTGCAACTCGGCGCCAACCCATGCCGGCAGTGTCGAAGCGTCGCGCTGAGTAGTTGCAAGGCCGTTGATGCGGAGAATCGGAGTCGCAGCGATGCCCTGGGCGAGCATCTCGCTGAATTCGGCGCCGTCTTCGACGATTACGGCATCGGGGGCGATCGCATCAACCGTTGCCCACGAGCCGTCGAGGCCCGCTGTCGAGATGGTGTCGATCCCGGCCCAGCGCATCATCGCCTCCCAATGCTTGCAGCATGCATCATCGTCGCAGACGACCAGTACCTTGCGTCCTTTCAGTTTTGACATCCAGTCCGGTAGCGTCCGTCCGAACCGGTGAGGAGCGGTTAGCGGAAGCTCGATGGAAAACGTCGACCCGGTTCCCGGTGCGCTGTTGGCGGTGATGGTGCCCTGCATCAGGACGACCAGGTCGCGTACGATGGCCAGACCGAGGCCGGTTCCGCCGAAGCGACGGCTCATGCTGTTGTCGGCCTGGCGGAAAGGAGAAAATATGTCGTTCAGGGCATCGGTCTTGATGCCGATACCCGTATCCCGGATGTCGATTTTCAATTTTTCCTGGCCGCCCTGGGCACTCAGAGATTGGCAGGAAATGAAGACACTGCCGAATTCGGTGAATTTGACGGCATTGTTGACCAGGTTGGTGATGATCTGGCCGAGGCGATACTTGTCGCCGACGATGTAGTCCGGCAGGCTGGAATCTATATGGAACCACAAGTTGATCTTTTTCTTGCGGGCGGTGGGCGTAAAGACGGAGACGACCTGTTCGATGGTCTCACGGATGCT
>JAJXVG010000268.1 GCA_021782315.1 Pseudomonadota bacterium | reverse complement strand
GTGTGCGCAGGGCGGCCAGGTAAAACTGAACTTCTTCCTGGGCCAGCATATTACCCAGTTGCTTGATCATCGCCTGCTTGCGCTTATCATCCAACTTCTCGCCGGTTTCGACCTTAGTCAGCTTGTACAGTGCGTAGCCGACTCCCGGCAATTCGACGCCGGTATAGGACGGCAGCTTGGCCGTTTCCATACGAAACACGGACTGTGCGGCCGCTTGCGGCAACGGCTGGGCATCCATTCGCGAAACACTCTTGGCGGAGCCCCAAAGCAGCTTGTCGTCGCCTTTTCTCAAGGCTTCGAGATGAGCTTCGCCATCCTTGATGGCCAATGCTTGCGCCTCCTTGCGCTTGAGCAGTGTCTCGATGCTGGCCTTGACACTGTCGAACGCCTGCAATGCCGTCGGCCTGTAATCGACGATGCGCGCGGCAACCAGGGTGTTGGGTGCGATTTCGACGGCCTCGGTGTTGCGCTTGTTTTTCACGGCCTCGTCGGAAAACAAGGCAGCGAGGACTTTCTCGTTGCCCAAGGTTCCGTTGGCCGGATTGGCTTGGCGACTGAGCCAGCCCGACTGCTGGATGGTCAGCTTGAATTTGTCGGCAACCGGCTTCAAACTGTCCGACTGCTCGTAAACCATGTTACTGAAGGCTTCGGCGGCTTCGGCAAATTTACGCATACCGGCGGCCTTCTTCAATTCAGCCTCGATTTCGCCACGAACTTCGGCCAGCGGTTTCTCCTTGGCGGCATGAATGCCGGTCAGCTTGATGATGTGAAAGCCGAAATCGGACTCGACCACACCGGAAATCTCGCCTTCCTTCAGGGCCTGGGTCGCCTCTTCGAAAGACTTGACCATCGTGCCGCGACCGAAGAAGCCGAGGTCTCCTCCCTTGGTGGCGGAACCCGGGTCATCGGAATTTTTCCTGGCCAGATCGGCAAAGGCCGCCGGATTCGCCCTGACCTCCTTGAGCAGTTCCTCGGCCTTGGCTTTTGCCTTGTCCTTGCCCAGCTTTTCGGTGGAAATCAGGATGTGGCTGGCTCGGCGCTCCTCCGGCTGCTCAAAGCGATCCTTGTGGCCGTCGTACCAGGCCTTGATCTCGGCATCGGTGACCGCCAGTTGAGCGGCGATCGATTCCATCGAGAGCACGACGTATTCGGCCTTGGCCTGTTCCGGCGTTTCAAATTGCTTGGCATTCTCGTCGTAGAATTTCTTGGCGGCGCCATCGGCCAGTTTGACCTTGTCGAGGTAGGCATCAAGCACAAGACGATATTCGGCTACGTCGCGCTTCTCGGTTTGCAGGGCCAGCACGCGGTCGGCGACCGAATTGGCAAGGAGGCTGGATTGCCCGATGGCGCCGGCCAGTTGCTGCAAGGTCAAATCCTGGCGAAGCTGGGCCTCGAAACCGACGGGCGACATGCCCTGGGCGCGCAAGGCAGCTTCGTAGCGTTCACTGGAAAATTTACCGTCAACCTTGAAGGCTTCGATAGAACCGATGGCCTGACGGATGGCGTCGTTACTGGCAAACATGTGTTTCTTGCCGGCTTCGATAAACAGCAGCCGCTGACTGATCAGATCGTCAAGGATGGCCCTGCGAGCTTCCGGGTTATCCAGCATCTTGGGGTCGAACTGGGCACCCAGTTGGGTGCGCAGGCGATCCTGCTGCTCGCGCAAGGTCTGCTGGAACTGTTGCTGGGTGATCTTGACGTCGCCGATGGTGGCGACATTACCGCCCGAACCGCTATTACGCATGTAGGAATCCACGCCGAAGAAGGCAAACGGCAAGGTGATCAGCGCCAGAAACACCTGGACGATTCTTTTATTGTTGCGGACTGCGTCGAACATGAGGAGAAAAACCCTTCGAGTGCGTTCAAAAAGGCAAATGCAGCTTGCCCAAAAGGCCGAATGATACCGTAATTTGACAGCTCCCCTTTGATTTAGGGGGTGGAAAAAATACGCCCCAGGCGACGGACGGCGTCTTCGATTTTCGGTGAATGCGGGTTGCCGCAATTGAGGCGCAGGCAGTTTCGGTACATCCCGCTCGCCGAAAACAACTCGCCCGGCACATAGGCCAGATTTTCGGCAATAGCCCGCTCGTACGAGCGCATGGTATCCATTTCCTCCGGCAACTCAACCCACATGACATATCCGGCCTGCGGCTGGGCAATCCGGGTCGCGGCCGGAAAATGGCGGCCAACGGCCAGGCGCATGGCTTCGACCTGCTGCCCGTAGGCCCGGCGTAGCGTGCGCAAGCGACGCTCGTAGCCGCCGGATTCCAGGTATTCGGCCAGCACCAGCTGGGTCAGCGGATTGGTGCCGCCGCTGGTCACCGTCTTTTGCAGGGCAATCGCCGCCCGATGGCGCCCCGCCGCGATGAAACCGATGCGCAGGGATGGCGACAGGCTTTTCGAGAAAGAAGAACACAACATGACGTTGCCGGTCCTGTCGAATGCCTTGATCGGCCATGGTCGATCGCCTTCCAGGTGCAGATCGCCGTAGATGTCGTCCTCGATCACTGCTATGCCCCGCACGGCAGTCAATTCGGCAAATTGCCTTTTTCGCGCATCCGGCATCACGCAACCTAGCGGATTGCTGCCGTTTGAGACGATCAGGCAGGCGGCGATACCGCCATTGCGCGTGGCCAGATCGAGCGCTTCGACCGATATGCCGCTGCGCGGGTCGGTCGGGATTTCCAAGGCCTTCAGCCCCAAGGTTTCCAGCAACTGCAGCATCAAATAATAGGCCGGCGATTCGACAGCCACGCTATCGCCCGGTTTGGTCACGGCGCGCAGGCATAGCCCCAGGGCCTCGGTACACGAATTGGTGATAACGAATTCATCGGCCGGCAAGGGGCCGCCCCAGGCCAGCGAGCGGCGAACCAACTGGCGAACGAGAGCGGGCTCATCCATATTGACATGGCTCCCGCCTTCGAGGAGTTTGGGGTGACGCCTGGCGACGCCGGCATACAAGCGATGCAGGGCTGCCACCGGCAGCAGCGACGAGGCGGGCAAGGCGGCCGCCAGCGGCGCAACCCCGGGCCGGGTGCCGGCCTGCAGAATACGCATCAGGCGCTGCGAAATATCGACCGGGACGGCGCCTTCCGGCGTCGGGCGCAACAGCGGCTCCGGCCTCAGGGGCATTGGGCGCCGGACGAAATGACCGGATTGCGGCCTGGCCTCGACCATCCCCCTGTCCTCGAGCTGGCGCAGTGCCTGGACCACGGTCGACACCGAAACCCGTCTCTCCTGCGCCAGACGGCGTACCGACGGCAGGCGATCGCCAGACGCCAGGACGCCGTCGGCAATCATTCCCGCCAGTTCGGCGGCGAGACGTTCATAACGCAATAGAGCTTCCGGCATGCAAACCCATACAGTTAAGCGGTCCGTTAACCGGTACAGATTAGCTAAAGTGAAACTGTACCGATCACAATTTACTTTAATTGGAACTGTATCAACAAACTCGGGCGACCTAAACTATTTCCAGATCG
>JAJXVG010000267.1 GCA_021782315.1 Pseudomonadota bacterium | reverse complement strand
CCGTCGATCAGGGTTACGTCGAACCGGTCGAAGACAAGACCATGATCACCAATGCCATTTCCGGCATGCTGTCCAACCTCGATCCACATTCGACCTACCTCGATGCCGATGCGTTCAAGGACCTGCAGGTCGGCACGCAGGGCGAATTCGGTGGCCTCGGCATCGAAGTCGGCATGGAGGACGGACTGGTCAAGGTCATTTCGCCGATCGAAGATACCCCGGCCTATCGTGCCGGCGTCAAGACCGGCGACCTGATCTTCAAGCTCGACGAGACACCGGTCAAAGGCCTGACACTCTCCGAAGCCGTCAAAAAAATGCGCGGCAAGCCGAAAACGCCGATCAAGTTGTCGATCATTCGCAAGGGTGAAAACAAACCCATCGAACTGACCCTGATTCGCGAAGTGATCAAGGTGCAGAGCGTCAAGTCCAAGCTGGTCGAACCCGGCTACGGCTGGGTTCGCATTACCCAATTCCAGGAAAACACCGTCAGCGAACTCAGCAAGCAACTGGCCAACCTCTACAAGGACGGCAACAAGTTGCAAGGGCTCATTCTCGACCTGCGCAACGACCCCGGCGGCCTGCTGACCAGTGCCATCGGCGTGTCAGCGGCCTTCCTGCCGCCGGATGCCAAGGTGGTGTCGACCAACGGCCGCACGGAAGATGCCAAGCAGGAATTCAAGGCGCGGCCCCAGGATTATCTGCGCGGCACCAAGGAGGACCCCTTGAAAAACCTGCCGATCGAGGCCAAGAAGGTTCCCATGGTCATCCTGGTCAATGGCGGCTCTGCCTCCGCCTCGGAAATCGTGGCTGGCGCCCTGCAGGACCACAGGCGTGCCGTTATCGTCGGTACGCAAACCTTCGGCAAGGGCTCCGTCCAGTCCGTACTGCCGCTGCCGGGCAATACCGCGATCAAGTTGACCACCGCCCGTTACTACACGCCGGAAGGCCGCTCGATCCAGGCCAAGGGCATCACGCCGGACATCGTCGTCGAAGAAAACGCCAACGGCACCAGCGGCGGCATGCACCTGCGGGAAGCCGATCTCGACCGCCACCTGATCAACGACCGCGACAAGGATGCAAATCGGGAAGCCGTCAAGGAACCGGCCAGGAGCGACGCAAAAATTCCGGCCAAGACACCGGCCAAACCCGGCAAGGACAAGAGCAAGGACGAAGGCGACGAGGACCTGCCGCCACGGATGGAATACGCGACCAAGGACGACTATCAGTTCCAGCAGGCGATCAACCTTCTCAAGGGCCTTCAGATCATGCAGAATAAAGCCCAATAGTTCATTGATCGGGAGGGATGATGGCTGACTCGGATCTCAGGAAAAAACGGGAGATATTGTTTGCCAAATTCCCGCCCGGCCAAGTCCCGGAAGCAGCGGACGACCTGCAGCGCATGGAAGCGGTCGAGGTCCAGCCGAAGTACGAGAAGCGTTCGCTCGGCGTCGGCTACGACCTGCAGCAGCATACATTGCGCGAGCTGGACGAGCATCTGGTCGACAAGGGCTTTCATCTCGACAATACCTTGCTTTCCAAGCTGACCCGCGCCCTGATCTATTACGTGGAAGACACCCAGTTGCACAACATCGGCGCCCCGGACAAGCGCCTCAAGCGCTCGGCGGCTGAAGGCTATGTCCAGGCCTGGGAGCAACACCCCCACGGTGACCACGACGACACACCGCCGGAGTGGCGCGAATATAAGTGACGGACGAGCAGCTTCTCCGTTACAGCCGCCATATCCTGCTGGACGCCCTGGGCATCGAAGGGCAGGCACGCATTCTGGCCTGCCATGCGCTGATCGTCGGCGCCGGCGGCCTCGGCTCGCCGGCCGCGCTCTACCTGGCCTCGGCCGGTATCGGCAAGATCACGCTGGCCGATAATGACAACGTCGATTTCACCAATCTGCAGCGTCAGATTCTGCATACACAGGCACGGGTCGGCATGGCCAAGGCCGAGTCCGGCAGGCAGGCGTTGGCAGCGATCAACCCGGAAATCGAGATCGTCCCCTTGCCGCGCCGGCTTTCCGGGGAAGACCTGGATAGGCTGGTCGCCACCGCCGATCTGGTGCTCGACTGTACTGACAATTTTTCCACACGGCACGCCATCAACCGCGCCTGCGTCCGCCATCGCAAACCGCTGGTTTCCGGCGCCGCCATCCGCTTCGACGGTCAGATCAGCGTATATGACCTGCGCCGCGACGATTCGCCTTGCTATCACTGCCTCTTCCCCGAAGGCGAGGATGTCGAGGAGACGCGCTGCGCGGTCATGGGGGTTTTTGCGCCGCTGACCGGCATCATCGGCACCATGCAGGCGGCGGAAGCGCTGAAACTGGCTGCCGGCATCGGTGAATCCCTGACCGGCCGCTTGCTGTTGCTCGATGCGCTGACCATGGAATGGCGCGCCGTCCGCTTCAGGAAGGATGCCGGATGCGCCGTTTGCGGCCCTACAATGGCCGGGCAATGACCCGGATATCCACCCCGACCTGACGCAGATCGCGGATCTGCAAACGCTGCTTGCCATCCAGCGCAGTCAGTTCCGGCAGATTGAACAGACCGTTCGCGGCATGACCGATCAGGCAGGGCGCCAGATAAAGCAGCAATTCGTCTACCAGGCCCTCACGCAGCAGCGAGCCGTTCAGTTTAAACCCCGCCTCCGCATGCACTTCATTGATGCCGCGCCGCGCCAGCAATTCGAGCAGGGCCTTCAAATCAACCTTGCCAGCCGAATTATTCAGAATTTCAACACAGTGTCCGGCCGACCGCAGCTGGGCCATTTTTTCGGCATTTTCCATCGCGCCGACAATCAGTACCGGCTCCCCTTGCAGTATCCGCGCCGCCGGCGATATCTCCAGCCGGCTATCGACGATCACGCGCAACGGTTGCCGGTTTGTCGCCACATCGCGCACCGAAAGCTGCGGATCGTCGTCGCGTACCGTGCCGATCCCGGTCAGGACGGCACAAGCGCGCGCCCGCCAGGCATGGCCGTCGCGCCGCGCGTCGGGACCGGTTATCCACTGGCTGGCGCCGTTGTTCAGCGCCGTCTTGCCGTCCAGGCTGGCTGCCGCCTTCAGGCGCAGCCACGGTCGGCCGCGCGTCATGCGCGAGACGAAGCCGATATTGAGTTCGCGTGCTTCGTTTTCGAGCAGACCGTTCGCCGTTGCCATGCCTGCCGCCTGCAACAGGGCCAGGCCCTGGCCGGCGACCAGAGGGTTGGGGTCGGTCATCGCCGCGACCACGCGGACCAGACCGGCTGCGATCAAGGCCTCGGCACAGGGCGGCGTCCGGCCGTGATGGCAGCACGGCTCCAGCGTTACATAGGCGGTAGCGCCTTTGGCCCTGTCGCCCGCCGCCTGTAGCGCACGGACCTCGGCATGCGCCTGGCCGGCCTTCTCATGCCAACCTTCACCGACGATTTCACCGTCGCGAACCAGCACGCAACCGACGCGCGGGTTGGGCGAGGTCGTCCACAGGCCACGCTCGGCCA
>JAJXVG010000266.1 GCA_021782315.1 Pseudomonadota bacterium | reverse complement strand
GCAGGATGAAAGCCACGCCAGCGTCGAATTCGTCGCCCGCTACCGTATCGACGGGCGCGGCCACCGCCTGTGCGAAACAAGCCGTTTCGTCTGCGAGGCTGGCCGCTGGTTCTATGTCGACGGCGAAATCGCTGCCTGAGAGGACCTTCGCGTCCATCACCCCGAAGAAAAGAAATCACCATGATCATCCTCAAGAACGTCACCCTGCGCCGCAGCTCGAAAGTGCTGCTCGACAAGGCCTCTGTCACCATCAATCCGGGCGAGAAGGTCGGCCTCGTCGGCCGCAACGGCGCCGGCAAGTCCACGCTGTTCGCGCTGCTCAACGGCACGCTGCACGAAGATGGCGGTGATTATTCGATCCCGAAACAATGGCAGATGGGCCAGGTGGCGCAGGACATGCCGGAAACCGAGCAGAGCGCGACCGATTTCGTCATCGACGGCGACAGCCGGCTGCTCGCCGCCCGCAATGAAGTGCGCGACGCCGAAGCCAGCGACGACGGCATGCGCATGGCCGAAGCCTACATGGCGCTCAACGACGCCGGCGAACACGATGCCGAAGCCCGGGCCCAGTCGCTCATCCTCGGCCTCGGCTTCAAGGTTTCGGAACTGCACAACCCGGTCAACAGCTTTTCCGGCGGCTGGCGCATGCGCCTGCAGCTGGCCCGCGCCCTGATGTGTCCGTCCGACATCCTGCTCCTCGACGAACCGACCAACCACCTCGATCTTGATGCCCTGGTCTGGCTCGAAGCCTGGCTCAAACGCTACCAGGGCACCCTGGTCATGATCAGCCACGACCGGGAGTTCCTCGACGCCATCACCGGCGTCACGCTGCACATCGACAACGCCAAGCTGGTCCGCTACGGCGGCAACTACAGCAAGTTCGAGGACATGCGGGCCGAGCAGATGCTGCTTCAGCAGGCGACCATGGCCCGCCAGGCGGAGAAAATCGCCCACCTGCAATCCTTCATCAATCGTTTCAAGGCCAAGGCGAGCAAGGCCAAACAGGCGCAGAGCCGGGTCAAGGCGCTCGACCGCATGGAAAAGATCGCCCCGGTGCTGGCCGATGCCGAATTTACCTTCGAATTCCAGGAACCGCAGAACCTGCCCAACCCGATGCTGTCGATGGCCGATGTCAGCATCGGCTATCCGCCGTCCGACGAGGCGCCGGCCGGCACGCCGCCGACCGTCATCGTGCGCGGCATCAATCGCTCGGTCATGGCCGGCCAGCGCATCGGCATTCTCGGCGCCAACGGCCAGGGCAAGTCCACGCTGGTCAAGACCATCGCCCGCGATCTGGCCGCGATCAGTGGCGACCTCACCGAAGGCAAGGGGCTGAATATCGGCTATTTCGCCCAGCAGGAGCTCGATGTCCTGCGCCCGCAGGATACGCCGCTCGAACACATGGTGCGCCTGGCCAAGGAGGCGATCGCCAACGGCCGCAGCAATGTGCCGGGGCGAGAGCAGGAATTGCGCAATTTCCTCGGCACCTTCAATTTCGGCGGCGAAATGGTCAAGCAGGCAGTCGGCACCATGAGCGGCGGCGAAAAGGCCAGGTTGGTGCTGTGCATGCTGGTCTGGCAACGCCCCAACCTCCTGCTTCTCGACGAACCGACCAACCATCTCGATCTCAATACCCGCGAGGCCCTGGCCGTCGCCCTCAACGAATTCGAAGGCACCGTCATGCTGGTCAGTCACGACCGCGCGCTGTTGCGCTCGGTGTGCGACGAGTTCTGGCTGGTCTCCAAGGGTGGCGTCGCGCCCTTCGACGGCGATCTGGAAGACTATCAGCGCTACCTGCTCGACGAAGCCAGGCGGGTGCGCGAGGAGGCTTCGGCCGCGCAAAGGAAGATGGCAGCCTAGGGCCCCGTCCGCAAGCAGAATATTAAGCGGTGGTGGCAGCGGCGACTTCGCAAATATTCACACGAGTTGTCATGTGGATGGATTACGATGTTTTCACCTGTTTTTTCCTTTGGAGGAGTTGTTATGGGTCTTTTCGATTCGGTAGTCGGCGCCCTGTCCGGCGCTCAGTCCGGCGGTGGCAATTCGCTGATGAATGTCGTCATGCAGTTGATCAACGATCCGCAGAACGGCGGCCTCGGCGGTCTGCTCAAGACCTTCGAGCAGGGTGGCCTGGGCGATGTCGTCAAATCCTGGGTAGCCAGCGGCCAGAATCTGCCGATTTCCGCCGACCAGCTCCAGGCGGTTCTCGGTAGCGGCAAGCTGCAGGAAATCGCGGCCCAGCTTGGTATTTCACCCGAACAGGCTTCGACCAGCCTGGCCGAAATGCTGCCAAAGGTGGTCGACCACCTGACGCCGAACGGCCAGTTGCCCGAAGGCGGCAACCTGCTCGCCGAAGGCATGGACCTGCTCAAGAAAAGCGGTCTGTTCGCCTAGTGTAGTGTTGCACGCTCTCCGGCACTTAAAACCTTGTCTTTTCGGCCATGGCGGCGTTGCAAATCCGCGCGATACCACTGGGTATCGCTGTGGTTTGCGCCTTGCCATGAGCAAAAATCCTTTAGTTTTAACTGTGCCATCAAGAGTGCAACACTACACTAAAGAAAACGTTCGAGCAGAACGTTGAGAAAGCGCCGGCCCTTCGCGGTCGGCGCAATTCTTTCCGGGCCGACGATGAGCAGGCCGTCGGCCTCGGCCGCCGCCAGTTCGGAGCGGATGCCGATCAGCGGCTGGGCGGTGCGTGCTTCGTACAGGGACGGATGAAAGCCGTCGGCCAGGCGCAGCGCATTCATCATGAATTCGAAGGGCAGGCTGGCGGCCTCGACCCGGGTCTCTTCCTGTACCGCATCGCCCCTGCTCATGCGTTCGAGATAGGCCTTGGGGTGCTTCCAGCGCATCTGGCGCAGGACGCGGTCGTGCAGCGTCAGCTTGGAGTGGGCGCCGGCGCCGATGCCGAGATAGTCGCCGAAATACCAGTAGTTCAGGTTGTGCTTGCACTGTCGGCCGGCCAGGGCGAAGGCCGAGGTTTCATAATTGACGTATGCGGCGGCGGCCAATCTGGCTTCGATACTCTCCTGCATGTCGGCGCACAGGTCGCTCTCGGGCAAATTCGGCGGAAAGGCGGCGAAACGGGTATTCGGCTCCAGGGTCAACTGGTAACAGGAGAGATGCGAGGGGGCGAAGCCCAGTGCGGTTTCGATGTCGTCGAGCGCCTGTGCGTGCGTCTGGTCCGGCAGGCCGTACATCAGGTCCAGGTTGAAGGAAGCGAAATGCTCGCCGGCCAGTTGCGCCGCGCGCTTCGCTTCCGCCGCGCCGTGGATGCGGCCGAGGGATTGCAGGTGAGCGTCATTGAAACTCTGGATGCCGAGCGACAGGCGATTGACGCCGGCCGCACGGAAACCGGCGAATTTCCCGGCTTCCAGCGTGCCGGGGTTGGCTTCGAGCGTGATTTCGGCATCCGGCGCCAGCATGGTCAGGGTACGGAAGGCGGTGATCAGTTCGTCGATGGCGGCCGGCGAGAGCAGGCTGGGTGTACCGCCGCCGAAAAAGACGCTGACCACCGGCCGACCCCAGATCAGCGGCAGGGC
>JAJXVG010000265.1 GCA_021782315.1 Pseudomonadota bacterium | reverse complement strand
ACGCTTGCCGATCATGTAGGCACCGACCAGGCCGGCGATGGCTGCATTGATATGGACGACGGTACCGCCCGCGAAGTCGAGCGCGCCCTTCTGGAACAGGAAGCCGCCCGTCGCCTGGACCTTGTCGAAGACATCGGCGCCGGTGTAGGCGTCAGGACCGGCCCAGTACCAGACCATGTGCGCCATCGGGATATAGGACAGCGTGAACCAGATGACCATGAAGACCAGGATGGCGGCGAACTTGGCCCGTTCGGCGAAGGCGCCGACGATCAGGGCACAGGTGATGGCAGCGAAGGCACCCTGGAAGATCACGTAGGCCAGTTCGGAGACATTGACGCCCTTGGTGAAGGTGGCCGCCACGGAATCGACCGTCACCCCCTTCAGGAAGAGCTTGTCGAGGACGCCGAAGAACTGGTTGCCTTCGGTGAAAGCCGCCGAATAGCCGTAGATGACCCAGAGAACCGAAATCAGCGAGAAGGTCACGAAGACCTGCATGAGCACCGACAACATGTTCTTGGTACGGACCAGGCCGCCGTAGAACAGAGCCAGACCGGGGATGGACATCAGGATGACCAGCGCGGCGCTGACCATCAACCAGGCGTTGTCACCCTTGTTTGGCGGAATCGGCGCCGCGGCGGGCGCCGCCGCATCGGCCGGAGCAGCAGCGGCGGCCGGAGCGGCGGTGGCGGCTGCCGGCGCTGCTGCCGGTGCGGTGGCAACGGCAGCTTCGGGTGCGGCAGCCTTTTCTTCGGCCCAGGACGGCGCGCCGAAGGCGACGGCGCCGACCAGAGCAAGCAATGCAAAGATACGTTTCATGGTTTGCTCCTTAAAGGGCGTCGGTGCCGGTTTCGCCGGTACGGATACGGATGACCTGCTGAACGTCGAAGACAAAAATCTTGCCGTCGCCGATCTTGCCGGTGCTGGCGGATTTCTCGATGGCTTCGATGACCTGGTCCAGTTGCTCGGCCTTGACGGCGGCTTCGATCTTTACTTTGGGCAGGAAATCGACGACATACTCGGCACCTCGATACAACTCGGTGTGCCCTTTCTGCCGGCCGAACCCTTTGACCTCGGTAACGGTGATGCCCTGCACGCCGATGGCGGACAAGGCCTCACGCACTTCGTCAAGCTTGAAGGGCTTGATGATGGCGGTAACGAATTTCATGAGTGATACCTCACAAGGATTGAATAGGTGGCTTCCCCGGCGACGGGGAAGCATCGAAACGAATTAGAAGGTCTTGCTGAACGACAGGGTGACGACATCCTTGCCCACATCCTTGCCGACGCCCGGATTGCCCCAGTTGTAGTTGGTCTGGGCCAGGTTGGCATCGTACTTGGCATTGGTACCGGTGTAGGTGAGACCCACCACGCCGAAACCCACGTCCTTGGTCACGCCGGCCTTCCAGTCGGTGTAGGAGGCCGAACTGTAGTTCTTGATGTCCTGGTGACCGACGTGACCGACGACTCCCCAGCCTTCGCCCAGGTCGTAGTTGGCAGTCAGGTCGATGTAACCGGAACCTCGGGTATTGAGCGTGTTGGTGCTGTTGGTCCAGCCGAAGAGGTGAGACGAAACGGTATAGTTGTACTTGAGGGTGATGAATTTCCAGCCGATGGCGGCATAGACTTCCGTCGAATTGACGTCGGCATAGCCTGCATTGACCGTACCCGGATAATAGTACTGAAGAATCCCGGCGTCGTAGGAGAAATCATCCGCGAACGTACCTTTGTAGCCGCCGTAGAAATCCCACTCCATGCTGTTGTCGAGCTTGTTGTTGGTCGCCGAGACCCAACTCACGTTAGAAGCCCAGGTACCGACATAGAGGCCGCTGTCGTGCACGTAGTCGAAACCGCCCTGAATGGCCGGCTTGTGCTGCGACTGGCTGATGCCGCGGAAAATGTAGTCGCTGACCAGGCTGACATTGGCGGTGAAAGGCTTGACTTCGGGTGCCGGAGCGGCCTCCGCTGCCACTTCTTCCGCGAAAGCCGGAACGGCAAACATCCCGGCGAGAGCGAGGGCTATCAGGGACTTCTTCATGGTTTTTTCTCCTAGGGATTGTCAAAAACAAAAAAAGAAAATCGAGTAAGACAGCAATAGCAGAAGGCGTGCCAGGGCCATTTATTGATTTAAATCATGGCATTGACCCTCGTACCGCAGGGTGCCCCAGCTCGTTGCGCACCAAACATGTGCGGTCACAGATTGTTACGCACCACGCACGAGCGAGCGACGCAAGGCCGGTGAAATCCCCCTGTGTTAAACTCGGCGGCAACGGAGGACATCATGCTCGACCCCAAGATACTTGAAGAATTCGGCGCCAAGATCAGCGCCCTGCTGGCCAATTCGCCGGCCAAAGACATCGAGAAGAACGCCAAAATGGTCATGAGCGGACTCTTTTCCAAACTCGATCTGGTGACGCGCGAGGAATTCGACGTTCAGGCCCAGGTTCTGGCCCGGACCCGCGAAAAACTCAGGGACCTGGAAGC
The DNA here is from genome assembly GCA_021782315.1 of Pseudomonadota bacterium. GTDB lineage: Bacteria > Pseudomonadota > Gammaproteobacteria > Burkholderiales > Rhodocyclaceae > Azonexus. Next base: position 1,081 of record JAJXVG010000265.1, on the reverse strand, counting down.
CCGCGTCGACGCGCTGGAAAAGTCCCGCTCGGATCAATAGCCCGGTATGGCACTGGCCATCGCCCACAGTCGCGGACTGGATGGCCTGAATGCGCCGCCGGTAACGGTCGAGGCCCATCTCGCCAGCGGCCTGCCAGCTTTCACCCTGGTCGGATTGCCCGACACCGAAGTCAAGGAAGCGCGCGACCGCGTCCGTGCCGCCATCGTCAATTCCGGCTTCGAGTTTCCCAGCAAGCGGATTACCGTCAACCTGGCACCCGCCGACCTGCCCAAGGAATCCGGCCGTTTCGACCTGCCCATCGCACTGGCCATCCTGGCCGCCGGCGGGCAGATTCCCGAGCGGCAACTGGCCGATTATGAATACGCCGGCGAGCTTTCGCTGTCCGGCGAACTGCGCCCGATTCGCGGCGCCCTGGCCATGGCCTTGCAGACATCCGGTCAGGGCAAGCATCTCATCCTGCCCGAGGTCAGCGCCCGCGAAGCCGCCTTGATCGGCAGCGACGAAATATTGGCCGCCCGCTCGCTGCTCGACGTCTGCACCCACCTTGCCGAGCGCGAAAAGTTGCCGCAGGCGGTCGCCGCGACCGAACCGGGAAAGCAGGCCGAGTTTCCGGACCTGTCCGAAGTTCGCGGCCAGGCCCAGGCCAAGCGGGTGCTGGAAATCGCGGCGGCCGGCGGTCACTCGCTGCTGATGGTCGGGCCGCCCGGTTCCGGCAAGTCGATGCTCGCCGCCCGCCTCCCCGGCCTGATGCCGGCATTGCATGGCCAAGCGGCCAGGGAGTCTGCCGCCGTACTCTCCCTGGTCGGCCAGTTTCAGCCCGAGGCTTTCGGTCTTCGCCCCTATCGCCAGCCTCACCATACGGCCTCGGCCGTCGCCCTGGTCGGCGGCGGCAATCCGCCGCGTCCCGGCGAGATCAGCCTGGCCCACCAGGGGATTCTCTTCCTCGACGAACTGCCGAAGTTCCAATATTGCCAATAAGGCAACGAAGAACGACGGAAGTTAGCTAAACCGCTGACTTAAAAGGATTCCCAAAAGTTCCAATGTTGCATTACTCGCAGGATTCCTGCGTGTGTTGTTCTA
>JAJXVG010000264.1 GCA_021782315.1 Pseudomonadota bacterium | reverse complement strand
GAGTTGGCATGGCGGCGTCGTCTAGCCTGCGGATGCCGTCGGCGCATCCTTGCCGGGCCGGGTCTTGCCTTGTCTGCCCTCTTTGGGCTCGCCGCCGGCACGCGTTCCGGGCTTTTCCGGAGATATGACTTCGACTTTGGCGCCATCGCGCAATCGGTCGCCGCCATCGGTGACGATCCGTTGCCCCGCCTTGAGTCCGCCAGATATTGCCGTGAATTCGCCGTCCACCGCGTCGCTGGTGATCTCGACGGAATTGACGATGCCATCGTTATCGACGGTGTAGACGAAGAACCCCTTGGTGCCGCGCATGACGGCCGAGGAGGGGATGACCGTCGCGTTCCTCAGGGTGCCGAGCAACAGGCGAATATTGATGAACTGACTGGGAAACAGGCTGTGATCGGTATTGGCGAAGATGGCGCGCAGTTTGATGGTGCCGGTCGTCGGATCGATCTGGTTGTCGGTGGTGAGCAGGCGGCCGACGGCCAGGCGGGTTTTTTGTTCCCTGTCCCAGGCTTCGGCAAGCAAGGCCTCCTTGTCGCCGAGACGGCGGTTGATGTCGGCCAGGCGGTTTTCTGGTGCGGCGAATAGCACGGTCATCGGTTCGATCTGGGCGATCGAGGCCAGTCCGTTGCTGTCGGCGGCGTGAACCAGGTTGCCGGGGTCTACCTGGCGCAGGCCGATGCGGCCGGAAACCGGGGCCACGATCCTGCTGTAAATGACCTGAAGCTTGGCGTTGTCGACCAGGCCCCGATCGTTCTCGACCGTACCTTCGTACTGGCGAACCAGGGCCGTCTGCGTATCCAGGATCTGCCGGGCGATCGAATCGTTGGCCCAGAGCTCCTGGTAACGGGCCAGGTCGACCCTGGCATTCTGCAACAAGGCCTGGTCTCGGATCAGTTGTCCATTGGCCTGGGCCAGTTGGGCCTGATAAGGGCGAGGATCGAGTTCGGCCAGCAACTGCCCCTGTTTCACCATGTCGCCTTCATTGAAATGGAGGCGAAGCAGTTCGCCGTCTACCCGCGTGTGGATGGTTACCAGGTTGCGCGGCGTTGCCGTACCGATGGCGGGTAGCCAGACATGCATGTCCCTGACGGCCACTTCGGCCACCGAGACGGGCTGCGCCTGGCCGGCCGCGCGGTTGGTCATCGCATTTTTGGGTGACGCCCCGTCCGCCTCGGAATAGTGGCGATATACGGCAAATCCCGCCGCCGCGACGAGAAGCAGGGCGCCCAGCGAAATGGCCAGCCGCTTTTTCGAAAAAGGCCGATTGGGCGGGCGTGGATGCTGGTCGGTTGGCTCGATGGTCATGGTCTTCGGGTTCTTTCATCAACGGGGCTTTTCGACCCTTGGGCGAGGCTAGGCGCCATTTTGAACCAGCAGCGCGGCGATCATGAAATATCGGCCCGATAAAATTGTTGCTGATTGTTAATGATGGACAAGCCGAGGCGGTCCGTGCCACCGTCATTCCATCCGGTTCTGGCCTCCCTAGTCGCCATGGCCGGCGGGGCGACGGGTCAGCCAAATGGGCAGGATCAGGGCCAGCATCATCAGTCCGCTGACGGTCTGCACATCGTTGGTCGCCATCAGATAAGCCTGCGTGTTGATCGTGTTGTCCAGGGTCGCCAGGGCCTGCTCGGCGTTGAGACCGACCGTCTGCAGGAGGTCGAGATAGGCGTTGGCGGTGCGATCGAAGGCGGTCACATGCTCGACCATGTCGGCATGGTGGGCGATCGCCTTGTGGTCCCAGAGCGAGACCATGATGGCGGTGCCGAAGCTTGAACCGAGATTGCGCATGAAACTGGATAGCCCGGAAGCGCTGGCAATCTGCCCCGGCGGCAGGCCGGACAGGTTGATCGTGATAATGGGCAGGAAAAAGCAGCTGATGCCGACCCCCATCAACAGCCTGGAGATGGCCACCGTCCAATAGTCCACGTCGGGGGTGAAGTTGCTGCTCCAGAACGCAACACAGGCAAAGACGCTGAAGCCGAAGGTGGCGATGGCCCGCGGGTCAATGCGGTGGATGTTGGCACCGACGACGGGGCCCAGCATCATGGCCAGCACGCCGCCAAAAGCGACGACCTTGCCGGCCCAGAGGGGGGTGTATCCCTGGAAGCTTTGCAACCAGAGCGGGATCAGGACCACCGTGCCGAAAAAAGCCATCGAGCCGAACATCAGGCAGAGGGAGCCGATGGCGAAATTTCTCCGGGCAAACAGGCGAAGATCTACCACCGGATGCGCCTCGGTCAATTCCCAGGCCGCGAAAAAGCTAAGGGCGACAAAGGACAGGCAAGCCAGCGAAATGATCTCGCCCGACCCGAACCAATCCAGCTCGTTTCCCTTGTCGAGCACGATCTGCAGGGCTCCGACGCCGATGGCCAGGAGCAGGAGGCCGATATAATCGACGGGCAGCCGGCGGCGCGTCGTTTCCCTGTCCTTGAGCAAATGCCAGGAAGCGAGCGCGACAGCGCTGCCGAAAGGCAGGTTGATCAGAAATATCCAGTGCCACGAAAAGGTCTCAGTCAGCCAGCCGCCGGCCAGGGGGCCGACGATGGGGGCGAGGATGGTGGTCATCGACCACAGGCCCAGGGCCATGCCGCGTTTCTGCGGCGGGTAGAGCGAAGTCAGCAAGGCCTGCGACAGCGGAATCATCGACGCGCCGACCAAGCCCTGGAGCACGCGGGCGACGACCAGCACCGGAAAAGTGGGGGCCATGCCGCAGAGCACGGAGGCCAGGGTGAACAGCAGGGTGGCCATGACGAACATGCGAACCTGCCCGAAGCGCAGGGCCAGCCAGCCGGTCAGCGGCATCATGATGGCTTCCGAAACGGCATAGGAGGTGATCACCCAGGTGCCCTGCGTATAGCTGACGCCCAGGTCGCCGGCGATGGTCGGCACTGAAACGTTGGCGATCGACATGTCCAGGATGTTGACGAAGGAACCGAAGCCGAGCACCGCCGTACTGAGAGCGAGCTTTCCCCTGCTCATGACTGCCGGCAAGGCAGGGGGGCTCACGGCTTGCCGGCGCGGTTGGCGGCGATCACCCGGGCGATCAGCGCATCGGCATCGCGGGCCGATTCGGCGAAAACGTCCGTGCTCAGGCGGGTATCGGAGACGGCTTCGCGGGCGAGCAGGGGACCGCTTTGGTCATGGGTGTCGATACTGGCCCGCATGGATAGCCCGACGCGCAGCGGGTGCTGATCCATTGGGGCCGGGTCCAGGGCGATTCTGACGGCGAGCCGCTGAACAATCTTGATCCAGTTGCCGGAAGCGTTCTGGGCCGGCAGTACGGAGAAGGCGGCGCCGGTGCCGGCGGCCAGGCCCTGCACCTTGCCGTGGTATTCGACGGCCTTGCCCCAAAAATCGGAAGTCAGCGAAACCGGCTGACCGATCCTGACATTGCCCAGCTCGGTTTCCTTGAAATTGGCGTCCACCCAGAGTTGATTTGCCGGAATGACCGCCATCAAGGCGGCGCCGGGCGCCACCCGTTCGCCCAGTTGCACCTTGCGACGGGCGATGTGGCCACTGGCCGGCGCCAGGATGCGGGTGCGCCGGAGCGCCAGGTAGGCT
>JAJXVG010000061.1 GCA_021782315.1 Pseudomonadota bacterium | reverse complement strand
GAGCAGGTTGAGGAAGAGCGTGTGCACCATGTCGTCGCGATGGTGGCCGAGCGCGATCTTGTTGGCGCCCAATTCCTTGGCCGTGCGGTAGATGATGCCGCGGCGCAGGCGCGAGCACAGGGAGCAGGTGGTCTTGCCTTCCGGGATTTTTTCCTTGACGACGGAATAGGTGTCGGCTTCGACGATCCGGTACTCGATACCGATCGATTCGAAATAGCGGGGCAGGATTTCGGCCGGAAAACCCGGCTGCTTTTGATCGAGATTCATCGCGATCAGGCGGAATTTGATCGGGGCGCGCTGTTGCAGCGCCATCAGCATGGCCAGCAGGGTGTAGGAATCCTTGCCGCCCGAGAGGCAAACGAGGACGATGTCCCCGTCTTCGATCATGTTGTAGTCGATGATCGCCTTGCCGGTCCGGCCTTCAAGATATTTGCGGAGTTTTTGCAGATTGTTCGAGGTCGTCATGATGCCGTACGGAAAATCATTTTCAGAGGCAGCTCGCTCGGCGCCGCTAGCTTAGAGCAAGCAAAAGACGGCAAGTTTACCCGGAGTCGCCGGGGAGTAGACGATTTATCGCCGATAAATCAGTGGCTTCTACTCAGGGCGAACAGCTTTTCCTGAAGCTCCTTGACCTTGATCGGCTTCGAGAGATAGTCGTCCATGCCGGCCGCCAGGCAGGCGTCCCGGTCTTCCTGCATGGCGGCGGCGGTCATCGCGACGATGGGGGTGCGAGGCAGCTGGTATTCCGCTTCGCGGCGGCGAATGTGTTGGGTCGCCTCGATGCCGCCCATGACCGGCATCTGCATGTCCATCAGGATCAGGTCGAAGGATCGACTCGCCAGGATGGCGATCGCTTCCTGGCCGTTTTCAGCCAGTGTGGCGGCATGCCCCCATTTTTTGAGGATACTGATGGCCAGTTTCTGATTGGTCGGATTGTCTTCGACCAGCAGGATGTTCAGGGCGAACTGGGCCTCGCGCAGCGTGTGCCGGGTGAGCAGTTGCTTCCCGTTTTCCGTCTGACTGGGCGGTGTTCGGTCAAATATTCTTTCCAGGGCGGCCTGCAGTTCGTCCGACGATATCGGCTTCGAAAAAAAGCCGACGATGCCCGATTCGTAGCAGCGTTGTGCGTCTCCCCGCAAAGAGCCGGACGACAGCATGAGCATGGGGGGCAAATCGCGATAGTCGGCGCGCAGGCGACGGGCCAGTTCGTAACCGTCCATTTCGGGCATCTGGGCGTCGAGCAGGATGCAGTCGAAGGGCGGGGAGGCGGCCTGCATGGCCGCCAGGGCCTCGGAGCCGGAGGCGATGTCCTGCGGCACGAGTTCGAGCGATGTCAGCATGCTGCACAGAATGCGGCGATTGGTGGCGTTATCGTCGACGACGAGGATGCGGCGTCCGCTCAGATCGACCCTGGGGATAGTGGTCGCCGGGGTGTGTTCGGAGAGGCTCAGTTTTACCGAAAAATGGAAGGTGCTGCCCTTCCCTGCTTCGCTTTGCAGCCATATCCTGCCGCCCATCAATTCGACCAGGCGACGGCAGATCGACAGTCCGAGGCCGGTTCCTCCGTATTTCCGGGTGGTCGAGGAGTCTTCCTGCGAGAAGGAATCGAAGATAAGTTCCTGCTTGTCCGCCGCGATGCCGATGCCGGTATCGCGAACCGAGAAATGGATGATGGCCTGTCCGTCCTGCTCCTGCATCAACTCTGTATATAGGGCGACTTCGCCCCGGTTGGTGAATTTGATGGCGTTGCCGACCAGATTGACCAATACCTGCCGGATACGGCCGGGGTCGCCGCTCAGGTAGCGGGGAACGTCATGCAGCACCTCGCTGAGCAACTCCAGCCCCTTCTCGTAGGCTTTCAGGGCCAGCGGCTTCAAGGCATCGGCAATCAGGCGATGGAGGTCGAAGGCTATGTGTTCGACGTGCAGCTTGCCGGCTTCGATCTTCGAAAAATCGAGGATATCGTTGATGATGGTGAGCAGGGACTCGGCCGAGGACTTGGCGATGCTCAGGTACTCGCGTTGTTCCTTGGTCAGGGCAGTTTCAAGGGCGAGATCGGTCATCCCGATGACGCCGTTCATCGGGGTGCGGATTTCGTGGCTCATGTTGGCCAGAAAGTCGCTCTTGGCCCGATTTGCTGCTTCTGCCGCTTCTTTGGCGCGGAGGACTTCGATTTCGGCCCGCTTGCGTTCGGTGATATCTACGATAATGCCGAGCAATGCGTAAACGCTGCCATCGCGGCGGGTAAGCACGGCCTTGCAGTAGAGCGTGTCATGGAGACTGCCGTCATGACTGTGCACGGAGGATTCGAAGGACTGCATTTTCTTGCTGGCGAAGAGTTCTGCATCCTTCTCGGCGTGCTGACGGGCTTCGTCGACCGGCAGGAGGTCGTGCAGCGTACGGCCGATGAAGGTTTCGCGGGAAATCCGAAAGAGCTGTTCGAAGGCACGGTTCAGGCGGATATAGCGTCCTTCGGTATCCTTGAGGTAGACCGGTATCGGAATGGCCTCGATCAATTCCTCGACCAGGTGCAACTGTTCCGACAACTGCACTTCCATGCGCTTGCGGTCGGTAATATCGGTGCGGATGGCGATGTATCTTTCCGGTATCCCGAAGGCATCGAGCAGCGGGACGATGGTCGCGTCCACCCAGTACAGATTGCCGCCTCGCGCCCGGCTGCAGATTTCGCCGCGCCACACCCGGCCTTGCGAAATGGTGTCCCACATGTTGCGAAAGAATTCGGCCGGGTGTTCGGCGGAGCTGACGATACGATGGTTGGCCCCGATCAACTCCTCGCGTGTATAGCCGCTGATTTCGCAAAAGCGGTCGTTGGCATAGAGTATCGTTCCGGTCGTGTCGGTGGTGCTGACGATGGCGTGCTGGTCCAGGGCGAATTTCTGGTTTTCCAGTTCCCGCTTGCCATGCTCGCTTTCGAGGACGATCAGGGCGATACGCTTGGCCAGTGCCGTAATGTCCTCTTCCGCCAGGGTGCCAGCCCCCTGTTCGTCCTCCGGAATCAGGTTGCGGACGGTCATGCGCAGCGAGCGCAAGGCGTTTTCATGCCTGACCAGGGCGAGCCGTAGCTGCTCGTTGCTGTCGGACAGTTCCGCCGAAGAGATTTCCAGGCTGCGGGTGCGCAATTCCAGGTCTCGTTCGTATTGCTGATAGCTGGTATCCACCCTTGTCAACAATTCACCGAGGCCGTTCAGCAAACCCTTCAGGGCCGGGTCGGCGGTTTGCGCCAGGCGGCCGGCCAAGGCTAGAAACTCCGTCAGTTCGGCTTCGCTACCGATACCGATACTGCGTTTGAGCTGGCGCAATAGGGCAGTTTGCATGGCCGGCCGCTCAATCCTCGCACAGGCAAGTGATGGTCATTGTCTGATTGTGCAGTTTGCACGAGGCGCCGGGTGCGAAAGGGCTGATTTCCCCGTAGGAATAGAAACCCGTGAGTACCGCGTTGTGGCCGAGTACGTCGCCAACGGCCTCGACCTCTTCGTCGACCCGCTCGCCCATGACCAATTTGCGGCCGACGCAACTGACCAGGATCGCCAGGCTCTCGCCGGGGGTCTGCAACATCATGGCGGTTGCTTCGGCCGCGGCCTCGGCCCCATTGACCAGTTTGTCCGTGGTGGCATGCATCAGGCGCAGATAGCCTTGCGGAATGATCTCACCGGCCAGGATGAGGCTGCCGCTTTCCTCGTCGACGCCGAGTATGGTGCGAATCAGGCCGAGCGCGCTATGGTCTTCGCCAAGCATCGAGAACGGAAAGAGCAGGCCGGAGGCCGGCAATCCCCTGGCGTGCTCGCCCAGATAGCGTTTATAGATATCGAGTGCCGGTTCGCCGTCCAGTTCGTAGAGCACGTTGCCGGCGCAACGCGTGACCTTGCGCGTCGGGCCGAAGGGTTCCCAACCGCCGAAGGAGCCGTGAGCGAACTTCAAGCCGCTGTCGCCGAAACCGACGGCGACCACGCAATCGGAGGTGACGCCCGCCGTGCCGAGGGTGAAGGTTTCCTTGAAAGCGCCGCCATCACCGGCCAGGCCACCGGTGATCGGTATATGGGTGCCGATTACGCTGGCGATGCCGTTGACCAGGGCGCTGCCGTTGATCCTTACTCCGGGTCCGAAGAGCAGTACCGCTTTCAGGTCAGCCGCGGCAATCTGCAAGCCAAGGCGCTCCCCGGCGGCGAAGGAGTCGTCCATTCCGCTCAGGCGCGTGCTGCCCTGACGCAAACGGGTTTTCGTGAAGTTGATGGCAGTGATCGTACAGGTGCCGTCATCGACGCCGTCGGCGGTGATTTCGCCGGCCGTCGAACAGCCGAGCAACATGGCCTCGGGACAGGCGTTGCCGAGGACCTCGCTCAAATCCGGTACGAAATGATCGAGACTGCCGAAGACCAGGAGCAGGTCTGCCGGGTAGTCGTGGAGTGGTGCCAGGGCACTGGTCAGATCGGCTGGTTTGCGATTGATTATCTGTTTGATGCGCAAAGTAAGCCTCCTATTTTGGAGCAGAGTGGGAAAATAGCATAGGCGGCAAAAAAATAATTGTCCCGCCCTTAAAATTGCCCCCTATTGGAGCGTGCAACGCGCATTTGTCTGCAGGAAACCTGCTCCGGCAGCGCTGCTCGCCAACGAACAGCTCAAGGCCGACAGTCGTTTCGCGTGGCGAGAGCGGCGGCCGGCCCGGAAAAAATCCGGGGTGGACTGCGGCAGGCTGGCGATTGATGGCTAAAATCCGCCTTTCTTCGAGGTCACCATGAACCAACTGCCGCTTCCCGATGACGACGCTCTGACGCACAGCCGACGCCTGCAGGGTCGCATCGTCGACCAGATTCGTGCAGCGGGGGGCTGGCTGTCCTTCGCCCGCGTCATGGAAGCCTTGCTCTATGCGCCGGGACTCGGCTATTACACGGCGGGGGCGAGAAAATTCGGCGCCGCCGGCGATTTCGTCACGGCGCCGGAAATGACCGCCTTGTTCGGCCGTGCCCTGGCGCGTCAGATCGCTCAGATCATGGCGGCTTCGCAACCGACGGTACTCGAGGTCGGTGCCGGTTCCGGACGGCTGGCGGCCGACCTGCTGCAGACGCTGGAACAGGTCGACGCCCTGCCCGAGCGCTATTTCATTCTCGATCTTTCGGCCGACCTGCGGCAACGGCAGCGGCAGACGATTGCCGCTGCCGTCCCGCACCTGATTGACCGGGTCGAATGGCTGGACAGCCTGCCGGAAAATTTTTCCGGCGCGGTGCTCGCCAACGAACTGCTTGATGCGATGCCGGCTCATATCGTGGCCTGGCGACAGGCGGGCATTTTTGAACGTGGCGTGGCGGTCGACGCCGCCGGCCGTTTCGTGTGGCGCGAACGACCGGCCGGCGGCGCCTTGTTGGCCGCGGCGGAAGAAATTGCCGCCCAGTGCAATCTGCCGCCGGGATTCGAGAGCGAAATCAGCCTTGCCGCCCGTGCCTGGTCGGCCGAGTGGGGACATCGCCTGGTCCGGGGCGCCCTGTTGCTGATCGACTACGGTTTTCCGCGGCGCGAGTTCTACCATCAGCAACGGGGACGGGGAACCCTGATGTGTCACTATCGTCACCACGCCCATCCCGACCCCTTCTATTTGCCGGGATTGCAGGATGTCACGGTGCACGTCGATTTCACCGCGATTATCGCCGCGGCTCACCCGGCCGGGCTGGAATTGCTCGGCTACACCAACCAGGGGCAGTTTCTGCTGAATTGCGGCATCCTCGATCGTCTGGCGGAAATTCCCAACGCGACGCCGGACTATGTCCGGGCGGCCGCTGCCGTCGGCAAGCTGCTGATGCCGCACGAGATGGGCGAGCTGTTCAAGGTTATCGCCATCGGGCGTGGTGTGGAAGAAACACTCTGCGGTTTTGCCGACGGCGACCAGAGTCGCCGCCTGTAACTAGTGCAACACATACACTATGTCCGCTTGACCAGTTCCCTGAACTGGTTGGGCTGACCGAGGACGAGCAGGCCGAAATGATCGAGCAGGGCCTGGTCGACAAATTGCGGCCGGATGTTGTAAACGGTGCTGCCCAGTCGTTCCAGATTGCGCGCTTCGAGGGTGATCAGACCCTTGGCGAAATCCGCCCGCCAGCGAAGGCTGACGCTGATTTCACCGCGAATTTCGAACTCCGCCCGTTCGACGTAGTGGCGCTCGTTCTTGAACTCCTTGCAGGAGAACGCCAGTCCGTAGTCGAAGAGGGTGGCCCGGAAACGTTCAACCGATGGGCCGTCGCGCTCGATGTGCAGCAAACCGGGGCTGCTCAGGCGGTAGGAAAAAGTGACCAGCTCGACCAGGGCGCCGGCGCTCTGCCGCTGGGTCCGATAGTCGGCAAAACCTTCCTGCCAGGCGAGCCGGTTCAATTCGAACTGCTCGACCAGCGAATAGACGCGCGGCATGTCGGGTTTGATGACGTTCAGTTGCTGGACGAATTCGTGCAGGTAAAAAAACAGGTGCTTCAAGGCCTGTTCGATGCCTTCGTTTGCCTGGCTGCGATTGTTCTGGGCGCTATGAGCTTCGCGTTGTCGTTCCTCGGCGCGCAGGCGCAACTGGTCGAGCAGGCTGTTTCCGTTTTCCGGTTCGTGCGGCGGCGTTTCCGCTTCGGCCTCGCGGGGCTGCTTCCGGGTTGCGCCGGACGATGCGGCGTCGAGGGCTATCTCCGGAAAAATCGAGGTCGGAATGCTCGGCTTGGCAATGGGTTCGGCCGCCTGTTCGTGGCGGCAGCGGCGTTCAGCCGCTTCGAAGTTGAACGAATCGATATCGGCGATCAAGGCCGCTTCCAACTCGGCAATTTCTTGTTCCGTTCTGGCCTTGCGCTCGCGCTTGGCGCGAATCGCATCCTGAATGGCAGAGCTTGGCCCGGCTTGGTCGGCGTTGTTCATTGATCTGGAGAAGGGGTCGGCTACATGGCGCTCATAATGTGTCCGAATTGCAAGGAGTGCAAGACGGATATCTCTTCAGCGGGATGTTTTGGCCCGGGTTGCGCCGCCCGCTCGCCGCTCGGCGACCGGCCCAGGGACTAAAGCTCGGCCAGCCAGTCGCGTACGGTGGCGGCGACGAGCGGCCATTCCTTTTCGTGGGTGACGGCATGGCCCATGTTGCGGAAGATGTGGGCATGCCGGCCATAGGTGTTGGCCGTGCTCTGGACCAGGAAGGCGGGCACCAGAACGTCGTCCTCGGCGCCGAGGATGAGCATAGGCGGTTTGTGCATGGCGTAGAGATTGGGCAGGCTGAACATGGACATGTCCCATAGCGCGCGGTGCGACTCCGGTTGCATCCGGCTCAGCCAGGCGGCCAGCATCGTTTCGTCCACCTCGCCGGCGAACAGGGCTTCGCGCAGGGTGCCGGTGTCGGTGTATTTGCCGTCCATGATGCGGCTGATTTCCTGGAACAGCTGCGGTTTGCTGAACATCAGGTGGAACTGGGAGGCGATCAGGCCCTGCGGAGGGACAGAGCAGATCAAGGCAACGGCCGGCGCGGCACGATGTTCCAGATATTTCTGGACGACGAAACCGCCCATCGAATGACCGAGCAGTATCGGTGCCTCGCCCAGCCAGTCGACCACGGTTTTGACATCGTCGACGTAATCGGCAATCGAGTGCCAGTTGATTTGCCTGCCGCCGTCGCTGCCGCCGTGACCGCGCAGGGACAGTGCGTAACAGGAATAGCCGGCGTCGGCCAGGAATGGCATGAAGGTTTCGGTCCACATCCAGCCGCCGGCAAAGGCGCCGTGTACGAAAAGCAGGGCCGGCTTGGCGGATGGGCGGGTGGGGAGGCTGGAGTAGACTTCGATGCCTTCGACGATCTGAGTTTTTAGCATGGGACTCGGCTTGAGGTGCGGCGTGGTTTAATGCGGGTTTCACCCTGCGGTGCAAGGCAAAATGCTGAAGTGGATGTTGACGCTGGTGGTGGCGATTTTCTTGCTGGGCATCGCCGGCCCGCATCTGGCACGTTTCATTCGGTTCGGCCAGTTGCCGGGAGATTTTTCTTTTCGCTTCCGCGGGCGAGACTACACATTTCCGGTGGCCAGCACGATTATTTTTTCATGCCTGCTCTGGTTGCTCTCCCGTGTCGTCTAGCTCTTGTCTGACGGCCTGTATCCGCGCTGCCCGGATACGTTCGGGGATGCCGGCCGGATCGCTGCAGGCGGCGGCAATTTTGCCGGCTTCCACTGCCTTGACGGCGGCGAGCGCCTTGAGCAGTCGTTGGGGCGCCTCGTAGGGACGATCGCTCCAGCCCAGGCGGCCGGTGAAATCGCAGATGCAGGCGTCGAGCAATTGCTGGAAACGTTCAGGTCTACGCAGGGCGTCGGTTTTCTCGAAGAGGGCGACGATGGTGCCGGCCTTGAGATCGGCGGCGCGGTGAACGTTGCCGTGGTAGCGGGCCATGAGCAGGGCGAGGTCGCGGCAGTCGCCGGGCACCCGCAGTCGCGCGCACAGTTTTTCGCCGAGGCGGACGCTGCGTTCCTCGTGGCCGATGTGGCGGGGCAGGATGTCGGCCGGCGTCTCGGCCTTGCCGAGATCGTGGGTGAGTGCCGCAAAACGCACCGGCAGGCCGAAGCTGCGCCGAGCCGATTGATCGATCACCATCATGGTATGGATGCCGGTGTCGATTTCCGGGTGGTAATCGGCTCTTTGCGGCACACCGAACAGGGCGTCGACCTCCGGTAGCAGGCGGGCCAGCGCCCCGCAGTCGCGGAGTATTTCGATCATCCGCGACGGCCTGTCCTCCATCAGGCCCTTGGCCAGTTCCTGCCAGACACGCTCGGCGACGAGGTGGTCGGCTTCGCCATCGGCCACCATCCGGCGCATCAGGGCCAGGGTTTCCGGGGCGACCGAAAAATCGCTGAAACGGGCGGCGAAACGGGCAATGCGCAGGATGCGCACGGGATCTTCGGCGAAGGCCGGGCCGATGTGGCGCAGGGTTTTGGCGGATAGATCCCGTTGGCCGTCGAAGGGGTCGATCAGCCTGCCGTCGCTCGCCCTGGCCATGGCGTTGATGGTCAGGTCGCGACGGGCGAGGTCTTCTTCCAGGGTGACGTCGGGGGCGGCGTGAAAGGTGAAGCCGTGGTAGCCGTGGCCGCTCTTGCGCTCGGTGCGGGCCAGGGCATATTCCTCGTGGCTCAGCGGATGCAGGAAAACCGGGAAATCCTTGCCGACCGGTCGAAACCCCTGTTCCAGGAGGGCTTCCGGGGTGGCGCCGACGACCACATGGTCGCGGTCGGCGGAGGGCCGGCCGAGCAGTTCATCGCGGACGGCGCCGCCGACGACGAATATCTGCACGGCCGGTCGCGCTGTCCTTAGCGGCCGGCGCGGAAGCGGAAGCTGTCGAGCTTGCCCTTCGGCGTATTGAGCGCGATATAGCTCGGCGCGATGGCTTCCAGTGCGGTCGGGCGCCAATTGACCGGTTGCTTGCCACCGGCGGAGGCGACGCTGTCAACTTGCATGGAGCGCAGGTTGTCCGGCGACAGCATCGGGTTCGGGGCCAGCCACATCAGACCTGCCTGCAGGTAGGCCCAGCCTTCGGAAAGGGGTACGACGGTGGCGTTGCTGCCGGTCAGTTCCCTCGCGTAGTCGACCAGTTCGCGCAGCGTATAGGTCCTGGGGCCGACCAATTCGTAGGTCTGGCCATAGCTGGCGGAGTCGTTCAGGCTGTCGACCAAGGCATCGGCGACATCGGCCGCCCAAACCGGCTGGAAGCGGGCCTGGCCGAAGCCGAGGGGAAAGAAAGGAGCTTTCTTCAGGATGGCGGCGAATTTCGTCAGGAAGGAATCGCCGAGGCCGAAGATGACTGACGGACGGAAGACGGTGACGTCGAGATCACCTTGTGCGGCAAGTACGACGGCTTCGCCGTCGCCCTTGGAGCGAAGGTATTCGGAGGGGCCCTTGGGATCGGCGTTGAGGGCGCTCATGTGTACCAGGCGGCGGATGCCGGATGCCTTGCAGGCGGCAAGGATCTTTTTCGGCAGTTCGACGTGGGCTTCGGCGAAATCCCGGCTGTAGGGAAGGACGACGTCGCGGCTGTGCAGGATGCCGACCAGGTTGATAACGGCATCGTGGCCGCGCATCAGCTCGCCCAGGGTTTTTTCGCAACGAATGTCCGCCTCCGGCATGTCGATGCCGGGCTGCATGATCAGCGCCTTGGTGCGCTCACGGCGACGCGTCGGTACGGTGACTTCGATGCCACGCTGCGACAGACGGTTGGCGACATAGGTACCGACGAAACCGCTACCCCCCAGCAGCAAGACCTTTTTGATGTCCATGTGGAACCCCGGAAACTTTGATTCATAAAAGCTCGATTTTAAGGCAATTTGGCGATCGTCGGGCGAGCGAATGGCCCCGGCATCGCAGGCGGCCGCTACGGACTGCTATGTTCGAGCGCGCGCGTCGCCGCGCGATCGAATAGCGAGAGGCGCGAACGGATGTCGGCCTCGCCATCGCGCATTTGCCGGTCGAGGATGGCGGGATGAATCGAGATGAACAGGTTGCTGTCCGGATTGATCAGCAAGACGCGCCGGCTGTCGGGGCTGATGCGGCAGATATGTCCGATAGCAATCTCGCCATTGGCCTTGCGGAAGGTGAGCCAGTCACCGGGTGCATATTCCGGAGAGCGGGAGGGCACTGTCCTGGTATCGGAAAAGTCCAGTACGGACAGGACCAGCCGGCCGGTGCAGATTTCATCGGCCATCGGCTGGCCGAGCGTTGTTGGCAGGTCGATGGTTGATGCTCTCCGAGCGGGATCGGCAACTGGCGCTGTCAGCAGTGCCTGCTTCTGGAGCGTGAAACAGTTGTCGAAAAAGGCTTCCTGTTCCTCGCTCGGCAGGCCGATGCGTTCCATGCCCTTCTTCAGTTCTTTGAGTGCTTGCGGCAGGCGTTGAGGGAGCACCCGGCGACCTTCATCGGCAGCTTTCGGCTGGACGGAGCTCAGCAGAACGTCGACAGCCTCGCTGCATGCCTGCCACTGTTGGCTGTCCGGGCCGAATTCCTGCCCGACTTGCAGCAATACCCGGTGCCAGGTTTGAACGAGAAAGCGTCGGATAGGCTCGGGGAGTGTGCCGTCGATTGCCTTGTCGATGGCTTTTTTTGCCTGGGCAGCGATTGCTTCGCGGCGGTCGAGCTGCTCGAACAGCGGCAGATAGTTTCCGGCGATGTTCTGTAATTCGTCGTGGCGTTGGGCGATGAGAGCGTCGAGTTCGGCGACGGCAGTTGCGAAAACGGTCTTGTCGATGCCCTGTTCGGCGCGCAGGCGCGAGGCAAGATCGAACAGTTGCCTGCATATCGGATGGCGGGCCGGTACGTCGAGGGGCAGGCCGAGCACGGCCCGCCCCATGCGATCGATGACCTGTCGGGCCGGATGTGCGGCATCGGAGAACAGGGTGTTGTCTTTCATCGCTACCTTGAGGAGCTTGATTTGCAGGCTGGAAGCTGCTGCTTTCAATGCTTCGGGCAATTCGGGATCATCGAAGATGGATTCGAAAATCATCGCCAGGGTGTCGATGGCCAGGCTTTCGGTCGAGGTCTTGGGTATGCCGAGTTCTGCCGAGCGGATAATTTTCGGCGCCTGGGGGGATGGCGTTTCGGCGAACAACTCGGGTATCAGCATTTCCGTTGACGGCGTGCTGCTGAAGGAGCGGTAAGGATCGCCCCGTCCCATACGTTCCAGTGCGTCCAGGCGGAACATCAGTTGTTCGAAAGCGGACTGGCTGAGCAGGCTGCCGGGGGTGAAACCGGTGGGTGTCGCAGGCAGGTCGCCGAGCAGTGTTTGCTGCAGTGCCTGCAGGGCGTCGTTCTGTCGGGCAGGAAACTCTTTCGCGACGACCGGTCCTTCGGGGGCGGTAACGATGGTCGGCTGGGCCGCTTCGACACCGCGGCGGTCGAGGAAATCGTTCAACTCGGCATAGAGTCCCGGCAAGTTTCGGCCGAGGTAGCTTTCGAGACGATCAAGCAGGGCCAGTTTCTGCTCCAGTTCGCCGGCTCCGGCCGCGGCGAACATATGGCCAAGGCCCCGGATGATACTCTTTGGACCGACTGGATTGTCGCCTTTCGGCAGCTTCGGTCTGTTCAACAGGGTGACGAAGCGCAGATGGAGCTTCCACAAGCCGTTGCCGGTATTTTCGAAAAGTCGCGCCGCCAGGTTGTCGAAGCGTATGCCGATTTCAAGGTCATCTTCGGCGAGCAGGGTGATGCGCGAAGAGGTCAATCCATGGGCTTCCTCGGCGAAACCGCTACGGTAATCGCCGCTTGTGATCTCGTCGAAATAGGCGCCGGCGCCTTCCTCGAGTGCCGTGATCGCGTTGTTTGAAAGCTGTCCGCTACCTTGCAACAGCGAGCCAAGGCGCCCGGTGAACAAGGCCCGACAGTCGCGCAGGATTTCGAAGGCATTGGCTGAGACGGGCATGACGATCTAGGGCAGTTCGCTGTCTTTGGAGGCTTCGGCGGTGTTCGTCTCGACGACGCCGAGACGTGCTTTCAGCGAATCGGCCTTGCCATTGAAAATAGCCGAGTAATAGACCGCGTTGCTCATGACTTTTTTGACGTAGTCCCTCGTTTCGTTAAAGGGAATGGTTTCGGCGTAGATTGCCCCTTCCATCGGGTGATCGCCCCGCCATTTCCTGGCCCGGCTCGGTCCCGCATTGTAGGCGGCGGAGGCGAGCACCGGATGATTGTCGAGATTTTCCATGACCAGCCGCATGTAGCTGGTGCCGAGCAGGACGTTGGTCTGGGTGTCGTGCACCTGCCCCGGGTGGAAATCGCGAAGGCCGATTTTTCTTGCCACCCATTTGGCAGTGGCCGGCATCAGTTGCATCAGGCCGGCGGCGCCGACGCTGGACTTGGCGGCGGGGACGAAACGGCTCTCCTGGCGCATCAGACCGTAAACCCAGGCATCGTCGAGCGACTGGTTCTCGGCGGCCGGCCGGACCTGATCGCCGTAGGGGGCGAGAAAGCGCAGGGTGTAGTCGTGTTCGTTCTTGGTGCGATCGGCCGTATTGATGGCGCGATCCCATATCTGGTTGTTCTTGGCGAGGTTGGCGGCGGCCAGTAATTCACGGTCGCCCATGCCGCGCAATGCCCAGTTCCACTCCCTGACGCCTTCGGTGCGAAGGTCGAGGCGGAAGAAGGCCAGGGCGCGACGGATGCCCGGATTGTCCTGGGCGGCCTTCTGTTCTTCGGCGGTGGTGGCTTTGGCCTTGGGTGGCGGCAGAACCTTGCGATCAAGCTCCTCGGCGGCCAGATTGCCGTAGAAATTGGCTTGGTCGGCAATTTTCTCGAACAGGGCATCCGCTTCGCTGGTGCGGCCGCCGGATTTCAGGGCGCGACCCAGCCAGTAGGTCCATTCGGGCAAGGCGGCCTGGGCCGGCGGCATGGCCTGGATGGTGTCGCGGACACCGCCCCACTCCTGGTCGCGCAGTGCGGCGCGAACCTTCCACTGATAGCCCTCGTCCGACAGTTCCGTCTTGCCGGCCTTGGCGTACCAATCAAGGCTTTCCGACAGGTGCTTGCGGGCGCCCCGCAAGGCGATCTGGCTCCAGGCCCATTGGCGCTCGCCGTCCTGCAGACGGTCCTTGATCCTTTCGAGCTGTTCGGCGGCCTGGCGCGGATCGCCGGTCGCCATGCGCTGGATGGCGAAGGTGGCGAGTTCGCGGCCGGCCCGGCTGTTGCTCCAGTTGCCCGGCTGGCGGACGAGGTAGGAGATGGCGCTGTTCATGACGCTGTCGAGGGCGCGACTGTCCGGTCCCTGGCCGTCCGGCAGGTAGTTGAGCGTGGCCTTGACCTGGGCCGGGCGGTTGGCTTCGAGCTGACGGCGGGCGCGGAACCAGATGTCGTCAACGCTGACCCGCTGGCTGGCAACCAATGCGTCGATGATCGGACGGCAGGGTTCCGGCGGGTCGAGCATGGTCAGCCACAGCTTTTCGGCTTCGCCGAGCACCGTCCGGTCGTTTCGGGCGAGGCGTGCCTGCTGGCTGTAGCAGGTGACATCCGCTTCCGGCGCCAGCAGTTTGGGGAATTCGGCATCCACTTCGTTCCACGTGGAACGCTTGCCCAACCAGCGAATCCAATCGGCGCGCAGCTTTTCGGCGACGTAACTGCCGTCGTTGCGTTGCAGAAAGTCGCGCAAGTCGTCAGGATCGCCCTTGTCCATGTCCATGCGCAGCCGATAGTTTTCGACATAGGCGGCCAGTTCGTGCTTGCCCAACTGGCTGGCGGCACGTTCCAGCTTGTTGGCGTCGCCGACCCGGAAGGCGTCGCGGGCGGTCAGAAATGCGGAATCGTCGCCCTGGGCAAAGAGCGGGGCGGAGAGGAAGAGGCCGACGAGAAGTGGAAGGCAAAACTTCATGCTAGATTGTTACCATGGTTGAAGCGAACGAGGATAACACGGCCTGGCGCCGGGCATTGCGGCGCGAGATGCAGGCGCGGCGAGCGGCGCTTGGCGCAGCCGAGCACGTCGCCTGGTCGGCGCGAATTGCCGAGCACGTGCTGGCTGCCTTGCCGGTGCCGAAGGTGCTCGCTTTTTGCTGGCCGATCAAGCATGAGCCGGATGTCCGGGCTATCGTCGATTGCTGGGCGGCCCTCGGGGCGCGGGCCGCGCTGCCGGTCGTCGTCGCTCGGGACCGGCCGCTGGCTTTCCGGGAATGGCATGCGGAAACCCCGCTGGAGAAGGACCGCTACGGCATTCCGACGCCGGCGGCGGGCGAGTTCCTGCAGCCGGACCTGATCCTGCTGCCGCTCAACGGCTTCGATGCGGCCGGTTATCGCCTGGGTTACGGCGGCGGTTATTTCGACCGTACCCTGGCAGCGCTTTCTCCTCGTCCCCTGGCCGTCGGTGTCGGTTTCGAGCTTAACCGCCTGCCAACAATCCGACCGGAAAGCCACGATCAGCGCCTGGACTGGATCGTCACCGAGGCCGGAGGCTTCAGGCCGGACGCCTGAGCAGGACGACGGCGTAGGCGTACAGCGCGCCGCCGAGTACGGCCAGCGCCGCCTGGCGAAAATCGTAAAGCCCGGTGTGAGTCGCCAGGCTCAGCGTATGTCCGTGGTGCAGCGCCAGCAGCACCGAGGCGAGTCCGAAGGCCAGCCACGTGCGCCGACGGGAGCGTGGCAGCCCGGGTTGCCGCCAGGACAGGAATGCCCAGAAACCGGCGAGGCTTTGGCACAGTGTGGCGACCAGAAGGAAATAGATACTGAGCAGATAGGCGTTCATGCGGTTCGACAGGCGTTGCCGAAGCGGTTCAAGGCTTCGTCCAGGGTGCTGCGCGGGCAGCCGAAATTGAGGCGCAGCCAACCAGGGGTGCCGAAGTCCGCACCGTCCGACAGGCCCAGTCCGTGCGCTTCGAAATGAGCGGCTGGATGGCTCAGCCCGAGTTCGCGCACATCGACCCAGGCCAGATAGGTGGCCTCGACCGGTTCCATTTTTATCCTCCTGTCCCGCTTGACCGCAGCCGAGACCAGATCCCGGTTGGCGCGCAGATAGTCGATCAATGCGCGGTGCCAGTCGCCGCTGTCGCGGTAGGCGGCTTCACAGGCGGCCAGCCCGAGCACATTGACATGCGGCACGATGCCGGCCATGGCGCGCTCGAAACGATGGCGTAGCTTGGCGTCGGGAATCACCGCGAAAGCGCAGCCGAGGCCGGGAATGTTGAAGGTCTTCGAAGGTGCCATCAGCGTGATGCTACGCCGGGCGGCTTCCGGCGACAGGCTGGCGAACGGGATGTGGCGTCTGTCGGTGTCTAGGATCAGTCCGCAGTGAATTTCGTCCGAGCAGACGACCAGGTCCTTGGCTTCGGCAAAGGCGGCAAGATCGAGCAGTTCGTCGCGGCGCCAGCAACGGCCGACCGGGTTGTGCGGGTGGCAGAGCAGAAATAGGCGGGTGGCGGCGGTCAGTGCCGATGCCAGGGCGGATCGGTCAAAATGCCAGCCTTTCCCGGTGCAGGCCAGTTCGGCGCGCTGCAGCCGGCGCCCGGCAAAAAGAGGTGCGGAAAGAAAAGGCGGGTAGATCGGCGCTGCCGTCAAAACATCGCCGTCGACCGCCCGGCAGGCGACGTTCAGGCCGCTGACCAGTCCGGGCAGCCAGACGAGCCAGTCGGCTTCGACCGACCAGTCATACTCGTCGGCGAGGTGGGCAAGCACCGACTCGGTCAGCGATGGCCAGGGGCCGCCGTAACCGAGGATGCCGTGCTCGATGCGTCTATGCAGTGCGTCGAGCACCGCCGGCGGCGCGGCGAAATCCATGTCGGCCACCCATAGCGGCAGGATATCGCGACCGGCATACCTGTTCCACTTGATCGAGTCCGAGCCGCGTCGGTCGATGGGTGTGTCGAATGGGCTCAAGGTCGGCTCAAACCACCAGGTGTTCGAAGAGGATGGTCGACAGGTAGCGCTCGCCGCAGGACGGGATGACAACGACGATCAGCTTGCCGGCGTTTTCCGGGCGGGCAGCGATTTCCAGCGCCGCCCAGACGGCGGCGCCGGACGAAATGCCGACGAGCAGACCTTCTTCGGTCGCCATGTTGCGCGCTGTGGTCAACGCGTCGTTGTTCCCGACGCGGACGACCTCGTCGTAGATGGCGGTATTGAGTACGGCCGGGACGAAGCCGGCGCCGATTCCCTGAATCGGGTGCGGGCCTTTCTGGCCGCCGGACAGCACCGGCGAGGCATCGGGTTCGACGGCGACGATCTGCACTTTAGGATTTCTGGCCTTCAGCGCTTCGC